>CANJSG010000199.1 GCA_947476875.1 Verrucomicrobiota bacterium | reverse complement strand
GTCCGTGGCCCCGTCCCAGACCGCCGTCTGGGCTGATTTCGACAACGATGGCTGGGTCGACCTCTTCATCGGCAACGAATCCACCGGCGCCGATGCCCACCCCTGCCAACTCTTCCGAAACAACCATGACGGCACGTTCACCGACATCGCGCCCACGGCCGGCGTCGCTTTCACGGGCTGTGTCAAAGGAGTCGCCGCCGGGGACTACAACAACGACGGACGCACCGACCTCTACCTCTCGATGCTGAAACGCGGGAACGTGCTCTTCCGCAACGAAGGCACGTCGGGCACGGATGCATCCGGCAAACCAGCCCTCCGATTCACCAGCGTCGCCGGCGCCGCCCGCGTGACCGAGCCGACGGACAGTTTCCCCGCCTGGTTTTTCGACTATGACAACGACGGCTGGGAAGACCTCTTCGTCAGCGGCTACCGCATCACGGATGTCGGCGACGTCTGCGCGGACTATCTCGGCCTGCCGAACCGCGCCGAGAAGGCCCGTCTCTACCACAACAACCGGGACGGCACCTTCAAGGACGTCAGCCGCGAAACCGGCGTCTACCAAGTGCTCCATGCGATGGGTTCAAACTTCGGCGACCTCGACAACGACGGTTTCCTCGACTTCTACCTCGGCACGGGCGACCCCGATCTCGCCACGCTGATTCCGAACCGGATGTTCCGGAACGACGCGGGGAAAAAGTTCCAGGACGTGACCACTTCGGGCGGCTTCGGCCATCTGCAGAAGGGGCATGCCGTGGTCTTCGCCGACATCAACAACGACGGCGATCAGGACGTCTTCGAAAACATGGGTGGCGCGGTCAGCGGCGACGTCTACCGCAACGTGCTCTACAAGAACCCCGGCCACTCCAACAACTGGGTCACCCTGAAGCTCGAAGGCGTGAAATCGAACCGCTCCGCCATCGGAGCCCGGGTCCGAGTCGTGGTCTCGACGTCCGAAGGCCCGCGCGAAATCCACCGCACCGTGAACTCCGGCGGAAGCTTTGGCGCCAATCCGCTCCGCCGTGAGATCGGACTGGGCCAGGCTATAGCGATCGAGCGGGTCGAAATCCGTTGGCCGGCCAGCGGAATCACGCAGACCATTACCAATGTCGCGATGAACCGGTTCCACCTCATCCGTGAAGGCGCCAGCTCCACTGAACCCCTCGCCGCACCCAAGTTCCAGCTCCGCACCACCCCAGCCGGAGAGCACTTACAACATCACTGACCCTGTGCGGAACTTGGACTACTTGCCATTCGCAGCGACCGTTTTGTGGGTAGGGAAACGGCAGATGCAGGACGTGTTGAAACGGGGTTCGCTTTGATCGACGGCATCGCCGCGCCGACGGCCTTTAGGTAATCGGTCAATCGCTGGTCCAGTTCCGAGACCTTCTGCGGCATCTGTTTGGCGAGATCGCTCCGTTCGCCACTGTCCTTGGCGATGTCGTAGAGCCTGCGCTCCCCGGTTTCGTAGATGCGGACGAGTTTGAAGTCTCCGAGGTAGATCGCCGAAGCCGGGCCGACGACGTCCTTGTCGTAGTGCGGGAAGTGAACCACGAACTCGTCGCGCGGGCGTTTCACGGAGCCTTCGCCTTTGGCTTTGAGAATCGGCGCCAAGCTCCCGCCTTCGACGCCCTTCACCGAAGACCAGTCCACTCCGGCCAACTCTGCGATGGTCGGGAACAAGTCCACACCGGTGGCGCGTTGCCGTGCGAACGTTCCGGGTGCGATGCCGGGGCCTTTGATCACCATCGGGACGCGCAGGCCGCCTTCATCGACCGTGCCCTTGCCACCCGCGAAAGGCGGATTGCGGCCCGGCGTTCCGTGGTCGGTCGTGTAGATCACGTAGGTGTTCCCGGCGATGCCCAGCTCATCGAGCTTCTTCAATAATAGCCCGTAGGTGATGTCGCCATCCTCGGCCACGGCGGCCAAACCGAGGATTGGAAGATCCCGGCCGCCCAGCCGTTTCTGGACCGCGGCCATCGTCTCCGGTTTGGAATCGAGCGCGCTTTTGCCGGCGTATTGCGCGATCTGAAGGTAGAACGGTTTGCCGGCCTTCACCGCGCGGGCCATGAAGTCGATGCCGCGTTCGGCGCTGGCATAGGCCTGCTTGGGATTGGGATTGGCCGTGTGGTCGGGGCCGTCGTTGGACGTGGCACCGGTGCTTTCCTCGTAGCCGTGCTTGGAGGGATCCGTGCGGCCGACGTGCCACTTGCCGAAATGCGCGGTCATGTAGCCGGCGTTCTTCAGCAGCTCGGCGATGGTCGTTTCGGAGAGAGGCATCTCGGTCGTGGTCTGCGCCGGCACCAGCTTCATCCCCTGCCCGCGGCCATTGCCGCCCTTGCCTTCGTTGACGAACGTCATGTGCAGCTGGGCCGGGCTCTTGCCGGTGAAGAACGCCGCGCGCGACGGCGTGCAGCGGGGCGACGGCGCGTAGAAGTTGGGGAAACGCATGCCCTCCGTCGCGATCCGGTCGAGGTTCGGCGTCTGGAACGTGGCGCTCTTGGACTGCGGAACGCGGTCATCCATCGGCACGGAAAGCGTGCTCCACCCCTGCCCTTCCCCGATGAGGAAGATGAAGTTGGGTCGCAGCGGAGAGGGTGCAGCGTTCCCCTGGAGCGACAAACAGAGCGACGTGCACAGAATCCAAAAGAACGAGCGTCCACCGATTAATCGTTTCATCTGAAACAGGGATTCCAAAGCCAGCGGGCTTTCATGCTTGGGTATTTTTCTTACGATCAGCCTTCTTTTTCTTCTTGGCCGCCTTGGCGTCAGGCTTTCCGGCAGCGCCTGCTTTTCCGCCGGCGGGATTCAGTTCGGCCAGGACAGCTGTCAGGCGTGCTCGCGCGGCTTTGCTGGTCTCGGTCTCGGCTTTGGCCGCGACTGGTTTCTCGACGAAGGGCGCATCCGCCATGTCGAAGAGTTCGCCACTCTCGTTCATCTTCCAGCCTGGCTCGCGCACGAACCACTTTGCACCGAGCTGCACGTAGGCCCATTCGCGTGGCGTGCCCTTCTCGCCTCGCAACTGCGGCGCGAGGCTGCGCCCGTCGAACTTGATTCCCGCGGGCGCCTTCGCTCCGGCGAGTTCCAGGAATGTGGCGTGGGGGTCGGCGAAGCTGACGATGTCCTTGGAAACCTTCCCCGCGGGCGTCGTTCCCGGCCAACTGGCTATCAACGGGACGCGTGAGCCGCCTTCCAGCATCGAGGCCTTGTGGCCATTGACCAACCGACCCCCGATGGGCACGGGACGTCCGGCGGCGGTGCCGTTGTCACCGGCGAAGATGACGAGCGTCTTCTCCCGCAGGCCGAGCTTTTCCAGCTCCGCCATGAGCGCTCCGACCTGCTTGTCCATATAGGCGATGTTCTCGTCGTAGCGTGCGGGTTCGGCCTTCGTGCCGGCCGCGGAATCGGGCGTGCGCAGGATGGGCGCGTGGACCAGGTGCATCGAGTAGTAGAAAAAGAACGGCTGGTCGCGATGCCGTCGAATGAAGTCCAAGGTGAAGTTCTGGATGACATCGGGCGCGTAGGTGCCCGCCGGCATGGTGACCTCGCGGCCGTTCTGCTGGTGCTTGGTCTGCCAAAACCAACCGCTGGCCGTCGGGTCGGTCGTGTATTCCTCAAAGCCCCAGTCGCGCGGCGTCTCGCCGACCTGCCGCCACTTGCCGGCCATGCCAGTGGTGTAGCCGGCCTCCTTCAGCAGCCTCGCGACGGGCTGTTCTTTACCCGATTGCGCGCCAGGACCGCCGGGCCTCCATGAGTTGTTGGCGAGGCCGCCCGTGCGGAAAGCGTAGCGCCCGGTCATCAGCAGGCAGCGCGACGGCCCGCACAGAGGAGCGGCATAGCATGTCTCAAAGCGCGTGCCCGAGGCGGCGAGCCGATCGATCGACGGCGTTTTCCTTTTGTCCGAGCCATAGGCGCTGACGCCGTCGATGCCAAGATCGTCCGCAAGGATGAAGATGATGTTCGGCCTTGCCGCTTCGGCAGCTGACAGAGAACCGGAAGTGGCCAGGACGAAAAAGCTGACTAGAGCGGCAAGGAGTTCTTTCATGGCATCCAAACATCAAGGTGTGCCCCCGGCGTGTTCTCAAGCGAGGGAGCCGGGGGATCTTCGTCACAAGACGCAACTTGAGGAGCCATGGTTACAGCGCCTGCGCTCCAAGACCTGGACCACCCGATCCTCGAACGCCTCACCGGAACGGCGCACCGGAGACGTCGAGATCGGGCTTCGTGTTCCAACGCTTCACCCAGCCCGGATTCTCCACCTTCGTGCGGAAGATCACCGTGTTGTCGAGGTCGAGGTCGCTGGTCCAGATGAAGGACGCGCCTTTGAAGTCGGCGTTGAAGAAAGGCTCCTTTGGGTTCACGCGTTCCTCGGTGTATTCCGTCGCGTTCGCCCACTTGCTGTCGTCGAAGTCCACGGCGAACCAGTTGGTCGGGATGACGGTGTATTCGACCTTCGGGTTCTTGACGTCCGAGTAAAGCGGGCCTCGGAAGAAGTTCTTCGCCTTCCATTTCGCGTTCGACACGGTGCCGTCGGAGAACTTGATGCAGAATCCGCCGTCGCCGATGTGATCGCCGTATTCCAAGCCGGTCTTGGGATCGGCGTTGTCTTTGGCCATCACGGCGATGGTCATGGGATACTCCGGAAGGATGTCGACCGACACGACGTTGTGCGGGGTGAACTTGATGGAATCCACGGCCACGAGTTCGCCATTGATGAAGAGCACGAACCAATTGTCCGCATAGACGTTCACCTTGACCGCGTCGGCCATCGTCGGCTTGACCAGTCCCTTCTGGTCACCTGGCCCACCCTTCTTTCCTCCGCCTTTCTTGCCTCCCGGCGGCGCGTTTTGGGCGATCGATGAAACGACCGCCAGCCCCACGATGGCCATGAACACAGCTGCAAGAGTCTTCGTTTTCATTGCCGTTGCCTTTGTTTGTTATCCGATCCGCTTCCAGGTTTCGTGTAGGTCACATTGAGCTCCGCGCTGTCGAGGACGCTGTCCTTGATTGCGGCGAGCAGCACCTCGCGGGTGACTTCGCGCTGCGGCTTGTCGAGCTTGGGCGGAGCGGAAAGCGCATACACGTGGATGGTGTAGGTCTTCAGTCCGGGCCCTTGGGAATGCGGCGGCTCGTAGCCGAGCTGCCCCTTAAACCCGGGTCCGACTTTGCCGACGCCTTTCGCGTCCTTCGCAAGACCAGCCGTCTCGCCGGGGATGTCCCATAGGGTCCAGTAGCACTTCATGTCGTTGCCGGGCGCGAGATGGTCCATCACGAGCGCGAAGCTCCTGGTTCCCGCGGGAGCGCCCCGCCATTCGAGCGGAACGGTCGTGCCGTCGCCATCGCCGGTGAACTCCAGCGGCAATGCTCCTCCGTTCGCCACGACGGAACTCGTGAGAACGAAGTTCCCGCTGTGTTTCACGGCGAGGATGAAAGGCGCGGCCGATGCGGCTCCATCACGAGCAGGCCGAGCGTCCGCGCGATCGCCCGGTGGGCGACCGCCTTCGCCACCTTGGCCCCGGCCTTTCTTCTGCCCGCCTTTGCCTTTGGGTTCACCCGGAGGGCGATTTCCGCCGCCGCCACCTCCGCGACGAGGCGTGTAGTTTTGTGTCGTTGTCTGGCCGCGTCCGTCGATGAAGTCGAACTTCACGGACTTGTCCCCATTGACCACGTAGTTGATCGACCGGGTTTCGCCACCGACCGCGTAGGTCAGGCTGAAGCTCCTGTTCTCCTTCGCGGTGAAGGCCGTGATCTTGGCTCCCCGCAACGGAGCACCCGCCTCACGGACCGTCTGGGCCCGTGGCTGGGGATCGACCTGGCCTTCCTTCTCAACGACCACGCCGTGGAATCCACCCATGACGTAGGGATACTTCGTGCTGCCGTAGTAGGCGTATTGGCCATCGGAACCGACCTTGCCGCGCAACGCATCGAGCGACTTCTCGTCGACCGGCTTTCCATCCGGGCCCGTGGAACCGTAGATCGGATAACCATCGAGCGCGTAGGCGATGGGCTTGCCCTTGCCGACGAGGGCTTCGAGGTGAAACGGCGCGGCGTGGTAATGATAATCGTCCGCGCGTCCGCAGTGGCCGCCCCATTGGTCGAGTTCGCCGATCTCCTGCGAGATTTCGCCGCGGTTGTTCTGCGGGTTGAAGATGGGAATGCCATTCGCCGCCAGCGCAACGGCGCCGCGCAGGAAGCGTCCCTTGATGGAGGCCGGCGTCGCAGCCGGCACGGGACGGAGCGGGATCCGCCACGCATTGTCACCCACGTAGGCCTGTGGCAACGGCACCTGCTGTTGCCACGCCGTGATGCCGACCATCATGCCGTGATCGGGCAAACCATCGGACTCGACGAAGAGAAACTGTCCATCCGTTCGCGTCCGGACTTTCCCGGGGAACGCGCCGAACACGCCTTGAATCAAACTCAAAGCTGCAGGCGAAGCCGACGCCGCTGGGACCGATGCCGCAGCCACCAAACGGACCCTGGCCGACTCCAAGGGATCGGGGCCTGCGCTGCGAAGGAATCCCGCATCGTGGGCTTCATCACCGGTCATGTGGGCCCGGCAGAACCCGGCTAGTGCGAGGATCAACGCTCCGGTTGGAAGGAATGGTCTCATGGTTTTAGTCTGTTAGGTTACTGACGATCCGGGCCGGATCCTGGGGGTCCTCCGGGACGTCCGCCACCGGGTCCGCCCGGAGGACCTCCGCGCTTGCCGCCCTTCTTTCCACCAGGCGGACCACCCTTGCGGAGAAACGTCGGATCCGGCACGCCGCGCCATTGCCGGGCAATGAACGGGAACTCCGCGGTCAACGCGTAGTAGTAGGTGCCCTGCGGAAACTCCGGCGTAACACCCGTGCGCCCGTTGAATTCATCAAGGTCGCCGCTGCCTTTGACGAACTCGTAGTCGGCCGTGAACGCCCCGTCGAAATTGCCGCCGGGGCCGTCGGGTTTCTCCGGACGTTTGCCGGTCTTCAAGCGATAGCTCGACTTGAGTTTCTTCACGCCGCTCACCGCGTTCGATGCATCCGTGTAACCGAACGAGGAATAGATCGGGTAGCCGTCGCCGGCCCAACCCACGAGAACCATCTTCTTCCCACCGTCACCAAGGCGATCGAGCAGGCCTTTCGGCAAACCATGGTAATGATACGCGCCGGTTGGTTGGACGTGGGCCAGATGCTGGTCGAGCCCGAGGTTCATCGAGCCGCCGATGGCCTCATATCGCCAGTCGGGTCCCCACGACTCGGCCGTGCCGGCCTCGAAGGGAACTCCGTTCACCGCGATGCCGAACCAAGCCGGACCGGTTCGGGTCGGAGCGCCGGCGACCACCGGCTTCAACGGAACCTGGAGCGTGTAGTTCTGCGCGGAGATGCGGTTGGGATTGCCTCGATTGGGAAACTGCCCGGGCGCGTGGTCGGGAATGCCGTTCGCGCGGATGACGCGTTTGTCGCCTTCGATGGTCACGCTGATCTGGTTGACCGTGGCGGCGGCTGTCGTCGCCGGAGCTGGACCGGCTTGGGCCAGCAGGCCGATGACCGGAAAGTCCGGCTCAAGGGAACCAACGTGGCCCTCGTGCGCCTGAATGGATCCAGCGGCAAAAAGGACCGTCATAAGAACGAGACCCGGGAAGGTCGAACGTTGTCCGCCCGGAGGATTCAGTCGGTTTAGCTTCATGTCCCGAAGCTGCGGCGCTTGTGTTAAGGAATTATGAGCTGGGGCAAAAATCCTGGATCACCCGACAAACCGTCCCCATTCCTCGAGCTTGAAACCCACCAAGCCCCCGTCCTTGAGCACTACGAACGGACGCTTCACCAGGTTCCCGTTCGCCGCGAGCAGGCCCAGCGCTTCGTCCACGCCCATCGTATCGAGCTTCGGTCCGAGACCGAGCGCGCGGTAGTCCTGTCCCGATGTGTTGAAAAGCCTGCGGATATCGCCGCCGTAAACAGCGAGCATCCGTTTCAATTCGGCCCTAGTCGGCGGCGTTTCCCGGATGGCGAGAACCTCATGGGGAACCTTCCGTTCCTTCAGGAACTTGAGCGCGGTCCTGCACGTCGAACATCCGGAGTAGGCGTAGACTTTGAGCATGGCTGGTAATTGCCCGAACGCCCGGTGCGAAGGCAAACCCGAATGCGATTCAGAACAGGATGCTGGCGACAAACGAAGCCAGGGGTTCCGGCTGGACCCG
>CANJSG010000198.1 GCA_947476875.1 Verrucomicrobiota bacterium | reverse complement strand
GTCGCGGGCGATGGCCTGCTGTTCGCCGGGGGCAGCGGCGGGGGAGATCCGAGCGGCCCAAATGATCCTCTGTTCGATTGGAAGAAACTCATCGCCGCGTATGACGCCAACAAAGATGGCAAACTGGCCCTTGAAGAGGTGCCCGTGTCCGTGATCTGGCATATCCGCAAGGACATCCCCATCGATGTGCCCGGGACTGGTTTTCCGCTGCGCAGCATGTTGGGTGCGTTTATCGACGACAATCACGACGGGTTCGTGACCAAGGCCGAGTGGGATGCGTCGGAGGCGTTTGCCAAGGACAAGTTCAACGCGGACCGATTTGTCGCCATACGCCCCGGTGGCAAGGAAGACAGCACCGATACCCAAGTCCTGTGGGAAACGACCAAGGGCCTTTCTGAAATGCCGTCGCCGTTGTTCTATCGGGGTCGCGTGCATTTCCTCCGCGACGGCGGTCTGTGGACGGTGGTTGATCCGAAGACCGGCAAGCGCATTCTCGACCGCGAACGGCTGGGGACCGGCGGCCAGGCCGTGGCGTCGCCCATCGCGGCGAACGGATACATCTACACCGTCAACGAGTCAGGTGCGTTCACCGTGGTTCGTGCCGGCGACACGTTCGACGTGGTGGCCGTCAACAAACTTGGCGAAAGCGTTCGCAGCACTCCCGCTATCGCCGGCGAAGCGCTCTACGTCCGCACCGCCGGACACCTGTGGGCGTTCGGGGCGAAGCCAGCCGGGAAGCCGTGAGCGAAGCGGAAGTCCGTGGAACCCAGGAAACATCGTGAACCAGAAACCGGAGTCACGCAGCCGGTTCGTCGATTTTTTGCGTAATCCTCGATCTGCTTTCGCCCGGTTCGCGGGCAAAATAACCGGTTCCGTCGAGCGCGATGGGCCCCTTGGTTTCGCAAGGCGGCGTTCCGGCTAATCCTGCGACCGTTTCTTGGCGGCCTTGAGCTGCCCACAACCCGCCGCCACGTCTATCCCGCGGCGCTGGCGAACCGTGCTGGGGATCCCCGCGTCGGCGAGGACTTTCTGAAATCCGTCCGCGGCCGAGTCGGCCGACTCGCACCCGTCGAACTTCTCCGTGGGATTCAGCGGAATGAGATTCACATGGGCGCTCAATCCGCGAAGCAATCCCGCGACTTGGCGGGCCACGTCCGGCGTGTCGTTGCGCCCGGCGATCAACGTCCATCCGAAGAAGATCTTTTTCCCGGTGTGGGAGTGGTAGAACCGGCACGCCTCCATCAGTTCGGCCAAGGGCCAACGGGCATTGACCGGGACCAGAGCCGTCCGCTCGGCATCGGTGGCCGCGTGGAGGCTGACGGCCAGGTTGTAGGGCTGCTGTTCCGCGGCGAAGCGGATGATCCCCGGCACCACCCCCACAGTGCTGACGGTGATGCGCGACGGGCCGATCCTAGAGGATCTCGGGTCGGTGATGATCCGCAGCGCCTGCATCACCGAGTCGTAGTTATGCAACGGTTCGCCCATGCCCATGAAAACGAGGTTGCGGAGTCCGGGAAGACCCAGGCCCTTCAGCAGGCGTTGGGCTTCGAGGACCTGGGCCACGATCTCGCCCGGCGTGAGATGCCGCACAAACCCCATCTGGCCGGTCGCGCAGAAGACACAGCCCATGGCGCATCCCGCCTGGGTGCTGATGCACGCCGTGTGACGGCCGGTGTAGGACATCACCACCGTCTCCACCTCCTGGCCGTCGGCGAGGCGCAGGAGGAGCTTCTGGGTCAGGCCGTCGGCGCTGGGGATGTGCGATGCGATCTGCGGAGTGATGTGGGTGAACTCTCCGGCGAGCTTGGCGGTGATCCACCGTTTGAGCGGAGGCTCCAGATCCTCACGCGCGAGCAGGTGCGTCTCGAACTGGTGGTGAAGCACTCGCCACAAGGCTCCCGCGTGGGCCGGGCGCAACCCATCCGCCACCATCCTCTCCGCCAATTCGGCGGAGGTCAGGTCGAGGAATCCCGGAGATGGAGCGACGGTCACGGTCATCAGATCGGGAAGAAACTGCCGGACGCTGAAACGAACGACAAGCTGCGGCGCAGAATGGAAGCAACCACAGATGGACGCGGATAAACCCAGATGGCTGCCCGTTCATGAATGAACGCACCTTGAGGGGATCGATTCAGTTTGGCTGAAAAGGGTTCACCTCGGGCCGTTTGACCTGGATGGCTCTTTGTCCATCTGTGGTTAACCTTCTTCGCCATCACCCGCACTGGCTTTCGTCGGCGGGTTTGGCACCTTTCGCCACAACACGAACGACACCATGAGCGACAGGAAACGTATCCCGACCGACGGCGGCACCGGCAGCTTTGGCTCGAACCCCTTCGCCGGACTCAATCTCGAAGGCCTGCCCGCTGGACCGGCGGTTCCTCCGCCCGGAGAAGCGACCGGCCGCCGCGCCCCGAACCGAAATCGTGGCCGGGTGGACATCATCCGGCAGAAGGCCCATCGCAACGGCAAGACGGTCACGGTGGTCACGGGCTTCGTGGGCATCGGCCTGCCGGAGAAGGAGCAACTGGCCAAGACGATGCAGAAGACCTGCGGCACCGGTGGCACGGTCAAGGACGGCAACATCGAGATCCAGGGCGACCGCCGCGAAGACGTGGCCAAAATTTTGACCGAAGCGGGCTTCAAGCCGGTGTTTGCCGGGGGGTAGGCGGGAGTCCTTGGAACCAAGCGCCGCTCGCCTAAATAAAATGGTGGGTGGTGAGGGATTCGAACCCCCGACCAACTGCGTGTAAAGCAGCTGCGCTAACCACTGCGCCAACCACCCACGTGAGCGCAAGGTAGCCAGCGGCCGTCCCGATTGGCAACGCGAACATTTCCTTGGATCGGCCGGCAGGCTTCCTAGTCTCCCATCCATGCAAAACGGGAGTTCATCCGCCCTCCGCCTCAGCGACGTCCTTGTGACCAGCGACAGCCTGCTTCGTCTGGTGAACGCCGACCGCGACCACGTGTTGATGGCGCTGGTGGCCCAAGTGTCCGAGCTCAAAGGAATCGCCGAAGCCCAGGAGACTTTGTTGAAGGCCCTGCAGGAACGGGAACAACTCCACAGCACCGGCATCGGCGACGGGATCGCCCTGCCCCATGCGCGCAACGCGCTCGTCGGAATGGTGAGCCAGTCGTGCGTGGTCTTCGGCCGGCATGACCTTGGGCTGCACTACAACTCGATCGACGGGCAGCCGGCGCATCTTTTCTTCCTGCTCGTCGCCCCGAACGTGACCGCGCATCTGAGCTTGCTGGCCCGGATCAGCCGCGTGCTGCGGGATCCAAGGGTCCGACGCGACTTCCTAGGGGCCGCCAATCCCGCCCGGGTTATGGAAATCGTCCGGGCGCTGGAGGTGTGAGAAGCGGATCGGAAGAAAAAACAGGAGCCGCACCGCATGGCGGCTCCTGGAATTTAGAAGTCTCGGTCAAGCCGGCAGTGGGTTTGCGGTCCGGCCGAACCGTTCGAGTGCAATTTCGGAGTGAGCCAGAGAGATAATCGGTTTTTCGGGAAGCGCCAGTGACAATCTTGTAACAGACGCAATTCTTGTCCCGGCAACCCAAAGGCTCCCGGCCGAGAGCCGATCAAGCTCCGCGGCGAGTCGGAGGAGCCGCCTTGGGCTTCTCTTTCTTGAGCTTCTTCACTTCTTTTTTCTGACTGTTGTTACCTTTGGCCATGTTGTTTTCGGGTTGGTTGTTGGCTAACCGCCTTTGCGTATCCGGTCCAGCGGCGGAATGGCAGATCGTTTTTTGGAAAGCCCGCTCACCGGACTTCGCCGGGGAAGCCATGCTGCCGTAGCGCCTCGTAGACGACCATCGAAACACAGTTCGCGAGGTTCAAGCTCCGCGCTTCGGAATTGAACATGGGTATACGGAGACATCTCTCCGGAAAGCGCAGCAGGAGCGCCTGGGGCAGGCCCGCCGTCTCGCGTCCGAACACGAGGAAATCTCCCGGTTGGATCGCGGCATCCGAGTAGCGGGTCGCCCCGCCCTGCTCGATGAACCACAAGCGCGCGCCGGCCGGAAGGGCCGCTTCGAACGCAGTCCAACTGGCCCACTTCTGCCAACGGACGTGTTTCCAGTAGTCCATCCCGGCGCGTTTGAGCTGGGTGTCGTCCAGCTTGAAGCCCAGCGGCTCGACCAGGTGGAGCATCGAGGTCGTGGCGGCGCAGAGGCGGGCGATGTTGCCGGTGTTCGGCGGGATCTCAGGTTCCACCAGCACGACATGGAGCGGCGCGGAGCCGATGGTCTGGACGGTTGGCTGCATCACTCCAGATCCACCTCAGCGCGGTCTCGAGCCCGCTTCCCGTAAAACACTTTGCACAACGTCAACCCATGCGCCGGCGCGGTCATGCCGGCCAGGCGCCGGTCCTTGCCGGCCAGAATGGCGGCGATCTCGTCCGGAGGAATCTTGCCTTCGCCGACTTGGACGAGTGTGCCGACGATGCCCCGGCACATCTTGTAGAGGAACCCGTCCCCCCGGATGACGACCGTGAACAGCAGTCCAGCCCGCTGAACGCTGACCTGCGAGAGCGTCCTGACGGTGGACGTCGTGTCGTAGTCGGGATTCGACCGGAACGAGCGGAAGTCACGTTCGCCGATGAAGTGTTTCGCCGCCGCACGCATCGCCCCCAGGTCCAGCGGGCGCACGACCTGCCATGCCGTCCTTCGATGCAGCGGATGCAGGGCCGAGTGGTTCCAGACCTGGTAGCGATACTCTTTGCCGGAGGCATCGAAGCGCGCGTGGAAATTAGGCCGGGCACACCGGGCCCTCATGACCCGGATGTCGGCGGGCAGGTGGGCGTTGACGGCGAGCAGGAGCTTGTCCGGCGTCATCCGGGCCTGGACCTTGGGAACATCGAAGTGGACCTCCATGCCCGAGGCGTGCACGCCCCTGTCGGTGCGGCTGGAGCTGTGGATGCGCGGTTTGGCCGGGAACAAACGGGCCAAAGCGTCCTCGACCTTTTCCTGCACGCCGGTGCCGGTCTTCTGGAATTGCCAGCCGTGATACCCGGCCCCGTCGTAGGCGATGGACATGCGGAAGCGCTGGTCTTCCGGTTTGGCGACATCCGACGGCCGATCCCGCTTGAGGCTGCTCTTCCCGCTCATGCCGCCCCGAGTGAATCGAGATAGCTCTGGAGCAGCAGCCCCGCCGCCATCATGTCGACGGACTGTTTGCGTTTGTCGTGCGACACGTTGGCCTCGTCCAACACGCGGTTGGCCTGGGCGGAGGTGAGCCGCTCATCCCACGGCAGGATGGGCACGGTCACGGCCTCCTTCAGCACGATGATGAACTGCCGGACCTTCATGGCGGACGGTCCATAGGTGCCGTTCATGTTGCGCGGCATCCCGACGATAATCTGTTCAACCTCCTTCTCGCGGATGATTTCCTTGATACGTGTCAGGAAGGCTTTGAAGGGCAAGGAAGGGACCACTTCGAGCGGAAGGGCGATCATCTTGAGCTCGTCGCTGATGGCGACGCCCATGCGGACGGTTCCGTGGTCGATGGCAAGTATGCGCATGGAATCAGAGGGACTTTAGAACCCGCGAGGCGATAGAGACAGTAGTTTCAATCTCCTGCGGCGTATGCGCCAGCGAGATGAAGCCGGCCTCGAACTGGGACGGCGCGAAGTAGACGCCCGCATCCAGCATTCCGTGGAAGAACTTCGCGAACTTCTGCCGGTCGGACTTCATGGCGTCGGCGAGGTTGTGGACCGGCTGATCGGTGAAGTAGCCGCAGAACATCGAGCCGATGCGTTTCCACTCCACCGCCACGCTGGCCGACTTGGCGGCGTCCTTCATGCCGGCTTCAAACTGCAGCCCCCGCTGCTCCAGCGTCGCGTAGCCGTCGGTCGACGAAAGCTCCTTGAGCGCCGCCAATCCCGCCGCCATCGCCAGCGGGTTTCCGCTCAACGTGCCCGCCTGATAGACCGGTCCGAGCGGAGCCAAGTAGTCCATGATGTCCGCCCGTCCACCGAACGCGCCGACCGGCAAGCCGCCGCCGATGATCTTGCCGAAGCAGCTCAGGTCCGGCGTGAGCCCGAAGAGCTTCTGTGCGCCGCCAAGCGACAGGCGGAAGCCGGTCATCACTTCGTCGAAAATGAAGACGGAGCCGTTGTCCCGGCAGAGTTTGGTCAGCAGCTCGTAGTAGCCCGGCTTGGGTAGATAGAGGCCGGCATTGGCCGGAACACCTTCCACGATGAGAGCCGCGATCTCCGTTCCGTGCGCCGCGAAAGCCGCCTTGACCGCCTCCTCGTCGTTGAAGGGAAGGACGAGCGTGTGTTTGGCGAAATCGGCGGGAACGCCCGCGCTGTCCGGATGGCCAAAGGTCAAGGCGCCGGAGCCCGCCTTCACCAGCAGCGAATCGCCGTGACCGTGGTAGCAGCCGTCGAACTTGATGATCTTGTCCCGCTTGGTGAACCCGCGCGCCAAACGGATGGCCGACATGCAGGCCTCCGTGCCGGAGCTGCACATGCGGACCTTCTGCACGCTGGGCACGGCCTCGCAGACGGCTTTGGCCATGGCGGGTTCCAGGGGATTCGGGATGCCGAAGCTGGTGCCGTGCTCCGCCGCCGCTTTGACCGCCGAGATGATGGGTTCGGCCGCGTGGCCGAGGATGGCCGGGCCCCAGGTTCCGACGTAGTCGATCAGCTCGTTGCCATCGACATCCCAGATGCGGGAACCCTTGGCGCGGTTGACGAAGAACGGCGTCCCGCCCACGGCGCGGAAGGCGCGGACCGGGGAATTCACCCCGCCGGGAATATATTTCAACGACTCGGCAAACAGCGCTTCAGAACGCGAACGGATCGGCATGGGGCGAAGCTAGCGACGCGGCGCGCCTTGAAGCAAGCGGACGCCTCGGACTCACGCCTCTCTAAACCGCTGCGCGATGGGCATGCGGCGGCCGACGCCGAAGGCTTTCGTGGTCACCTTCAGGCCGGGCGCGGCTTGGCGGCGTTTGTATTCGTTGAGGTCGATCAGGCGGACAACCTTGCGGACGGCGGCTTCGTCAAACCCCAGCTTCAGGATCTCGCCGAGGGAACGATGACGGACGACGTATTCCTCCAGAATGGCGTCGAGCACGTCATACTCGGGCAAGGAATCCTGGTCCTTCTGGTCGGGCCGGAGTTCCGCGCTGGGCGGCTTGGTGATGGAGGCGGCGGGAATGATCTCGCGCTCGCGGTTGATCCAGCGGCTGAGGCGGTAGACGACGGTCTTCGGCACGTCGCTGATGACGGCCAGTCCGCCGCACATGTCGCCGTAAAGGGTGCAGTAGCCGACGGCCAGCTCGGACTTGTTGCCGGTGGTCAGGAGGAGCGAGCCGAACTTGTTCGAGAGGGCCATCAGCGTCACGCCGCGCAGGCGCGCCTGGATGTTCTCCTCCGCGGTGTCCTCCTTCAGCCCGGCGAAGACCTCGCCCAACTGCCCGCGCACGGCGGCGAACGGCGGCTGGATGGCGATGACGTCGCAACGGATGCCGAGGTTGTCCGCGAGGATGCGCGCATCGTCCAAGCTGCCCTGCGAGCTGAACTCCGACGGCAGCGAAATGCCACGGACGTTTTCTTTTCCAAGCGCCGCGACGGCGAGGACGGCGACGAGCGCGGAATCGATGCCGCCGCTCAGGCCGAGGACGGCGGACTTGAAACCGCACTTGTGCAGGTAGTCGCGCAGTCCGAGGACGAGGGCGTGGTAGAGGAGTTCTTCGGATGCCGGATGCCGGATGCCGGATGCCAGCGGGGCGGCTCCTGGCAGGTCTACGACCAGGAAGTCTTCCTCGAACGACTTGCCTTGGGCGATCAGTTCGCCCGCCGCGTTGAAGACGAGGCTGCCGCCGTCGAAGACGAGTTCGTCGTTTCCGCCGACAAGATTGCAGTAGACGACGGGGCGCTTGGACTTCAGCGCGAGGCTGCGGAGCATCTCGAAGCGCGTCGTCTCTTTGCCGAGATGCCACGGCGAGGCGGAGATGTTGAGGAGGATGTCCGCGCCTTCGCCTACGAGATCCATCGGTGGATTGCGGCGATAGAGCCGGTCGGGCCAGAAATCTTCGTCGTTCCAGACGTCCTCGCAGATCGTCAGGCCGAGTTGAACGCCGTCGAACTCGACTGGCGCGTTCTCCTTCGCGGGTTCGAAGTAACGGTCTTCGTCGAAGACGTCGTAGGTCGGAAGAAGCAGCTTCTGCCGGCGCTCAACGACTGTGCCCTTCGCACAAAGGGCTACGGCGTTGTAGAGGGGCTTGCCCGCTGCGGGGTTGCGATCGAC
>CANJSG010000197.1 GCA_947476875.1 Verrucomicrobiota bacterium | reverse complement strand
GGGTGGCTCACCGCTGTTGGCGCCTCCCGCCTGAACCGGCCTACTGCCAAATAGCCCGGTTCGCCGGTTCTGCCCATGAAATTATAGCGGATTATGCCGTGTCATCGGAACATTGTTATTGAGCTGCACTGGGCTGCAGCCGATCCCGCAGCTTTGCAGCCTAGTTAATATTTATTTAGATTAGTCTAGAGGGTGTTGCAGGATTTGGCGAGACGAAATATGCAGCCTATCACGAATCCTTTCCGGTCTTGAACGTCTTGGGGCCGGGCACGGGCATTGTCGCGTTGAACCTCCCAGCCGCACCTTGCCCGGTCTAACGGGTGTCACCCGTTCAGGCTGCGAGGGGTTTCTACCGCATCCGGCCCGGGGAGCGCCTCATCGGCCTCGGATCGCTCGGGTTCCTTGCCGTTACCGCCGCGGTTTGGGCGGACACCGGCAGGGTGTCAGCCGACTTTGCCCGGGTATGGGCGGACGCCGGGACGGTGTCAGCCCATGCGGGGTGGGTGTCAACTGACACCGGGCCGGTGTCAGTCCATACCAAGCCGGTGTAAGCCCATATCGGCCGGGTATTGACTGACATTGCTCCGGTATGAGTCGGGATCGCGGCGGTATGAGGGGAAGTTTTTGCCAGTCAGGCGCCGTTGGTCGGGGAATGGTTTGCCGCCGGATCATCGGGCGCCTCTGGTTTTCAACGTGTTGCGCAGTTGGCCCGCCTTTGGCCCGCCGCCGGATGCCAACCGACGTTTCCGGTCCGCCTCGCGTTTCCGAAACCGCAAGCGGCGCGCACGGAGTGACGCGCCCTACCGGGGGATGGGCGGCTTTGGTAGGGCGGGCAGTCCCCTGCCCGCCGCCGATTGCAACCGACGTTGCCGATCCGCCTCGCGTTTCCGGAACCGCAGGCGGCGCGCACGGAGTGACGCGCCCTACCGGGGACGGGCGGCTTTGGTAGGGCGGGCAGTCCCCTGCCCGCCGCCGGATCTTCCGGCCACAAGCCGGAAGCACATTGGGGAGTGCCCTGTTTCCTCAAAATCCTGCTTGCGTCCTCGCTCCAAAATCCCGACCACTCGCGCATGCCAATTCCCCTCGCATGGATCTCCCGTGCCCGCCAGCTTGCCGCCGTGGGCCTGCTTTCATTCCTGACCGGTTCCAGTTTCGCCGCCGCGACCTATTCGGAAACCCCAGGCACGGATGGTGACGGGATCACCACCGTAGGCCCTGAATACACGATCGATCCGGACCTCACGGACAAGGGGAATCCCAAGGGCAAATCCTTCGAGTTCAAGATGCGCCTGGCGGACAGCAAGATATTCAAGGGCGACGACACCACGTTGGAACCCGCGAAGAAGGCCGTTCGCACCGAACGGAAGATCTCCGTCTACATCCCCGCCGCCTATGTCGACGGCACCAAGGCGCCGGTGCTCGTCACCCATGACGGCCCCAGCCAGCTCAAGCTCGTCGGCAACGCGCTCGACAACCTGACGATCTCCAAGGATCCGAACCGCAAGCTGCCGGCCTTCATTG
This sequence comes from Verrucomicrobiota bacterium, assembly GCA_947476875.1. Taxonomy (GTDB): domain Bacteria; phylum Verrucomicrobiota; class Verrucomicrobiia; order Limisphaerales; family CANJSG01; genus CANJSG01. The sequence continues at coordinate 6,794 of CANJSG010000197.1, read as the reverse complement.
TCGTATCCGTCGAGAACGGCGGCAACGACGGCAAGAACAGCGAGCGCGGGCTGGAATACGACACGATGTCCGACCGCTTCGCCCGCTTCATCAACGACGAGGTCTTCCCCGCCGTCTTGAACGACGCGGCCATCAAGGCCGCCTATCCGAAGCTCGCCATCACGTCGAATCCCTGGGGCCGCGCCACGATGGGGTGCAGCTCCGGCGGTGCCGCCGCGCTGACGATGGGCTGGTTCCGCCCCGACCTGTTCCGCCGCATCATCGCCTACTCGGGAACCTTCGTTGATCAGCAGGACGACGACGCACCGGAAGAGGCGAAGTTCCCCTACGGCGCGTGGGAATATCACTCGAGCATGAAGCTGATCGCGAACAGCGAGAAGAAACCGCTCCGCATCTTCCACCACGTCTCCGAGAACGATCTCCGTGCGAAGGACCCCGAGAGCACCCAGCACAACTGGGTCATGGCCGGCCAGCGCACCGAGGCCGCGCTCAAGGAGAAGGGCTACAACCACCGCTTCGTCTTCAGCCTCGCCACGGGCCACTGCGACAAGCGCGTCTTCGAGAAGACCCTCGCCGACACGCTGGTCTGGACCTGGCGCGGTTACCACGCCGAGTAGGCGCGAGCCCGCCCGCGATCAGGGCTTCGAGGTCCGGATGGAGTAGACTCGCGACGCGGTGCGGATGAGCAGCCGGTCCCCGGCCATCGCGGGCGTGGCCATGCACATGTCGTCGGCCGTGAGCTGGTTCGTGTGGAGCAGTTCGAACTTGTCACCCGCGCGCAGCACGAAGCAGACGCCGTCTTCGTTCAGGCAAAAAATCTTTCCACCCGCCACCCACGGCGACGAGGTAAAGGCGAAGCCGTTCGGCAGGCGTTCTCGATCGTAGAGCATCTTCCCGGTCTTCGCCTCGTAACAACTCACGAGGCCGCGGTCGTAGAGGACGAAGATCCGGCCGTCATGGAACAGCGGCGTGGGATTGTAGGGACCACCGACTGGATCTGACCAGGCGATGAAGGTGTTATTGCTCTCGCCCGCTTTCAAAGAGACGTCGCCGCTGGCGCCGGGTCGGACCGCATAGAGCGGCCGGAACTTGTCGCCCACGTAGCCCGACGTGACGAAGAGCAGTCCATCGCCGGTAAAGGGCGTCGGGATGGCGATGCTGGACATGCCCTTGAAGGACCAGAGCAGTTTGCCGTCGAGGTCGTAGCTGCGGACCGCCCGGGTCCCGGGAGTGACGAGTTCGGTGCGTTGTCCGTTTTCCCAAACGAAGGGAGTGACCCAGTTGCTCTTCTCATCACGGTCCTGACGCCAGAGTTCCTTGCCGGTCTTGGAATCGAGGGCAAGGAGTTCGGCGCGATCGTCGTTGTCGTTCACGATGAACAAACGTCCCCCGTGCAGGACGGGCGATGCGGCCGTGCCCCAGCCGTAGCGGGTCTTGCGCGGCTCCAGCGTCTTGGTCCAGGCCTCCGCCCCGTCGAAGGTGAGGGCAAATAAACCGACGCCGCCGAACAAGGCGTAGACCCGTTCTCCATCGGTCACGGGAGTTTCCGCGCCGTAGCTGCTCTTGAGATGGATCGAGGTTTGCGGCGCGCCGCGATGGACGGTCTTTTCCCAACGGACCTTTCCGGTCGTGAGATCGAGGCAGAGGACCTTCCAGAGATGCTCGGTCTTCGGTGCTTCAAGACGGTCGCCGCCGAAGTAGAGGCCTTTCTTCGGCGGTTCGGATTCGCCGGAATTGATCACGGTTGTCAGGAACACGCGGTCGCCCCAGACGATGGGCGAAGACCAGGCACGTCCCGCCACCGCGCTGGTCCATTCGACGTTCTGCGTGGCCGACCACCGGTCCGGAAGTCCCGCGTCCATGCCCGATGCCCGCGAATTCGGCCCACGGAATTGCGGCCAGTTGGTCTGCGCGACGAGTGATTGGCTGCACGCCAAAAGGAGAACTCCGGCGACGAAGGCCGCGGTGCGGGTGTCAAGCTGGACCGTCGTGGGTTTCATAAATTGATTGTGGGGGAAGACTGGCACGGCCGGAACGTGATGGCGATTACCGCCTTCGTCAGGTCGGTTCAGGGTTGGTGTCATGGTGTCGTTAAACAACGGCCGGTGCACGATCCTCCCGGGCAATCCCGATTTTCCACCGCCACCCCGGATCGTGGCAGAGAATCTTGGAAACGCGAGCGGCCCTCACTCGCGTGGCACAAGACAGGTCCCGGCCAAACGGTCATGCAGTCCGCGATCCGGCCGCAAGGCCGCCCAAACGATGAGACCGACCGCGGGCAGCGCACCGATGATCATCAGCGCTGCATGCCTCCACGAGAACCCATGCACCGCCGTAGGCACCCACGTCGTGAGAAAAGCCAGCACCGACAAGGGTCCCCAAGCAACCATCCAGCGCCAGAAAATCCTGAGACGCGAAGCCTCGGTGCCATCTTCCTTCACAATCGTCAGCCCCAGTATCCGGAGCACCAGACCGCCTCTGAAGAACAGCGCAGCCAGCAGCGCCGGAAGGGCGCTGCCGAACACCAGCGTCCACGCGACGCCGTAAACAAGGACCTCGGGTTTGAATTTGCCGAAAGGGTTCACCAACTCGATGGGTAGATTCTCCTTCAAGTAGGGCTCCACCACTGCGGCAGCGCGCTTCAACTCGATCTCCGTGGGCACCGGTCTCCGGGCAATCAACTGTTCAGCAGCAGATCGCTGGTCCCGCAAGATCGTGGAGCCAAATAGACTTGTCCAAGTCGCACGGTTGGTGATCACCCCGCGAAAACGACCGGCGATGTATACTTCAAACGCTTCCCTCTTCTGATTCTCCAGTTCGATTCCACCCGCCGATTCCTGGGCGGCCTTCGGATCGGCCATCCGATTGAGGCATTGCGAAAGGGAAATGGCGTCCGCCTGCGTCTGCGACAACGTGATCAGGACCGCGACAAGGGCACCCCAGATCACGGCGACCGCCAGCGGCAAAGCGAAACACCCGGCGATCAGGCCGGCGCGTCGACCGGTGGAGACAAACGCGGGCTTTTGAAGAACCGGCCGGAGCCTTTCGGCCAGCAATGCAGGGCTGAGACCACGCTGCAATTCGCCCAGGACTTCCCGGGCATGCGGCGGCAGCGGAACCGCGACCGATCCCGACCGGGCTTCGTGCGCATTCACGTCGCGTCCCTCCAAGGCCGCGACGGCCACCTGGCCCAAGAACTGTTGGTCGGTGACGCCCTCACCCGGATGGATCACCGCCGCCGGGGTTCCCGACCGATCTCTGCGTTTTCCGTCGGACGGGACCGGGAAGTCCAGCAGCTTGGCCCGGCCTTCGGATGTGATCCAAACCCGGTCGAGGGCGAGGGCCGAGGGCATTGAATTGTCCTTGGCCGCCGCCACCAACTCCTCCGCCAAGTCCAAAAGCCAGAACCGGACCCGGATCCAAGGCTGTCGGCGCGTGATCAGATCCAGCAGCGACTTGCCGGGACCAGCTTCGTAGGCATCCCAGCTTTCCGCTGGTGATCGTTTCCCGTTCAGCCATCGCAGCCGTCCCACCCGCGCCAAGTTTCGCAAAGACGGCGCCACCGGCGGCGCGCCTGCTTCCAGCGTGCGGATCCAAACTTTGCGCCGCAGCCGCTCATCGAAACCGAGCACCAAGTCTTCGGAATCGCCCTGGTGCGGTGTGGCCAAAACCCGATAGGGGCCAAACTGCGTTGCCGCTTGCGCCATCACGGGCCGGTCCTTCGATTCTTCCAGTCCGGGCCGCGCCTCGTGGGCGGGCCTGCGAAGCACGCGCGTCCGGCTCAAAAGATCCTGCACCGCGGCAAAACCGTTTCGTCGCCGCGCCGTGCAAAACAGGAGCGCCGCCACGAGCAACGCGGACTCCGAACCACCGCCTCCCCATGGGCGAATGGACAACCACAACGCCAGCAGTGGGACCAACGCTGGCAGCCCCTGGGCGATGATCGCCCGGAGCAAGGCCCGCGGAACTCCCGGCAGACCACGGTCGGCTCCGGCGACCCTGAGGCCGCAAATGCGCTTGCCGATCGAGGCTCCAAACAGGCCTTCAAGCACCGCGAAATACAGCAAAGCCAGAAAGAAACTGGCCGTGGCGACGAACAGTCTCGTGCCCGGATAGGAGTCGGGATGGAACAGGGCATCCCACTGTCCGGTCGAGAGCAGCGGCATGGATACGGACACTGCGCCCAGCACCGCCCAGTCGATGAAGCCGGCCAGGAAACGAAGACCGATGGACGCTGGGGCGGGAGCTTCCGCACAAAATGGCACCAGTGCGTTCCGGAGCCCGGCGTAGCTCCGGAAGCGCTTCGTCGGCTGCTTTTCCAGGCAGCGCAGAACGACTCCGCACAGTCCGTGGGGAAGTTCCGGCCTCAGTTTGGCGGGCGACTCGGCCGGCCGCTCAAGCACCGACGCCAGGATACGCACCATGTCTTCGCCCTCGAAAGGTGTCCGCCCGGTCAGAAGGTAATAAAGCGTCACCCCCACCGCATAGATGTCCCCTTGGACGGTGAATTCATCACCCCTCACCTGTTCGGGCGGCGAGTAGGCCGGCGTGCCCAAAAACGAACCCTCCATCGTCAGCTTCGATTCACCGGTCCCGGCGCTGGAGATGGACAAACCGAAGTCGCCCACTTTGACCGTCCCGTCGGTCTCCACGAAACAGTTCGATGGCTTGATGTCCCGATGCAGCACTCCAAGGGCGGCCGCGCCTTCCAGTCCCGCAATGACCTGGAGAATCGCATCCACCGCATCGGTGACGGCCATCGGACCTTCAAGCTGAACCCGCTCCTGAAGCGTGCCACCACCCACGAGTTCCATGGCGATCACCGGCTGGCCATCGATCTCATCGGTTCCGAACACATAAACGGTGTTCGGGTGGTTGACGGACGCGGCGAGGAGGCCTTCCCTGCGGAAACGCTGGCGCGCGAGGGGCGAATCCATTCCATGGCTCAGCACCTTCAACGCGACGCGGCGCCCGCTCTCGATTTCTATCGCTTCATAAACCACGCCCATGCCGCCCTTGCCCAGCGGGCGAACGATGCGGTAACCGCCGATCAATCTGCCCGTTCCTTCCAACGGCGCATCGGTCGCGGCAGGCGCCATGCAGACCGTCGCCGCTTCGTGGAAATTGTCCTGCTTCCGGTGGGCCGCCAGGCGGGATTCAACGTCGCGCCGAAGGTCTGAATCGGGGCAAGCCCGGCGCAGGTATTCAGCCCGCTGCGCATCCGTCTCCAACCCCAGCGCTGCTTCAAACAGGGCTTCGGCTCTGTCGTTGGTTTTGCTCATGGCCCTATTTCAACAAGCGTTCCATGGCATAGGGCCAAGGAGCCAGTGCAAATCGGAAATCCCATGACGGGGCGTCAACTGCCGCGCCTACCCAGACGACTCGTGGGCTAGACGCGCCACTTTCCGCGCATCGGCTGGCTCACGTAGCTGTTGGCTTCCTTGTCGTTGATGAAGCGCTGCTTCTTGGGATCGAAATGCAGCGGCCGGCCGGTCTGCAGCGCGATCTTGGCGAGGTTCACCAACGTGCACGAGCGATGGCCGTTCTCCTCGTTCAGGGCAAACTTCTTCCGGGTCTTCACGGACTCGACGAAGTCGGTGATCTGCGGTTCGGGATCGGGCAGGCCGGCGACCTTCTGTGCGAAGTCGGCGATGTCGGACTTGAATCCCTTCATGATCTTGCCGTTTGGTCCCTGGATGAAGGCGGCGTCCTTCTCCTTGTTGTCGCCGTCGAGGATGATCTCGCAGCCGTCCTTGTAGAGCAGACGAATCCGGCGCCAGGTGCCGACGGCGTCGCTGTCCTGCTTGGGCGCGTCGGCTTCAACCTCGATGGGGCTCTCGTTGTCCTTGCCGAGGATGTATTGGACCGGGTCGAGGTAGTGCTGTCCCATGTCTCCGAGACCGCCGCCATCGTAGTCCCAGTAGCCGCGGAAGGTGCCGTGGACCCGGTGCGGATGGTAGGGCTTGAATGGTGCGGGCCCGAGCCAGAAGTCGTAGTCGAGATTGGCGGGCACGGGCTGCGGGACGAGGCCGGTCTTGCCGATCCACATGAACTTCCAGTCGAACCCGGTCGCGGCGTTCAGCGTGACCTTGAGCGGCCAGCCCAGCATGCCGCTCTGCACGACCTTCTTGATCGGCTTCACCGGCGTGTTCATCCCGTAGAAATTGTCCGCGAAACGGAACCACGTGTTGAGGCGGAAGACGCGTTTGTATTTCTTGACCGCGGCCACGACCGCTTCGCCCTCCGCGATGGTCCGGCTCATCGGCTTCTCGCACCAGATGTCCTTGCCGGCCTTGGCGGCGGCGATGGCCATGATGGCGTGCCAATGCGGCGGAGTCGGGATGTGGACGATGTCGATGTCCTTGCGGGCAATCACCTCGCGGAAGTCGGAGTAGCCCTTCACGTCCGGTCCACCGGCGGCGACCGCGGCCTTCAGATGGTCGCTGTCGACATCGCACACCGCGAGCAGCTTGCACGCGGTGTTGATGGACTTCACGTGCCCCATGCCCATGCCACCGACGCCGATGACGGCGCGCGTGAGGATTTCGCTCGGCGGGGTGAAGCCCGCGCCGCCGAGCACGTGCCGCGGGACGATGCTGATGGTGGCGAGCGAGGCGATGGAGGTCTTGAGGAAACTGCGCCGGGTGAAGCGGTGGTTCATGTTCATGGCTGGATCAGGATTGGGAACGCTGGACGGGATGGATTGAGGAAGGCTGCAGGAAGACTTCGAATCCGCCAAGGCCAGAGGTTCATCGCCGCGAGCCTCGGAAAAGAATCCCCCCGCATCCTCAATT
>CANJSG010000196.1 GCA_947476875.1 Verrucomicrobiota bacterium | reverse complement strand
TCCGCCTCGATACGCGCAAGACCAGCCAGGCCCAGCTTGCGCTCGGCATCCGCACCGTCTCCCGGCACGACCCGCGTCGTTACGCGCTGCGCCTTCTGAACGCGCTCGTCGGTGAGACCATGAGCTCGCGGCTGTTCGTCGAACTGCGGGAGAACCTCGGGCTCGCCTATGACATCCACAGCTCGCTCAGCTTTTTCGAGGACACCGGCGATCTCGTGATCTCGGCGGGACTGGATGCGGACAACGTGGAAAAGGCCCTCAAGCTGATGCTGCGGGAGCTGAAACAATTGGCGAACAAGCCAGTCGGCGCGGCGGAACTGCGCCGGGCCAAGGACTACGTCATCGGCCAGATGGACCTGAATCTCGAAGGCACGGAGAACCACATGATGACCATCGGCGAACAGATCCTGGGCTGGGGCCGGATCACCCCGCCGGAAGAGGCCGCCCGCCGCCTCCGTGCCGTCCGGTCGTCCGATGTCCGTCGAGCCACGGAGGATCTCCTGAAGCCCGAGCGGCTTAGCCTCGCCCTGGTGAGCCCGTGGAAGGATGGAACGGCGCTGGAGAAACTGCTGGCGAAGATTTGAACCAAAGCTTCTGAGTTCGCCGCCTTCATGAAGTCCCTTTTCAGACCCGTGGGGTCAACCTGTTTATAGATCAGCCACACCACAATCTGTCCGCCAGCTCCTTCAGGAGCGACGTTGATGGGCCGCTCGTGCAGGGTCTGGGGCTGGAAGAACGGGCGTGGCTGGCGTATTGGATCTAACCGAATTAACTGATTGAACCGGCCTCCGCCTCCTCACGTCGGCGGCTACGAATCTGGAATGCGTCCCATCCTCCAAGAAGTCAGCACCAGCCACTCGCCCGAGTCGTTGGTCGCGGCGCTTGCCGGCGAAAAGGGCGTGGTGCTGTTGCGCTCGCGGCAGTTTGACCTGCCTCAGGCGCGGTATTCGTTCGTCACGGCGCGGCCGCTGGTGACGTTCCGATCGAGCGGATCGGCCTGCGAGATCCGGAGCGCAGCAGGAACCATCGCCCTACCTTCCCAGCAGTTCGGCAACCCCTGGCAGCTGCTCGACGCGTTGATGTCGCGGTTCGAGTTGTTGGACGAGATGGACCTGCCGTTTCCCTTGGGCGGCTGTTTCGGCTACTGGGGCTACGATCTCAAGAACTTCGTCGAACCGAAGCTGCCGCGGAAGGCGGTCAACGATCTGGAGCTGCCCGATTGCCATGTCGGCTTCTACGGGAGCTTGGTCGTGTTCGATCATCGGGCCGAGAAGGTCTGGATCGTGGCGACGGGTCTCGAAGCCGACGGCTCGCGCAATGAAGCCAAAGCAGAATCGGAACTGGATTTCTGGGCGGCGTTTTTGAAGCGAGAACCTGCGGAGAGCACCGACTTGCCGGGCGGGGACGCCCGGCCTACCGGCGACGCCGGCATCCGCTCCAATCTCACCCGCGACTCGTTCATCGAACGCGTGCGCCGCTCTCAGGCCTACATCCGCACCGGCGACATCTATCAGGTGAACCTGTCCCAGCGCTTCAGCGCGCTTTGGAACGGGACCGCCTGGGAATTCCATGAGCGGCTGACGGAGGCGTCGCCCGCACCGTTCAGCGCGTTTCTCGACTGCGGCGATTTCCAGGTCGCGTCGTCGTCGCCCGAGTTGTTCCTGCGTTTGAGCGGCGCCCATATCCTCACGCGCCCGATCAAAGGCACGCGCCCGCGCAGCGCCGATCCGGTGCGGGACGCGCAGTTGACCTACGAACTCCAAACTAGCGCGAAGGAAATGGCGGAGCTGGTCATGATCACCGACCTGCTGCGGAACGATCTCGGACGCGTCTGCGAATACGGTTCCGTGCAGGTGCCGGAGCTGGTGCGCCTGGAACGCTACGCCCACGTGCAGCATCTCGTCTCCACCGTCGAAGGCAGGCTGCGTCCGGACGTGACGCACTTCGCCGCCTTCGCCAGTTGTTTCCCCGGCGGCAGCATCACCGGCGCTCCGAAGATCCGGGCGATGGAGATCATCGACGAACTGGAACCGGTGACGCGCGGGCCCTACTGCGGGGCCATGGGCTACCTGGGCTTCAACCGCGAAAGCCAGTTGAGCATCGCCATCCGCACGGCGGTGCTGAAGGACGGCGAGGCCCACTTCCACGCCGGGGCCGGCATCGTGGCCGACAGCGTGGCCGAAGCGGAATACGACGAGACGCTGGCCAAGGCGGCGGGATACTTCGCGACCGTGGGCGAAACTTTTCGGCCAGTCCCCACCGGCGGGTCGACGGGCAGCGGCCGCTAAGCCGGGGGGGGAAACCTCGTTGACGGCCGCGTCGAGCGAAGCCACGTCGACGGGCTTGAGGAAAAGCCTGACGCCAGGGGTTGCGTCCACCAGGCACGCCGCTGTCGTCGCGTCGTTGCCGGTCATCACAATGACTGGAACGTCCGACCGCACTTCACGAAGGCGCATCGCCACTTCGGACCCGTTCAACTTCGGCATGGTCTGATCCGTGATGACCGCGGCGAAGCTCGTGGCCGCCAGCTTGAACAGATCGAATGACACGATGCCGGCGGCCGGGTGCCCCACCGGATCGCGGGGCCGGCCCTCGCCCTCCTTCAACTCAAGCTGGGCCTGATTCGGTCGCGGGCCTCGGTCGAAATGCCGCCGACGGCGTAGATTTTCCCGGCGGCGTTCTTCAGAGGAAACCGCAGCGAATTGAAGAAGAGCTTTTTACCTTTCTCCTCCATGGTCTCTTCGCATTCCACGGTGTTTCCGGTCTCGATCACCTTTCGGTCATTGTCCCTGAATGCCTCCGCCAGGTGACGGGGGAACAGGTCCAGATCGGTGAGACCGCAGACTTCCGAAAGAGGCGCCCCGACCAGGGCTTCGAACCGCGCGTTCACCATCATGTAGCGGCCCTCCAGATCCTTGATGAAGAGAACGGCCGGCGTCTTGTCGATGATGTCGCGGAAAAGATTCTCGTGTTCGACGAGGGCGTTCTCAGCACGGCGACGCCCTTCAAGTTCCGTGATCGCGGCCTTGGTGCTCCGCTCCAATCTTTCCGCCATCTGGTTGAACGACCGGCCGAGCGCGGCCACCTCGTCCTCGGTGGTGACGGTGGCACGGGTCGCCATGTCCCCGCCGGCGAACGCAAGGTGCGCACGCTCGACCTCTTTCAACGGCTTCACGATGTATCGCCACATGGACTGGCTCGCCGCCAGCGCGAGCACGAAACATCCGAGAAGGATCAGGAGCCCGAACATCTGGACGCGGTTTCGCACGGCGAAAATGTCGTCGTCCCGGTAGGCCATCGCGATCCGCCAATCGGTTCCTGGAAATGTGCTGAAGAAGAGGGTGTGCCGTTCTCCGTCCAACTGGAACTCGTGCCTTCCCTCACGTTGTGAAAGCAGCGCCTTCACCAGATCAGAAGCCAAGCCGCCGCCTGTGATCGAAGGCGAGGAAACCAAGGAGGCCGAAGCCGCAACGAGGTCGGGCTGAAGCAGGAGCGAACCAACCTGTCCCCCGGGCCCAACCAGAACAGCAAGGCCCTTGTTCCGTGGCTTGGCGGACAGGATTTCCTCGAACAAGTCCGCCACCCGGACCCATGCGCAGATTGCTCCGGAAATCTCACCCGACTTGTCCCTGAGCGGGACTACCGTCTGGACCACAGGTCGCCCCGTCGCGGCGAACAAAATCGGAGGCCCGACGTAGGTCAGACCGCCGTTCTTCTTCACCTCGGCGAGAAGCCGCTCTCCACCGCCGGACACTTTGACCCCGTCGGACCCGTAGACTGAGCCGTCAGCCGCGATGAACTGAAACGCCTCGATCCGGTCCGGCATGAAGGACCCGAGATCTGCCAAAGCCCGCGCCCGTGATTCCGAAGTTCCCACGTTGAGCGCCGGCATCTTGCCCACGGCATCGATGCTCCGGTCCACCTGCCTAAACACACCAAGGGTGCCGCTCAACTTCGCCTCAAGCTCCGCACGGGCCTGGTTCTCGGCCTGTTCCCGCAGTGATGAACTCGTGGCGTAATACCAGACGGCGAAGAGCAATGCACCGGTGACCAGCACAGGTAGAAGTGCCAGCAGAAGAAGCTTGGGAAAGAGTTTCACTGTTCTCATTCGGAGATCAGCCCCCCATGGAGATCCCGGAACGACCGTGGGTTCCGGATCCTAGGTAAACCGCTCTACGCATTGCCAAGACATCGGTCCCTCGCGAAACCACTTGAGCGGGAGGAACGCCCCCTCTCTCGCACACGCGCGGATCTCAACCAGCCATCCAGCCGCCATCCGGACCAGAACAGGGCGATCGAAGACCACTCGAGCCCAGAACCGTCGGTCAGCCTTCCGCTTCGTCCTTCGGAGCCGCAAGCGCAGCCGCCTTCTCGGAGGCGATGGTCCGGTCGATCACCGCGAGCAGTTCCGAGCGGCCATCTCGTTTCGTGGAGGAGCAGGAATAGGACTCCGGCATCGTCTCGAACCAGCCGGCGATCAGGTCATTGAACGCCTGGATGTTGTTCCGGACCTTGGTGGCCGAAACCTTGTCCGTCTTCGTAAAGACGAGGACGAACGGGACCGCGTTGTCCGCCAGCCATTCGATGAACTCGAGATCGATCTTCTGGGCGGGGATGCTCGCATCAATCAGGGAGAAGACGCAGGCGAGGTTCGGGCGGTTCGCGAGATAGTCCGACACGGCGTCGTTGAACCGCGCCTTGTCCTTCCTCGCCACCTGGGCGAAGCCGTAGCCAGGCAGATCCACCAGCCGCCACTTCCGGTTCACCTGGAAAAAATTGATCAGCTTCGTATGGCCCGGCGTGGCCGACACCCGGGCGAGAGACCGCTTCCCCGAGAGCATGTTCAGGAGCGAAGACTTGCCCACGTTGGACCGGCCGATGAAGGCGAACTCCAGCAGATTATCCTCCGGACACGTGGTCAGATCGGGGTTGCTGCACTCGAACTCGATGGAAGAAATTTGCATGGTCGGTAAACGCTTTCCGAGTATTGCCGGAAATCCGGACCGCCGCACACGCCAAACTTCCTCGAAGATCGGCCGTCCCCTTTCAACGGCCTGTCGCCCGAATCGCGGGCTCGCTACGCCTCTGAGCCCCTGTAGCGTTGCCTCAGACTCGCCAGACGATGAAAACCAAGATCCCAGACGAATTGAAGAAAGACGTTCCAGACACTTCCTGGGGCAAGGTCCTGACCGCCACGCCCATCATCATGACCGTCGTGGCCACCGCCCTGGCGGGACTCTCCTCCAGCGAGATGAGTCGCGCGCAATACAACCGCTCGCTCGCTGCCCAGCAACAGGCCAAGGCCGGCGATCAATGGGGCTTCTTCCAGGCGAAACGCATCCGCGGCTCCATGCAGCGCACCACGCTCGATTTGATCCACGCCACCGCCGACGTCCGCCCCCTCGGGCCCGACGTCCTCGCCAAGCTCGATGCCGCTACGGCCTCCGCACTGTTGAAAGGCGAACTTCCCCCGCTTCCGTCCGCCGTCGAGATGAAGCCCTCCGTGAAGACCGCCCTCGAACTGCTCGAAGCCGCCAAGCCCGAAGCCCAACTCTTCGAAGTGCTCAACGGCGTCACGGCCGACGAACTGACCGACGCCGTGCGCGCCATCCGAGGTCGATCCGACGCCTTCGACGCCACCCTCAAGCCGTTGAACCAGGCCATCGACGGTTTGGAGAAATCCTTTGCGAAAACAGACCGCGACACGCGCCGCGATCTGGCCGCCGCCCGCGCCCGCTACACCGCCAACCGCTACGAGGCCGAAGCCCGGCTCAACCAATCCGTTGCCCAGATGATGGAACTCCAGGTCCGCAAGAGCAACCTCACGGCCGAACGCCACAGCCGCCGCAGCCAAAGCTTCTTCTTGGGAATGCTCGCCGCGCAGGCGGCCGTCATCGTCTCCACCTTCTCCATCGCGGCCACCAAACGCTCCGCACTCTGGACCGTCGCGGCCGCTGCCGGCGTCACCGCCATCGCCTTCGCCGTCTACGTCTACTTCTACGTCTGACGAAACCGGCCGCTTAGGGCTCCCTGGAGCGGCGGTCTGTGACCGCCACCCGAAATCACACGCGTCCCCTCGCAGCCAGCGGACGGATCTCGCCCAGGAAGGTCCATTCCTCGGGACAGGCCCCCAGATTTTTGCGGACCGGATTTTCGGCCACGCAGAACCGTTTCTTGGAATCCGGTTCTTCAGATCGCAGGACGTGGCCGAAGAACCCCTTCTCACAATGCGGCGCGGGAGCATCCATTCCCGGCAAGGTTTTGGAGAGCGAGTTCTTCAGGCTCTTCATCCCTTCGGAAAGCGGGAAGATACGGCGGTCACAGACCGTGGCTACAGGATTGAAGAGTTTCCCAGGGTAGGCGCTCCTCGCCGGTCCGGCGCGGCCCGCCAACCCGGGGCTGGTGGATTTGAATCCCGTTGGGGCTCGCGGACACGGCGCGGTTGTGCCGGCGGCACAATGGAGATTAGCCAGCTACGGAGTGGCTGGTTGAAATCGAAAATGATTTTCGTCCTGAAAGGACGATGGAAACGGGCGACGTGAAATGTTCCGTCGTCCTTTGAGGACGGGATGATTTTTCGGACGCGTTACCAGCGACAATGTGGCTGGCTAATTTCCGGATGTCCCTCCGGGACGAAGCGGAGCGTCGTCAGGAGCGGAATATGCCGCCCCGATCGGGCTGGGGAATTGGGTGGCTACAAAGATTTCGCTCCTGACGGAGGTGCGGCCAATCTCCAGAGAGCGCACGCATTTTTGTAGGCATTCCTTAAACGCGCGGCCGATGGCCATGCTTCGCAGAAGCTTTTCATCTGCGTGGAGATCGTGGGGTCGACTTGCGGGAATTTCCCGAAGGCAAAGCGCAGAATCAATTCAGGTAACCGGCAATGCCCCATGCCGTGCTTGCGAATGATTTGCAGCCGAAACACGCTGACTCATGACATCAGTTGGGAATCCAACTTCGCAGTCCGCACCATGGCTGGCGGCGGATTTATTGCCGGAGGCGTCCTTGGGTGGGCAGTCGGGGGTTTGGCGTGGTAAATCCGAGTTGATGAGCTTGGCCGAAATCTCGGCGCAATTGAGAGAGCAGATAGAGGAAGAGAAAGCACCGATCCATTGGGTCGAAGTCCCAAATACTCCGCGCGTGGTGCATATCTCCGAGGTTCAAGAACTGTGGGAGGCCCAGACGGAAAGGGATCTTCGGCACGCTCAAACAGCCATCAAGACTCATCGGATAGTCACCGTTCTTACTGGGGCGGCCTGCGTGACCGTGTTGGCTTTCGAAGTGCCGCCGCAAGCTGCGTTTGTGCTGGCAATATACGGCATCCAGTCGGCCGAGACCTGGTTCGAATCCGCGGAAACCAAGCGGCGGCTGCGACGGGACGTGCCCAGCTATTTTCACCGGTGTTCCCGCGAATGCCGCTATGCCTTTTGGGTGGGCAATCATCCCTCCTCGGCGCTGTGGCGAACTTGGAGCCTGAGCGCCGCATGGGTTGTAATCTTCATCATCCAGATGGCCATAGGTCTGGATGCTTCCGTCCAGCGTGCGGGCTTGGTTAAGCCCTTGGTCTGGCAGGGCGAGTTGTGGCGCTTGTTCACCGGGCCCATGCTTCACGGTAACCCTTGGCACATATTGATGAACGCCACCTCCGCGATTTCGCTGGCGCTGCTCATCGAGCGCACGGTGCATCGCCACGTCCTTGTGCCGCTCTGGTTGCTGGGCGCTTTAGGCGGGAGCCTCTGCAGCCTGATGATAATGCCGCAGCAAACGAGCGTGGGTGCTTCCGGAGGCTTGATGGGATTCGTTGGGTTTCTCGCGGTGATGGGCTGGAAGCGGCAGGATCTACTGCCTGCTCGTTTCGCGGCGAACATCCTGCGGAGCATTGCGTTCATGGCCTTCTTTGGGCTTTTGGCCTGGTCCGTCATAGACAATGCGGCGCACGTGGGAGGCGCACTGACGGGTGCTCTCGTCGGCTACTGGCTTTTCAATAATGAAACGGATTCCTTGCCGTTGCCCGATTCCAAGCGGCTAGCCGTCATTGGGTGGTGGGGAGTGATCGCCTTCGGGGCGCTGTTCGGGTTCACGGCCTGGCGTCTATTGATGCACCACTGACGCGCCAATGAGCGATTCACAATCACGGTGGAACTGTCTCGTCCGCGCACCGAAGTGATTTCGAATCAATTCCTCGCCCCCGCCAACTCCTCCTCAAAGTCCACGATCTCCTTGATCTGCACCAAGAACCAGCGGTCGATCTTCGTGAGGTTGAAAATCTCCTCGATGGTGAAGCCGGCGCGCAGGGCGTGGCGGATGAAGAAGATG
>CANJSG010000195.1 GCA_947476875.1 Verrucomicrobiota bacterium | reverse complement strand
GGGGATCGTGGACCTTGCCGAGGAAGCTGGAGAATTGTCCGGGCGTGCGGGAGCCGTCGCTGATGATGTGCGGGAAGGAAACCGACGTGGGCATCTCCGGCGTATTGAGCGGGGCCAACCGGTCCACTACGGAACCCAGCGCGGGATACAGGTCCAGCGTTTCCTTCAACCG
The DNA here is from genome assembly GCA_947476875.1 of Verrucomicrobiota bacterium. Lineage (GTDB taxonomy): Bacteria > Verrucomicrobiota > Verrucomicrobiia > Limisphaerales > CANJSG01 > CANJSG01. The sequence continues at coordinate 8,181 of CANJSG010000195.1, read as the reverse complement.
GATGTCGTCCACCGGCGGCTGATGCCCGGTCAGGGCGTAATAGCCGGCCGAGTTGTGGTTCTTCATCGTGTGATGCATGGACCGGATCAGGGTGACCTTGTCCATCATCTTGGCCATGCGCGGCAGGCGTTCGCAGACCTGGATGCCGTCGGCGTTGCTGGAGATCGGCTTGTAGGGACCGCGGATGCCCTCGGGCGCATCCGGCTTCATGTCGAACATGTCGATGTGGCTCGGGCCGCCCCATTGGAAGAGGAAGATGACCGACTTCGCCTTGGCCTTGAGGGCGATCTTGTTGGCCAACGATTCGGCCTGGAGCAGCTTCGGCATCGTCATCCCGAGCAATCCGAGCCCGCCGACCTTGAGCGCGTGCCGGCGCGACATGTGCGTGCGATGGAAGCTGGCGCAGGCGGAGGAAAGGAGGTGGTTGCTCATGGGAGGATCCTCGGAAGTTGAACCGCAGAATATGCAGAAGACGCGGAAGGGAAATCGTATCGGGGCCTCTCAGGAAACTGGGCGGCCACCCTAACCCCGGCCCTCCGGCGCACGCTTTGAACCTTACGTGAAGCTGAGTCCGTGATTGGTCTCCGCGTCTTCATCGCATCAATGCCGCAGGATGAACTCCTTCGAGTTGAGCAGCGCCCAGGTGACGTCTTCGAGGGCGGCGCGTTTGTCCGGTGCTTTGGCCAAGAGGCTGGATGTGGTGGCGCGTTCCTTGTCGTTGGGCGGACGCGTCAGGGTCGTCCAATAGAGTTCCTCGACGATCTGTTCGTCGGTGCGTCCGGACTTGAGGAGCGCAGTCAGGCGATTTTCCTTGGCCGAAAGCTGGCCGTTGATGAGCGGGCCGCTGATGAGCTGGAAGGCCTGGCCCATGGAAGTTTCGTTTGAGCGCTCGCATTCGCAGGTGAGCAGGCGCGGCGGGCGACCGAAGAGGTCGAGGTAACGATCGCCTTCCGTCATCCGCCGACGCGCGCGCATGGCCTGGACGCCTCCGACTTCGGCCGCGCGGGTGCCGATGGGATAACCGGTGAACTCCACGGGCGTTCCGGTGACCTGCGTCTGCGCATCGAGGATCTGCTCGGCGGAAAGGCGGCGGATGAGGTTGCGGGAGAAGTTGGTTTCGTCGTCGGCGTTGGTGTCGTTCGGCTCCGAGGAAAGCTGGTAAGCCTTGGACGCGACGATGAGCCTGACAATGTGGCGGAGGCTGTAGCCGCTCTTCACGAACTCGGTTGTGAGCTGGTCGAGCAGTTCGGGATGGCTGGGCGGGTTCGTCGCGCGGAAGTCGTCGATGGGATCGACGATGCCTCGGCCCATCAGATGGAACCAGATGCGGTTGACCTGGGACTGGGCGAAGAACGGGTTCTTCGGGCTGGTGATCCATTCCGCCAGGCGGTCTAGGCGGTCGCGGTCATCCGATCCGCCGGAGGTGTCGCCGAGCATCTTGGCCGGAACGACCTTGCCGGTCTTCGGATGCTTCATGTCGCCGGAGCGGCCGGAGACGACGACCTGTTTGCCGACGAACTCGTGGCTGTCGTTGTCGTCGCGGCGCTTGTTCTCGATGACCTTGTAATCGATCTGCGAGAAGACGCCGGCCCAGCCGTAGTAATCGTTCTGCGTCCAGCGATCGAAAGGATGGTTATGGCACTGGGCGCACTGGAGCCGCGTGCCGAGGAAGAGTTGGGCGATGGCTTCGGACCGCATCGTCGGGTCGCGGTTGGCGCGGTAGAAGTTCGCCGCCGGGCTATCGTAGGTGCTGCCGCGCCCGGCGACGATCTCCCGGGCGAATCGGTCCATCGGCATGTTGTCGGAGAAGGCGCGCTGGAGCCAATGGTGGAAGGCCTGCACGCCTTTCTTGTCGAGCGGGCGTTCATCGATGCGGAGCAGGTCGGCCCACTTCAGCGCCCAGAAGGTGGCGAACTCGGGACGTTCCATCAGCTCGTCGACTAGGCGAGTGCGTTTGTCGCGGCGCTTGTCGGCGAGGAAAGCCTTGGCTTCTTCGGAAGTGGGCGGCGCGCCGGTGAGATCGAGGTAAAGGCGGCGGACGAAGGTTTCGTCGGCGACGGGAGGGGAGGGATTCAGCTTTAGGCGGCGGAGTTTCGCGAAGATCTGTTCATCGACGAAGTTGGCCGGCTTGGTGGCGTTCCATTTGTAGTCGGGCCGTTCGGCGACGAAGGCCAGCCGGACGGGTTGTTGCTGGTCGAGGTAACGGACGAGAACGGTCGTCTCGGTGGGTTTGTCCGCGCTGACGCTGCCATCGAGGGCTGGAGTCACGAGCGGGTTGGCGGATTCGTAGACGGCCAATCGGGTGACATCGCGGGAGGTCCCGTCGCCGTAGCGCGCCGTCGCCTGGATCTGCGTCCGCCAGCGAGGTTCTCCGAGAAATTCCTCGCGGGGCGTGACCTCCAGGCTGACGAGCTTGGGAGCGGTCTCGCCGTCGTCTGTGGCGCCATCGACGATCCAACGGTGGAGAATGCGGAACTCCTCGGTATCCGGGCCGAACCGCTTGCCGCCTTCGTGGGCGAGTTTGGCCGTCGCCTTGAGGAGCAGGAGGCTGTCGTCGGGGATCTGCGGATTGACGCGGCGGCCGAAGAGTTCGCGCGTCATGACGAGGTAATCGCCAGCGGGATCTTCGCCGCGGAGGGAAACCTTGAAGCCGCCTTTGCCGGTCGCGTTGCCGTGGCAGGCGCCGGCATTGCAACCGGCGCGGGAGATGACGGCCATGACGTCGTTGCGGAAGGAGACCGGCTTGTCAGTCGAAGCCGCCTCAACAGGAGCGCCAACTCCGGGCCAGGGCAGGAAGGCCAGGCTGAGAACGGCTGAGAGCAGGATGGCTTTTTGGGCAAGCACCATGGTGGTGACTGGGATTGCCCGAGAGTAATTCAGCGAACCTGTTCTGGAAGCGGTTTCGTCGTCGGAAATCGCGTCGGCAGCCGGTCGCTGCGGCGGTTCGCTTGGAGATCATCGGTGACTTGGAAGATGGCAAGCGTGTCCCTCCGAGTCCTTGGCCCAGTCGCCGCGTGGATTGCTCTGGAGCATCGTGATGCTCACTGGAAAGGGGTGCGGATGAACCCCCGCCGGCAACCGGATGGGATGCGGCTAGGTAAATCAGAGCGCCGGCACGGCTTTTTTGGCGTCCTTCTTCTTCGGTGCCTTGGGCTGGGGCGCGACGAACTTCGGCAGCTTGGCCGCATCGGGCGCGGCTTTCGCCAGGTTGGGAGTCACGTCCGCATCGACTCGGCGTGTGGCCCAGTTCAATCCGCCAATGAGCACGTCCTGAAAAACGGGATTGGTCCAGACGTCCTCGCGGTGGCCCATGTTGGTGTAGAAGACGCGGCCGTTGCCATGCACCCGTGCCCACGTGGAAGGGTAGGGCGGCCGCGCATATTCGTTGCCCTTAATGCCAGCAGTGTCCTGCGTGAGGATGACGTGGAGGTCGGGGGAGAAGTTCTTGAGCGAATACCATTCCTCCTGCGGCCCGAAGGCGGCGGGAACGGACTTTGCGCCGGGAAACGCCGGGTCGTGGTTGACCAGTTTCGTCGTCTGCTGGGCGCCGTGCTTGATGAACTCTCCGCCGATCATCGTGATGTAGGGATCAACGACGGCGTCACCGGAGAACCGTGCTTCACCGTTGGCCTGGTTCCCCGGCGAGTGGAACGTGTCGGTCGCGCTGTGGGTCCCGACAAAGCCTTTGCCGCCCTTGATGGCATCGAGAAACGCCTGCTTGCCCTCGGGCGACAGCGGCGGGTTCTTGTCGGTGCCGGTCTCGGTCAGGTCGCCGGTGGTGTAGAAGAAATAGGCGTCGAACTGGGCCAGGTAGGTCGGATTGAAAAGGCTGCCATCCTTGCTGAACGTGAACTCGAAACCGTGCTTGGCCCCGAGTTCCTTCAATACCTGCTCGGCGTAGGCCGGTTGGCCGGCGTTCCGTTTGATGACCGAGTGTTCGAACCCGGAAGACTTGGAGAAGAACAGGACCTTTTTCGCGGCTTCGGCGGCGGACGAGAGAAGGATTCCAGCCAAGAGGAGGCTGCCTGCAACGAGCAAGGTGGGGAAGCGCATGGTTTTGTTGGGTGCTACAGGAGCATTGGTAAGTGGGACAGAGCAATCTGTGCCTTCTGGGAGGAGTGGGGGCATTGTCGAAAAGCTCTTGGTGCCCCGTGGTCGGATCCGGCAGGCTCGTTCCGGCATGACTATTTGTGCAAGCAGGTCTGTTAGTCGCGCTCAGCGCTTGGTCCGGGCGGCCATGACAATGGTGTGCTCGTTCACGGTTCTTGCGGCCGAAAAGGCGCGAGCCCAATCAGACGGGCTCTTCGCCGACTTCACGACGTCGCTCGGCTCGTTCTCGTGCATGCTCGATTTCACCAACGCCCCGAAGACCGTCGCCAATTTTGTTGGGCTGTCTTCGGCGCAACGGGCTTGGCTGGAGGTTCCTACAGGACGTGTTCTCAAAAGCCCCTTTTACAACGGCATCACCTTCCATCGAGTGATTCCCGGTTTTGTGGTCCAAGGAGGTTCCCCCAATGGTTTGGGAACCGACGGCCCGGGCTATTCCTTTACCGACGAGTTCAGTCCACTTCTACGCCATGACACTTTCGGCGTGCTCTCCATGGCGAACTCCGGACCCGATTCCAACGGTTCCCAGTTCTTCGTCACGCTGGCCGCCACACCCAGTTTGAACGACATCCATTCGGTGTTTGGACGGGTGTCGTCAGGCTCCAACGTCGTCTACGCGATTGGCCAGGTGGTCCGGGACTCGAACGACAAGCCGCTAACCAACGTGGTGATCCAGAATGTTTCCATTCGCGCGGTCGGTGCTTCTGCGCAGGCGTTCTCGGTTCAAGCCCAGGGATTGCCCGTGGTCACGAACGCGACGCTTTCAATTTCGACATTCCTCACAAATGTGAGCCTAAGCTTCAGCAACCGGCTTTTTGCGGACAACCGGCTCTATCGGTCCGCGAATCTGACGACCTGGTCGGGAACGGAACTGGGCGTCGAAGTGTCTGCCCCGGTGAGCAACCAGACCTTCCTCGCGAGGACTGCAATGAGCGAGTTTTTCCGGGCCGTCCAAATAGCCTACGCCGACGGGAGGCCGATTCCGAAAACTCTCGTGGGCAGGACCTTGGTGTTGGTGTTCAACAATGGCGTCGGCACGATAACGAACGTTTTTACGAACTCGGTTTCTGGCACCTACACGTATGTGCCGACCTCGGGTTCACCGGGTTCCGGGTCGATCACCAACTACAACTGGATCGTCACTCCCTATCGCGGGCGGCTTTCACCGATCCAATTCGTCGGGTTGGTGCCGATGGCCCTTCACTTGAACGCCACCAATCCGGCTGCGGGCGTGTTTTCCGGAACCGCCTATTCGACTTCTCCGTTCTCGGTGTCCGGTGCCTTCACCATCTCGCCCTAACTGGCTTTGCGCCTCGCAGCGCCCACGCAACCGCTGCTCCCAAGCATATCACCAAGCCTAGCCACTTCTGCGGGCCTTTCACGAAGACGAACGCGCCATTGAAGGCCATGAACCAAAAGATTCCCCTCATCAGCCAGGTCACCCAGGCCGGCCGAGCGGCGTGGCGGCCCGTCCGGAAGCACAACCAGAGCGCCTCGGCAATCCACAGGGCGGCGAAGGCGTAGTTGATCCAGAGCCCGACGCTCCATTCGAGGCCGGTGACCTCGCGGGTCTGGCGTCGCACATCGGCCAAGGCTGTTGTCTGCGACCAGTCGTAGAAGACGTGGAACGCGAGCGTCGCGTGCGTCAGGAACACGACAGCGGACAACGCGAATAGTGATTGGCGGACACGCAGCCGTTTCGGGTTCAGCGCGAGCCACTCGGACGCCAACCAAAGAAGCAAAGCCAGCCAGACGGAGATTCGGGTGGCGAGTTCGCCGGGCGACATGGCGGTGTCAGGGACGAAGGAACAGTTCCGCCGCCCAGTCGGCGTAGCGCAAACCTTGGCGGGTCAGCTTGAACCGATCGGCGGTCAGTTCCGCATATCCGAGGCCGACGAGTTGGGCGATGTCTTCGCGCCATTCCTCGGTCAGGTCGAACGATGTGCGTTGTTGAAAGAGCGCCAGCGGCCATCCGGCGTTCATGCGGAGTCCGAATGCGGCCGCTTCGCCCGCTCGCGCGAGTTGGCGCAGGGCTTCGGTGGATTCGATGGCCCGTTTTCCTTTTTCCAGCTCCTCGCAATACAGCTGGGTGTTCGACCAGTTCTTCGTGCGCACGCCGCGCACATAGCCGGTCGCGCTGGGGCCGAGGCCGTAGCTGTCGCCACTGCGCCAATAGGTGACGTTCTGGCGGCAGGCTTGGGTGGGAACATCGGCAAACATCTCGTCGGGTGGGAATGCCGAATGTGCGCTCGCGCGCTCCGGGAGATTACGGGCGAAGTTGGCCACCTCGTATTGGTGGAATCCCTGCGAACCGGCGTAGTCGATCAGTTCTTCATACATCGCGGCGGCCAGGTCGGCATCAATGTCGAACTTCCCGGCCTTGAGCTGTTCGTAGAGCGGGGTGTCGTCCTCGTAGATGACCTCGTAGCAGGAGAGATGTTCGCTTCCGAGCGCGGCGGCTTCGGCCAGCGTCTTCTTCCAGATCTCCATGGTCTGGCCGGGGATGGCGAACATCAGGTCGATGTTCACATTGTCGAAGCCCGCCTGCCTCAGGATGTCGTAGCTCCGAAAGACCATGTCGCGGCTGTGGACGCGACCGAGCCGGTCGAGGAGCCCTTCATCGAGCGACTGGACTCCCATGGAGATGCGGTTGACGCCGGCGGAGCGGAGTAGGGCGGCTTTGTCGGCGGAAACGGTGGCCGGATTGCACTCGACCGTCCATTCGGAGGCGCCGGTCAACCCGCTCCGGCGCATCGTTTCCAAGACCTGCTCCCATTGCTTCAGGGTCAGGAGCGAAGGGGTGCCGCCGCCGAAGAAGATCGTCTGGGGCTTGAGGTCGGGCGAGACCAGTTCCAGTTCGCGGCAGATGGCGCCGACGTATCGCTGGATGAGGTCGCCCTTGGCCGGCCCGGAGTAGAATGCGCAATACTCGCATTTGTGGGCACAGAAGGGGACGTGGACGTAGAGACTGCGAACGGGTTCCTGCATGACGCGGAGGGGAACCTAGCGGCGTCAGCCCGCGGAGCGAACGAAATCCGCCGGGCGGGCTTGAACCAGGTGGAATCGCGTCGGACCTAGGCGGTCCGGTGGACGTGCTGGGCCTTGAGGCCCTTGTCGCTTTCGATGAGTTCGAAGGCGACGGTTTCCCCTTCCTTGAGGGTCTTGTAACCTTCTCCGTCTATCGAGGTGTGGTGGACGAACACATCCTTTCCCGAGGGTTCGGAGAGGATGAAACCGAATCCTTTTCGGTTGTCGAACCACTTCACTGTGCCGGTGGCCATACGAATGCCTCCTGAGGGTTGTTGGGTTAGATCTATGGGCAAAAAGAGGGGAATGTAGACAGTTCTCCCTACACGGCATTTGCGCCTGAAATTTTCTGGGGACGGGTTTGGTTGTAAACCTTTGACCTCCTCGGTCAAGCGTCCGGTTGGTGGATTCTTGCGGTCCCTTGGTTTGTGGGCGTTCGCCTTCGCCCTTTCCGAACGCCTTCGGGCCGTTCTACCCTTCGGTCCAATGTCATCTATCGACGATAGCGCCAGCCAGAGCACTCCGATCCGCGCGGATGGCCGCGACCTTTCCCGGCTCAGGTCGATCCGGTTCCAGAACCACATCGCGCCCTACGCCACCGGTTCCACCCTCATCGAATGGGGGAATACCCGGGTCATCTGCGGCGTCAGCATCGACGAAGGCGTGCCGCGCTGGATGAAGGAGCAGAACGTCAAGGGAGGCTGGCTGACGGCGGAGTATTCCATGCTCCCTTACTCCACGCTGACCCGGAAGGCCCGCGACATTTCCAAGGGCAAACTCGACGGACGTTCACAGGAGATCCAGCGCCTGATCGGCCGTTCGATCCGGGCCGCCGTGGATCTCGAGAAGCTCGGCCAAAGGACGATCTGGATCGATTGCGACGTCCTCCAGGCCGATGGTGGAACCCGCACGGCCGCGATCACCGGTGCCTTCGTGGCGTTGTCCCTCGCGATCCGGAAGCTGCTCGTGGACGGTAAACTCAAGGAATCCCCGATCCTCCATGGCATCGCCGCCGTGAGCATCGGCATCGTGGGTGGCCATCCGATG
>CANJSG010000194.1 GCA_947476875.1 Verrucomicrobiota bacterium | reverse complement strand
TCGCCGATCTAGCCGACCGGATCAAAGCGGCCGGCCGCGCCCGCCTTCAACCCATCGAGAGCACCGGCGAGACCGCGATCTACACCCGGGTCCGGGCCACCGCTTCCGGCAACGCCGCCCCGGCCGTCGGGACCTACGGCATCTCGAAGCCGCATCCTCCCGCCGAAGCATCGCCGGCGCCGCGCGCCACCCATGTGCGCCCGCACATTGTCCGGCCTCCGGCCAATCGCTTTGCATCCGAAAACCGCGGTTACCCCGCACGCGAACTGATCGTCATGGGCGCGTCCACCGGAGGCACCGAGGCCCTGCGCTCCGTGCTGACCCAGCTCCCCGGCGACATGCCCCCGATCGCCATAGTCCAGCATATCCCGGCCTACTTTTCCAAGGCGTTCGCCGATCGACTCGACTCGCTGTGCGAGTTTGAAGTCCGCGAAGCCCAGTCCGGCGACAAGTTCCGTCCCGGCCTCTGCCTCGTCGCCCCGGGCGGCTACCATCTGATGGTCAAGTGGACCGGCTCCTGTTACCAGGCCGAGCTCACCGAAGGCCCCCAGGTCCACCATCAGCGCCCCGCCGTCGACGTCCTGTTCGACTCGGCCCTGAAGGCCGGAGCCGGGCCGCATTCGTTGGCTGTGATTCTCACTGGCATGGGAGCCGACGGTGCGGCCGGGATGCTGAAGCTCAAGCAGGCGGGCGCTACGACCATCGCGCAGAACGAAGAAACCTGCGTCGTCTTCGGCATGCCCCGGGAAGCGATCAAGCTCGGCGCAGCCCAGCACATCCTCGCGCTGCCCAGCATCGCCGCGAAGATGAACCAATACGCCGGCCAGGTTGCGCTGAAGTAGCGGGTCTTGGTTCGGCTACCAGCCGGAATCGTCCTCCAGCCGTCTCCCATCGAATCCCGGCCCCCTCGTCTTTTCACTTCCCGCAGGAGCGCCTAGCGTTGGCTCCAGAAATCTTCGGCCACCGCGAATGACCGGGTCATTCCGGCCCCACCCAGCGCGTTCATCACCACCACGCCCGGAGACGGCTCGGCGATGAACTCGGCCTTCGACGGATGCTTGGCGTAAACGCCGTGCCAGCGTTCGGCGATGTCCCAGTTCGGCAGCCTGACGAGCGGCTTCAGCTCCCGCAGGATCAGCTCGTCGATCTCCGCCCTGTCGAATGGCGTGATGTCGGCGCCGTATTCGTGGGAATCGCCGAGGACCATGCCGCCATCGCGATGTTGCGACGCCATCACGTGGATGCCGAAACGGTCCAGCTCGGGCGTTTCGCGCGCGACACGTTCCTGGAGAGCCTTGAGCGACGGACAAATCTGGAAGATCGCGTAATGCCGCAGGGTAAGACCGCTCGCGATCATCGGCCCGGGATTCCAGTCCGCCGGCTGCGGAACGGTCCGCAGCATCTGCAGTTTGCAGCGGCGGATCCCCGAACCGGCGTAGACCTCGGGGAAGAGCATCCGGAGATCTTCGCCGGTGCAGACGACGATTCTGGGCGCGCGAAAGACCTGGCCCTCCGACGTGACCGCCGCTCCATCGTCAATGCGAGCGACCGGCGTGCCGAAGCGGAACTCGATGCCGAAGGCGCGGTTCAAATACTCCGGCAACAGCGCGATCGCTTCCCTCGGATCAACGCAGACTTCGCCGACGCTCCAGAGCGCGCCACAGAGATTCGTGGGATTGGCCATGGGTGATCCCGCCAACGTTTCCGCCGGGGACAGCAGTTGCACCGGGACGCCCAGATCCGGCGCCATGCGTGCAAACTCCATCAGCACCGCCACCTCGTCCTCGTGATGCGCGAGATGGAGCGAGCCCGTTTCGCGGATGAAGAAACCCGCCGCCTGGCCGAGCGTGGTCCAAATCTCCCGAGAACGCTGTGCCTGGGCGAAGAGAGAGCCGGCCGGCTGGCCGATGGGCCAAACCATCCCGAAGTTGCGGACGGACGCACCATGGGCCCGTTCGTGGCGTTCGAGGACCATGACCTTCAGGCCGCGTTTTGCGAGGGCGAGCGCATTGGCCAGGCCGACGATGCCGGCGCCGATGACGACCGCATCGAAGGACAAATGGGAAGGCGAAGACATACGGGTATTAGAAGCATCTTCGAAAGATCCGGCACTCCCAGTCTACCGAACATTTATGACGATCTGGTTTCAAACCTAAGACAACCCCGCCATGTGATGGTGGCCTGATCGTCACAATTCCTCCCGGGTTTTGTCACACGCTTGTCCGAGGTTTTGCGCAGCCGGGTGGTCAACCCCACTCCCAACCGGGGCCCGACTGGCGTGCCCCATTCCCATCCCGGCAAAGCTACTCATGATCACGAATCGTCCTCAGCCACCACACCGCAGTGGCTTCACTTTGATCGAACTCCTGGTCGTCATCGCGATCATCGCGATCCTCGCCGGCATGCTCCTGCCCGCCCTGTCGAAGGCGAAGGAGAAGAGCAAGGCCGCGACCTGCCTGAACAATCTCCGACAGATCGGCATTGGAACACAGCTCTACGCCCAGGAGAACGGCGAGACGTTTCATCACATCAACGGGAGCATTCCGAACAACGGGCAATGGTCGGCTAACCCCCGCACCGAGACGCTGCTTTCACCCAATGATCCAAAAGCCTACTGGGGCATCGCTTACCTGAACCTGTTCGGTGGGACTCGAAAAGTATTCCGGTGCCCGAACGCCAAGAACGTCGACGAGTGGCGGGAAGACGGACTGACCTACCCGTCTGAATGGTGGCTGAACTCCAGCTACGGCATCAACCGCTTCATTGTCCAAGCCTTCGATTCGACGCAGTCCGGCCCCAAGAAGACCACCTCCTACAAGAACCCTTCGCAGATGGTTTTCGCCACGGATGCGGCGGAACAGGCGATGGAAGGAGATTCGGACACGATCGGTTTGTTTCCAGGAAGGACCGAATGTCTGACACAATGGAAATACAGCCTCGCCTCGCTCTATCCCGGCATCGAGATGGAATACGAGTGGTGGCGGCACAACAAGAAGTGCCAGGTGCTCTGGGCCGACGGGCACGCCTCGTCCGTTCCCTACTCCAAGACCGGAGTCGACTTCAGGTGGTTCACCGGAACCGAAGACCCGAAGAAGTAGGAGGACCCTATGCGCTTTCCATTTTCCACCCCGACCAGTTCAGCCCTCTTGCTGGCCACGATTCTGATCCTCCCCAGCGGCTGCGGCGGTCGCAAGGGACCCGCGCCAGCGGATCCCCAGAAGACAGCCGCTTCCCTTGATGCCGCCTTCGCGAGCGCTCCGAGCGAGGTCCGCACCGTCGTCCAGTCGGCCAGCACGTCGCTGCGCAACAACAACACGACGGACGGTTTCGTCGCGCTCTACGGTGTCAGCCGCAATCCAGAACTCACGCCCGAACAGCAGCGGGCCACCGGAGACGCCCTGCTGAGCTCCCTTCAGGAACTCTCCAAGGCGGCCAAGAACGGCGACGCCCGCGCGGAGAAGGCCCTCGCCGCCTATCGAGCCCGCAAGTAGGCCCCATTTCGTTTCCAATCCAGAAAACCCCCAACAGTCCCGCCCTGTCGGCGGGACCAAAACAGACCCACCCATGACATTGAAACACATCCTGAGGAACAGCCTCGCAACCGGGCTCCTCACCGCGTCCGCCCTCACCTCGTTGGCCCAGCCAACGGGCCAGTGGGACTTCAACGCCGGCAACCTGAACGCCACCGTCGGCTCTGCGCTGACCTACCGTGACGGCGTCGGCAACAACACCGCCACCAACACGGTCTTCGGCACCACCACGGCGCTCGGGCTGCCCCTGATCAACGGCTCCGTAGCCGCGGTGATGGGCTTCCCCGCCAGCACCAACGGCATGGGTTACCTGATGGCCGGCCCCGCCAGCGGCGACTCCGGCAATCTCCAGAACAACTACACCCTGGTCTTCGACGTCCTCTACCCGTCCGCCTCGAACGGCAAGACCCGTGGTCTCCTCGATGCCGACAAGGGAGCGGTCCAGGGCGTCGCGAACACGGCCGAACTCTTCGTCAGCTCGGGCAACGCCATCGGCTCGCGCACGTTCCACGGAACGCTCGCCGCCAATACCTGGTATCGCATCGGCTTCGTGGTCGACGGTGCCGCCGGCCAGATCCGCAAATATATCGACGGCCAGGAAGTGGGCTCCGAAGCCATTACGAGCCTCGACCGCTGGGCGCTTGATGCTCCCGGAACGTCCATCCTGTTCAACGACGAGAAGGGCAACGCCGCTCCCGGCTACGTGAACAGCGTCCAACTCCGCTCCACCGCGTTGAATGCCGGCCAGATGCTCGCCCTCGGAGCCGCCACAGCCGCCGGCGTTCCGCAAGTCATTCCTCCGGTTCCTTCCTACATCTTCACCCGGACACCCGGCGTGAACGTCACGGGCGTCGCTCCGATCCCGACAATCCTGTCGGCCCTGAAGAACGGCGACACGGTGATCTCGCAGCCCTCCATCCAGCTGTGGGTCGACGGCACAAAGGTGACTCCCACGGTCTCCGCGGTGGCCGATGGATTCGACATCTCCTACGCGACCACGAACATCCTCGCGCCCGGCTCCCTGCACGCCGCCGCTCTGGTCTGGTCCGACAATGTGGCGGGCGTCTCCTCGAACCGTTGGGCGTTCACCGTCGGCCAATACCAGTCGGTCACCCTGCCCACTCCGATCTACTTCGAGGATTTTGAATCGACCGCCGAAAACATAGTTCCCGCCGGCTGGACCGTGACCAACCTCACCACCACCGATGTGGCAGGCTTCAATCTGAACAACTTCCATTCGGACACATACAAGGACTTCGTGGTGGTGAGCAGCAATCGCCTCTACTCGATCGACGCCCGCCGGTTCGACCGGAATCCGATCGTCCTGAACGGCGCGCTCATCGACGGACTCATCCACGGAAACACGCTCTACGCCGAGTCCGACTACCGCAGCGGGTCCCAGGTCCAGGTCGCCTATTCGCCCGACTACAACCTCACTGGCAGGTCGAACATTTTCCTCGGGTTCTTCAGCTCCTATGAGCAGAACCAGGACAGCCTCGGCGCGGTGGAATACTCCATCAACCAAGGCGTGGACTGGCTCCCGCTGACCTACCTCCTGGACGACGAAGGCGGCACGGCCGATGTGAAACGCACCAACGGCGTCGTCGATGTGGCCGCCACCATGAACACGGTCGACGGCGGAGCGGCCTACGCCACCAACTACGGCGCGTTCATCCTCGCTCCGCTCTCCTCGATCAGGCCGGCCAACATCAGCGGCCGCATCAACGACGACTCCTTCGAGTCCAAACGCATCGAAGTCCTCCGCGTTCCCTCGGGTGACGGCAGGGCCACGGTCCGCTTCCGTTTCCTCCAGACCGGCACCGGCAGCTGGTATTGGTCGCTCGACGACGTCGGCCTCTACAGCATCAACACCCCCGTCCTCACGACGCAGCCCGCCTCGCAGAAGCTCGACGTCGGCAGCCCGGTGACCTTCACCACGGTGGCCACGATCAATCCTCCCTTCACCTACCAGTGGCAGTTCAACGGGGCGAACCTGCTCAACGCCACGAATGCCAGCTACTCCATCGGCAGCATCGAGACGAACAACGCCGGAGCCTACTCCGTGCTCGTGAAGAACTCCGACGGCACGACGCCCAGCTCCTTGGCGACCCTCACGGTCGTATCGGTGCCTGAAATCACCACCCAGCCCGCTCCTGGGCTCAGCAGCCCCGGTTGGCCGGTGATGATCTCCGCCGCCGCCCGTGGTCGCCAACCGCTGACCTTCCAGTGGCTCAGGAACGGCACCGCGCTCGGCGGCGCCACCAAATCGAACCTGTTCTACCCGGCGGTCCAGTCGTCTGATTCCGGCGCGATCTCCGTGATCGTCGGGAACACCAGCGGCTCGGTCACCAGCAGCGTGGTGAGCCTGAGCGTGTTCTCCGGCGCCATCACCAACGAGATGGTCGCCTACATGAAGTTCGACGGGAACACATCCGATTCGTCAGGCCGTGGCAACAACGCCACCGCCGTTGGAGCGCCCGCGTTCGTTGCCGGCAAGGTCGGAACCGGCGCCCTCCAGATCACCACGGTGCAGAACGGCAGCTCGTTCAACTACGCCACCTTCGGCACCCCGGCCGATCTCAGCTTCGGCGCGACGAATGACTTCACTGTCGCCCTGTGGGCGTTCATCCCGACCAACAGCTTCAAGGGTGACCCGGCGTTGCTCGGCAACAAGGACTGGGGCAGCGGCAGCAACCCCGGCTTCGTCATCTTCACCACCGGCGGCCTCCGCTGGAACTACCGCGACCTGAACGGCACCCGAACGGACTACAACCCCGGAATCAGGGCCGACGACGGTAAATGGCACCACCTGCTGGTCGTCTTCGCCCGCACCAACGGGGCCCGCACCTACTTCGACGGCGTGCTCCGTGACACCCGGTCCATCGGCAACGGTGCCGGCACGATCGACGCTCCGGCCGGCAAGATGTTCAACATCGGCCAGGACGGCACGGGCACCTACACCGACGGCAACGGCGTCGGCATCACCAACGCGGTCCTGGACGAGGTCGTCATCTGGCGCCGCGCCTTGACCCAGCAGGAAGCCACGGCGGTCTACGCCGTCGGCCAGGCCGGCCTCGAAGTCACCAAGGCAGTGGCCATCGCCGCCGGCTCCATCACGGCGGTTCCTTCCGGCAGCAACATCAGCATGAGCTGGATCGGTGCCTCCGGCCTCAAGCTCCAGAAGACCACCAGCCTCGCCTCGCCGATCAACTGGCAGGACGTGCCCAACACCGATGGCGTCAGCACCATCGTGTTGCCCGCGACCGGCGCGCCGACGTTCTACCGGCTCAGCCGCTAGTCAGACTCACGGGTGGCCGGTGAGCCGGCCGCCCTTCCACTTTTTCACTCCTGGATGGGAGTGAATTTCCTGGCGGGTTCTGGTGTGTCATTCCGTGTGTCACAATCAGGCCCGCCAGGAACCGTTTTTAACCGGTCCGTTTTCCGAACTGTCGCTCCGCATGAGACTCTTGCTCGCCTCGTCCTGGCTGGGATTTGCCGTCGCATTCCTCACCCCTTTCCACGCGAATGCCCAAATTGACGGTGCCAAGCATGTCATCGTCCTCGGCTGTGACGGCATGGGAAGTCTGGCGTTCAAGGGCACCAACACGCCGAACCTCGCCAAGCTGATGCAGCGCGGTGCCTCGACCTTCAAAGCCCGTGGTGTCATGCCCACGTCGAGCAGCCCCAACTGGGCTTCGATGATCATGGGCGCAGGCCCTGAGCAACACGGCGTCACCTCGAACGAATGGCAGACGAACAAGATGGAGTTCCTGCCGACGGTCAGCGGTCCATCGGGACATTTCCCCACCATTTTCCGGCTGCTGCGCGAGCAACGGCCAACCTCCCACACGGCTGCGATCCATGACTGGAGCGACTTCGGCCGCTTGATCGAGCCCGGCGTCGCCAACACCGTCCAGCACGTGAAGGGTTCGATCCTCACCTCCGAACGGGCCATAGCCTACTGGAAGCAGCACAAGCCCACGCTGCTCTTCATCCACTTTGACGACGTGGACCACACCGGCCACGGCTTCGGCTGGGAGACGCCGCAATACGTCAAGACCGTCGCGCTGGTGGACGGACTCATCGGTGACATCGTCGCCGCCGTCCGCGAAACCGGCGACGAAGCGAACACCGTCTTCCTGATGACCGCCGACCACGGCGGCACGGCCAAAAAACACGGCGGCAACACCATGGTCGAACTGGAGATCCCCTGGATCATCGCCGGCCCCGGAATCGTTGCCGGACGCGAGATCAAGTCGCCCGTGAACACCTACGACACCGCCGCCACCATCGCGCACATTCTCGGGGTGAAGCCCCATCCGGCTTGGATCGCCAAGCCCGTCAGCGAAGCGTTTACTGCCGCCGCGCCGTCCGCGAAGTGACGGAACCCACCATGCCCAACGCAACTTCCTTCACCGTCAACGGCCGGACCTACCAGCCGCCCTCACGCCCCGTCGCCGTCATCTGCCTCGATGGTTCGGCCGACGAATATCTCGACGCCGCCATCGCCCGCGGGCGCATGCCACATCTCCAGGCCATGTCCGTCCGTGGTTGGCGCGGCATGGCGCGGGCGGCGATGCCCACGTTCACCAACGTCAACAACACCTCCATCGTCACCGGCACGCCGCCGTCCGTTCACGGCATGGGCGGGAACTTCTTCCTGAATCCCACCACGGGCCAGGAAGTGATGATGAACTCCTCCCGCTTTGTGCGCGTGCCCACGCTCTTCCCGGCCGCGCAGAAGTCCGGCCGCAAGGTCGCCGTCGTCACCGCCAAGGAGAAGCTCCGCGACATCTTCGCCAGTGGCTTGGTAGGGCCCCAGGC
>CANJSG010000193.1 GCA_947476875.1 Verrucomicrobiota bacterium | reverse complement strand
TGGCAACTCGCCCGAAGCCATCTCCGCCGCCAAGGCCTACCTGGCCAGCACGGCGGAACGCCTGAAGGAAGGCTGTCTCGGGCAACTTCCCGAGAACACCGATGGGGATGCTCCGCACTTGCAACGCGGCTGCGACGCCCAGGCCTGGAGCGTCACGGAAGCGCTGCGGGTGTGGAAGGTTCTCAAGGGATAGGCCGACCACGGCCTTCAGGTCATCTTGCCACGGCCTCCGCGCTGTGGCTTTCTCGCCGGCATGTCTAAGGCCGACCTCTCGCAGGATCTACTCGCCAAGTTCATCGACCACACGTTGCTGAAGCCCGAGGCGAGCCAGGCGGACATCGAAAAACTTTGCCGCGAGGCATTGCAGCACAAGTTCTACAGCGTCTGCGTCCATGGCTCGCGAGTGGTCCAGGCCCGCAGCCTGGTGGAGGACTCCGGGGTCAAGGTCGCGGCGGTGATCGGCTTTCCGTTGGGTGCGATGGACGCGGATGCGAAGCGCTACGAGACGGAGATCGCGATCGACATGGGCGCCGAGGAGATCGACCTCGTGCTGAACATCGGGCGATTGAAGGAAGGCGATTCCAAGTATGTCCTGCGCGAACTGCGTGACGTGGTGGAAGCGGCCGACGAACGGCCGGTAAAGGTGATCATCGAGACCTGCCTGTTGACGCGGGAGGAGAAGATCCTCGCGTGTGAACTGGTGGTCGAGTCGGGAGCGCACTTCATCAAGACCTCGACCGGGTTCAGCACCGGCGGTGCGACGATCGACGACGTGAAGCTGCTCCGGGAACACGTCGGTGCGAAGTTCGGGGTGAAGGCTTCGGGCGGCATCCGCGACACGGCGGCGGCCTTGGCGATGATCGAAGCCGGCGCGACGCGTTTGGGGACAAGCGCGGGCATCGCGATCGTAACGGGCCTTTCAGCGGGCGGCGGCGGCTACTGAGCCAGTCCGGACCGACCGATCACTCGGCTGCGCCTTGGGATTCGACCCAGCGCACGGCTTCGCGGATGAGCTCGGCGGAGGTTTTGAGGACGAGCTTGTTCTTGATGTTGAGCCGGTGGACTTCGACCGTCTTCACGCTGAGGTGCAACTGTCCGGCGATCTCCCGGGTGGACTTGCCTCCTCCAATGAGCTGGAAGACCTCGAATTCGCGGTCGCTCAATCCTCCGACCGAACTTTTGCCCGGTGCGGCGCGCCGGCCGGAGAACTGGTTCAGGATCTTTGTGGAGATGTTGTCGCTCACGTAGACCCGGCCCTCGAGCACTTGCTTGATGGCGGCGGCGATGCGGTGGCCACCCTCGTGTTTCATGATGTAGCCGCGGGCCCCGGCGCGGAGGACGCGTTCGGCGTAGAAGGCCTCGTCGTGCATCGAAATCGCCAGGATCTTCAGTTCCGGCTGTAGGGCGAGCGCGTCTTTGATCAGCTCCAGCCCGTTGCGATCAGGCAGCGAGATGTCGGCGAGAACAAGATCGGGCGAGAGGCGAGAAATCGCGTCGAGGCCTTCGGCGGTGTTCTTGGCTTCGCCGCAGAGGACCAGAGCCGAATCGCCCGCGATCAACTGCGAGAGCCCCTCGCGCATCATCGGATGGTCGTCGACGATTAGGATGCGTTTTGGCGCGGGAGGGGTGGTCTTCTTCCGGGCGGTTTTCATCGGGGCGTTTCGGACTCAAGCGCGAGCTTTGGAATGACGCAGGTGACGGACGTTCCCTTCGGGCTCGCGGGGCGGACCGCGAGTGTGCCGCCGAGCAATCGGGCCCGGTATTGCATGATGTGAAGACCCATTCCGGCGTTGGGTGGAAAGGAGTCGGGCAGGCCCGAGCCGTCGTCGGACACCGTCAGGTGGAGGCCTTCGTCGACAGGGGAGAGCGTGATGGTGATCGCCTTGGCGCCGCTGTGTTTGATGGCGTTGTTCACGGCCTCCTGGGCGATGCGGTAGAGGTGGGTGGCGACGAGGCTGTCGCCGAGGGGAGTCGCCTTCGGGCATTCGAAGCGGCACTTGAGCCGCTTGGGCTGGTGGGTCGAGCGGGCCAGTTCATCCAGCGCCGCCATAAGGCCATCCGATTCGAGGACGACCGGGCAAAGGCCGCGGGCGAGGCGACGCGTTTCCGAGATGATGCCGGCGATCTCGTCGCGGCATCGGGCGATCTGATCGGCCTCGGGGCGGCGGGCTTTCCGAAGCTTCCCTTCGATGGAATGCGTGACAAGGGCGAGGCCGGCGAGCTGCTGGCAGATGCCGTCGTGGAGATCCTGGCCGATGCGGCGGCGCTCCTGTTCGCTGATCTCGAGGACCTCCGCTTCAAGGCGGCGGCGTTCGGTCAGGTCGCGGACAAAGCCGGTGAAAAGGCGGCGGCTGGGGGTGCGGACTTCGCTTACTGCGAGGTCCATGGGGAAGACGCTGCCGTCGCGCCGAAGTCCGACGACTTCGCGGCCGATGCCGATGATCTTGGCCTCGCCGGAGCGGATGTAGTTCGCAAGGTAGCAATCGTGCATCTCCCGGTAGGGCGAAGGCATGAACATGCTGACGTTCTTCCCCAGCACTTCCGGGGACTTCCATCCGAAGATCCGCTCCGCCGACCGGTTGATGGCCTCGATGCGGCCCTGTTCGTCGATGGTGATGATGCCTTCGACCGCCGTGTCGAGAATCGCCCTGAGTTGGAGTTCCGACTGGCTGACCTTTTGCGGCGGGACTTTGGCGGTCGCTTGCCCGCGGCCCGTGGTCTTGCCGCTGGCTTTCCGGGGGACGGCTTTCGGCGCGCTGGATCTCACGCGGCGCAGCCTAGCGTTTTCCGGGGCGCTGCCAGCAGGAAAAGAAGCGAGACTGGGTTCCGGGCGGGCGGTCCTTTTCGCCGGCCGGCGGTTGAAGACGCTCAGGAAGCTCACATCGCCGGCAGTTGTCCGCGGTATTCCGTCGGCGACATTCCGACCAGCTTCTTAAAAACGCGGTTGAAGTGGGTCAGGGACTGGAAGCCGACCTCGTAGGCGATCTCGCTGATGCGGAGGTTGGGATTGAGAAGGAGATTGCGCGCCCGTTCGATCCGGAGGCGCGACACGTAGTCGGTGAAGTTGATGCCCGTGACCTTGCGGAACATTTTGCAGAAGTAGAACGGACTGCAGTTGACCGCCTTCGCCACCTGTCCGAGCGAGAGGTCTTCCTCCTGGTGGTCGCGAATGAACTCCTTGGCCTTGGCGATCATCGGGGGTTCTGCGTTCTTCTGCTGGACGGCGAGCTGGTTGCTCACCATCGAGAGGTGTTCGGCGAAGATCCTCAGCATCGTGACGATGCTGTCGTGCTGCCTTGGAGACACGACGCGACCCTTGAAGTAGGCGTCCCGGACCTCGTCGTCGGAGGCCTCGACGCCCCACTCGCGGACGAGCTTCAGCGTTCGTTCAAACTGCGCCTGCGTGGGGGTCTTGCGGAATGATTGGCCCGTGTGGAGGAACGCGACCGTGCGGTCCCCAAGTTTCACAGGAATGGCCGAATCGTTGAGGCTGGCCGGGCAGGTGACGGTGGCGGCGTCGTTCCGCGCCTTCTCGGTCAGTTCTTGCTGCGAGGTGAGGCAGGCGGCGCAGGAGCGGCTCTTGGAGGCCATCAAGGCACAGAAGGGGTTCTCGCCCTTGTGGCCGTGGTGCGGAAGTTGCCATGTCTCGACCGGAGTGATGGCCAGCGGCAGGCCGGTGGTTTCGGAGAAGGCGTTCTCGTAGTCACGGTAGACCTGGGAGCGGCTGAGGGCGTCGACGATCTGGTTTTCAGCTTTCATGGCTTTGGGTTCCTTGGTCGCGCAACATGTCCAGCCCGACCACGTGCAAGATACGGACACCAAGAATTGTCCAGCAATCAGGGCGACCCCTGCTTCGGCATGGGTGTTCGCCCCGGGGTGCCGTAGGGGAAACCCCTAGCGATTGGGCGAGATCGTCGGCAAAGTTGCTTCCGGTATATCGGCGTGGCTCTTTGGCTGCGGCTTTTTCATGAATCCTTCGAACGTAGATATCCTCGCCTCGGTGCTTTTCGGCATCGCCGTGATGCACACCTTTGTCGTGAAACGGTTCGCCGCGTGGGCGCACCGTTATCCGGCGGGTTCCATCGCGGAGACCCTCCTCCACTTTCTGGCCGAGACCGAGGTGGTGTTCGGCGTTTGGGCGGCGGCCCTGTTTGTCGGCATCGCGGCGCTCAAGGGCTCGGTCCATGACGCGGTCGTCTACATCGAGGGTCTCAACTTCAACGAACCGAAGTTCGTCTTTGTGATCATGGTCGTGGCGGCGACGCGGCCGGTGGTGCGGTTGGCGGAATCGTTCATCGCCTTGACGGCCCGCCTGCTGCCGATGCGGGAGGGAACGGCGTTCTACGCGGCGGCGCTGGTCGTGGGCCCGCTGCTGGGTTCGCTCATCACGGAGCCTGCGGCCATGACCTTGCTGGCGTTGGTTCTCAAGCGACGCTATTTCGACCAAGGGATCAGTCGTCGTCTGGCCTACGCCACGTTGGGACTGCTCTTCGTCAATGTATCCACCGGCGGCACTCTGACCCATTTTGCCGCACCGCCCGTGCTGATGGTTGCGGCCAAGTGGAACTGGGACACGGCATTCATGTTCACCCATTTCGGATGGCGCGCAGCGGCCAGTTGTATCGTCTCGACGGTCATCATCGTTGGGCTGTTCTGGAAGGAGCTGAACGGGATCAAGCCCGTGAAGAGCGGCGGCGTGAACGTGCCGGTATGGCTTACCCTGCTGCATCTTGCCTTCCTCGGAGCCGTCGTGGGATTTGCCCACTATCCCGACGTCTTCTTCGGCGTGTTCATGATCTTTCTGGGCCTCGTTGTGGCGACAAAGGAATATCAGGATCCCCTCAAGCTGAAGGAAGGCCTGCTGGTCGGGTTCTTCCTCGCGGGCCTCGTGACACTAGGATCGCTGCAAGCCTATTGGCTGAAGCCGTTGATCCAGTCGCTCAATGGCAGCGGGCTTTTTTTTGGCGCGACCGCCCTGACCGCCCTGACCGACAACGCGGCCCTGACCTACCTCGGTTCCTTGGTCGAGGGCATTTCCGACGAGTTGAAGTATGCCCTCGTGGCCGGGGCGGTGACCGGTGGCGGCTTGACGGTCATCGCGAACGCGCCGAATCCCGCCGGGGTGGGAATTCTCCAGTCATCCAAGGCGTTCGGAGGATCCGGGATCAGCCCGCTCGGGTTGCTGCTTGGGGCGTTGATGCCGACGGGTGTCGCGATCATCTTCTTCTGGCTGCTCCATTAGGCCGTTTTGCGGGATCGGGGAGGGAACTTCGCTATTGCCCGGAAGGAAGTCTCTGGTAGGTTCGCGCTCCTTTTTCAGGGGGCAATGGGCCTCAGGAGAAGGGTGAACGGTCTTAAACATCCGATCCCGAAGTGGAGCGGTGGCCACAATAACAACTGACATGAATCCCGTTTTCCACGGGATGGTCCTGGCCCGAGTGGCCGGATCGCAACATAGGAAACTGATTGAAACCCAATATCGGCGTTAAAGAGCTCCTCGAAGCAGGCGTGCATTTCGGCCACCAGACCCGTCGCTGGAACCCGAAGATGAAGCCCTTCATTTTCGATGCCCGCAACGGCATCCACATCATCGACCTCAGCAAGTCCGTCGTGCAGCTCGAGGAAGCCTGCAAGTTCCTGTTCGACACCGTCAACAAGGGCGGCCAGATCCTGTTCGTCGGCACCAAGAAGCAGGCCCAGGAAGCGGTCAAGGAATCCGCAAAGGCCTGCGGCCAGCTCCACGTCACCGAGCGTTGGCTCGGCGGCACCCTGACCAACTTCACAACCGTCAAGCGCTCCATCAAGCGCATGAAGGAAATCGAGAAGATGGAACTCGACGGCTCCATCAATAAATACGTCAAGCAGGAGCAGTCGATGATCCGCCGCGAGCATGCCCGCATGCTCAAGAACCTCGACGGTATCCGGACCCTGGAGAAGATGCCCGCCGCGATGTTCGTCATCGACGTCAAGCGCGAACACAACGCCGTCTCCGAAGCGCGCCGCCTCAAGATCCCGATCGTGGCGCTCGTCGACACCAACTGCGATCCGCTGCTCATCGACTACCCGATCGCCGGCAATGACGACGCGATCCGGTCCGTCCGCCTGATCCTTTCTACGATCGTCACCGTGCTCGCCGCCGCGAAGGCCGAGTTCGACGCGAAATACGCCCGCCGCAAGACGGCCGACAAGGATGCCGGCGAGTCCACCGAGGCTCCCGCGTCCGCGACCGAAGCCGAGGCTCCTGCCGCCGTCTGATTGATTCCGACCGGAAACGACGAGGCAGGGCGGATACGCCCCGCCTCGTTTTCCGTTCAACCCAGAACACCCAACTTAGAACGACACCATGGCTGAAATCACCGCCCAAGCTGTTAACACCCTTCGCCAGATGACGAACGGGGGATTGATGGACTGCAAGAGAGCCCTCGTTGAAACCAACGGCGACATCGACGCCGCCGTGGACATCCTCCGCAAACGCGGCATCGCCTCCGCCACCAAGAAGGCCGGCCGCGAGGTCAAGGACGGCGCCATCTTCCAGTGCATCTCCCCGGGAGCCACCTCCGGCATCCTCGTCGAGATCAACTGCGAGACCGACTTCGTCGCCCGCAACGACATTTTCCGGTCGTTTGGCGACGAAATTGCCAAGAGGCTGCTCGTGAACCCCACCGCCGACTTCGAGGCCGACCGCGTCACCGCCGTCGCCAAGATCGGCGAGAACATCCAGGTCCGTCGCAGCCACAAGCTCGAGGTTTCCGGAAACGGTCTCGTCGCTGCCTACATCCATGCCGGCGCCAAGATCGGCGTTCTCGTCGAAGTTGGCTCGGGCAAGCAGGCGACCACCGGGAACGAAGACTTCAAGCAGCTCGTCCGCGACATCACCCTGCACATCGCCGCCACCAGCCCCGTCGCCGTCCGGCGCGAGGAGGTCGCGGCTGACGTCGTGGCCAAGGAGCGCGAGATCCACGCCCAGTCCGACGCCCTCAAGGGCAAGCCGGCCGCCGCGATGGAGAACATCCTCAAGGGCAAGCTCAACAAGTTCTACGAGACGAACTGCCTGCTCGAGCAGGGCTTCGTGAAGAACCCAGAGCTCAAGGTCGAGGCCCATGTGGCCTCCGTGGCCAAGAAGGTCGAAGACGAGATCACCATCCGTCGCTTCCTCCGTTTCCAGCTTGGCGAGGCGATCTGATTTTTAGGCGATCAGCGCCGATGCCCTGAACTGCGAACCGGCGGCGGGAGAAATCCCGCCGCCGGTTTTTCTTTGGCGGATTGTTTTCCCGGCTATCGCCTCAATACCCGTTCACCACGTCGATCAGTTCGCGGAGCCGGCCGTAGCTCTTACGGTCGAAGCCGAAGGCGATGCGTGGCAGGTCGAGATAGGAGTTGTCCTCGCGCTCCTCCGGTGTCGGTTCGATGACGCGGAACTTCTCGCCGGTGATGATGTCGGCAAAGTCCTCGTTCAACGCGTCGATGGCCGCGGGCGAAGGCGTGTGCTTCAAGCGGATGACCAGCAGTTCCCGCACGAACCGTTGCGAATGGTAGTTGCGGTAGAAGCGGGTGATCCATTTGACGGCCTGGTCCGGATTGTCGGTGATCTGGTAGAGGTTGAGGTCGTCGGGCGAGATGAGCTGGTCGCGCAGCAGGTGTTCGCGGACGTGTTTGTCCCACGTCTTCCAGTAGGTGCCGCCCGCCTTGTCGACAAGGATCAGCGGCATCAAGCGGCTCTTCCCCGTCTGCATCAAGGTGAGCGCCTCATAGCCTTCGTCCATCGTGCCGAAGCCGCCTGGAAAAAGGACGATGCCGTCGGAGTAACGGAGGAAGGTCAGCTTGCGGGTGAAGAAATATTTGAAGGTGATCAGTTTCTTGTCCTTCTCGATGATCGGATTGGCCGATTGTTCCCAAGGCAGGCGGATGTTCGCGCCGAAACTGTTTTCAACCCCCGCGCCTTCGTGGCCCGCCTGCATGATGCCGCCGCCGGCACCGGTGATGACCATGAAGCCCGCCTGCGCGATCTTCTGCGCGAAGTCCACGCACTGGACGTATTCCGGCTTGCTCGGAGCAAGGCGGGCCGAGCCGAAGATCGTGATCTTCCGCCGCGCGGCGTAGGGTTCGAAGAGGCGGAAGGAGTAGCGCAGCTCGCGGATGGCGGTGCGGATCACGCGCACGTCGCCCCGGTTTTCCACGTCGGTCAGGAGCTTCAGCGCATTGTGGATGATGTCCTCGACGTCCTCCTCGTTGTAGCCGCCGCCCTTGAAGTCGATCAGGTCGCGGATGCGCCGTTTCAGTTCGGGATCGATGACCGTCTTGTCCGTCTTATCCATTGGCCGAGGCTAGGTGGAATCTTTTGCGCCGCAACTTCCGGGGTGCCTGCGAAAACGTGCGTCAGTTTGCGCCCCACTTCGTGTTCTTCAGGAAAGTCACCAGATCGGCCAGCTCCTGCCGGCTCAACTGCACGTCCAAT
>CANJSG010000192.1 GCA_947476875.1 Verrucomicrobiota bacterium | reverse complement strand
TCTTCCTTGAGCCACTTGGCGGCATCTTTCGCCGCGTAGGTGATGATCAGATCCGCTCCCGCCCGTTTCATCGCCAGCAAAGATTCCAAGGTCACAGAGCGTTCATCTATCCAGCCGTTGGCGGCTGCGGCTTTGATCATGGAATATTCGGCACTGACGTTGTAGGCGGCCGTAGGCAGGCCGAACGTCGACTTGACCCGGTAGATGATGTCCAAGTAGGCCAGAGCGGGTTTCACCATCACGATGTCCGCGCCTTCCGCGATATCGAGTGCGGTTTCGCGAAGGGCTTCGCCCGGATTGGCGGCGTCCATCTGGTAGCTCCGGCGGTCACCGAACTTTGGGGTGGATTCCGCCGCGTCGCGGAAGGGGCCGTAGAACGCGGAGGAGAACTTTGCCGAATAGGCCATGATCGGCGTGTCGGAAAATCCGGCTGTGTCCAACGCCCCGCGGATCGCGGCTACCCGACCGTCCATCATGTCCGATGGCGCGACGATGTCGGCGCCGGCTTCGGCATGGCTGACGGCGGACTTGGCGAGCAGTGCCAGGGAAGGGTCGTTCAGGATCCGTCCGGACTTCTCGTCGACGATGCCGCAATGGCCGTGGCTCATGTATTCGCAGAGGCAGACGTCCGTGACGACGACGAGTTCCGGAAGCTCCTTCTTCAGGAGGCGCACCGTCTGTTGGACGATCCCTGTCTTGGCGTAGGCACCGGAGGCTTTTGCGTCCTTCGAACCGGGAATTCCGAAAAGGATCACGGAACGAATCCCCAGCCTGAATGCTTCGGTCGCGTCGATGACCACTTGTTCTGGCGAAAGCTGGAAGACTCCGGGCATCGACCGGATCGGAATGCGGACGCCTTTCCCCGGGCGTGCGAAGAATGGGAGGATGAACTGTCCCGCTGTCAGCGCGGTCTCGCGCACGAGGCTGCGGAGCGCGGCGGACTGCCGGAGGCGACGCGGACGGTTGACCGGGAATCCGGGCAGTTGGTCGAAGTTCATGCCGCAGGCTAGGGCAGGGGATGGCGGCAGGGCAACGGTCTCGCGTTGGTTGAAATGCTTGGCCGAAACGCGGGCCTGGTTATGGTCTGACCATGAACCGGGCGATGCTGATCTCGGCGGGAGTTGCGTTGGTGGTCATCTTCATTTTTGGCGCCATCCTTGGTGTCATCTTTGGACGGATGCTGCCGCAGGGAGCGCTGCCGCAGATCGGCGTCACGTCGACGGTGATCAAGCAGATACAAAGCCTCAACGAACTTTCCACCGTCCGCTACACGTTGGAGAAGGTCGTGATCCTGGAAGACGTGAAATGGTATGGCGGCAACCGGGTTGTCCTCGTGGCGAGCGGAGTCGTCAAAGCCGGAGTCGACCTCGGGAAGATGAGCGAAAAGGACATCGAGATCTCCGACCGGGTCCTGACGATCAAACTGCCCCGGGCGGAGGTGCTCGACGCCTACCTGAAAGACCGGGAAACACAGGTGCTGGATCGTTCCACGGGATTATTCCGCGAATTCGACAAGGATCTTGAACAGGAAGCACGGAAGCAGGCTGTCGGCCAGATGCTGGTCGCAGCCAAGAAGAACGGAATCCTCGCCGACGCCGATGAACGGGCCGCGCTCCAGCTGCAGGTCTTCTTCGGGAAACTCGGATTCAAGGAAGTCCGGGTCGAACCACGCCGTTGAGGCCTGGAAGGGTCAGGCAGCGGCGGAAACGAGATCAACCTGCTGATCCATCCGGGTGAAGAGAAACGTCCGATGGATATTGGGATTGTTGATCCTGACTTCGAGCTTCGCGCCTCGGATCTTCACCTGTCGGACCAGCGAGACGATCAGGTTCAGGCCCATTGAATCGACCATCTTGGCTTTGGAGATATCGAGAACCAAGCGGGTCCAGCGTCCGCCGGATACAGCGGCCGAGTTGAGCATCTCCGTGAATGACTTGCTCAGGGAATCGACATTGGTGCTCAGGACATCGCCGGGGAGGGTGACGTGGAGGACGCCCTGGGAATCATTCAAGGTGTAGTTCATTTGGGAAGGGATCGGATGGTCTCAGTTGCCGCCTGAGTGAAAATCCATGATCACATGCGCACCGCGTCGGCGGGTTTCGAGCCTGGTCGCCAGGTGCTTGATGAAAATCAGGCCACGATGGCTGGTCATGAGTTCGGCACTCGCGGCCTCTTCGTGCGAGTCGACCGGGAAATCGTGGCCCGGGCCCGGGTCTTCGACTGAAACGCGGAAGAACGATCCCTTTTGGTTCCAGCAGATCGAAAGCCGAACGGCCTTTTCCGCATTGTCTGCGCAACCGTGGACCAAGCCGTTCAGCACGACTTCCCGGGTGGCTAGAAGGAGATCGAACGCGGTGGATTCGTTGAGATCGGGTTGGAAACGCCGGATGCTGTCCGCCCAGGCTTCTTGGAGTGAATCTATCCGGTTGGCCCCATTTCCGGAAATCTCATCGACGTGGAGCGGCATGAAGTCCGGCTCCGCCAATGGGTCTGAACCGAGACAAACCCTGACAGCCATGATGTCGTCGTTGGCTTTTTGCAGATAATCGGGTCGTTGGCCGAGAGCCTGCTTCTTGAAGATGTCTGTGACGAGTCCCGCTGGGCTGCACTTCAGGGTCGTGGCCAGATCGTCGAGACCATCGGTCCAGAAGAAGATGTGCCCTTCGGCCTCAGGAAGCCCCGCATCGGTCGCTGTCAGGGGATACTCCCAGCCAAGGGGGCTGTTCCACTGCCCTATCAAGGTCGCCAAGCCGTCCGGGGTCACCAAAGCAGGCCTTGGCGCTCCGCAGTTGCAGAGTCTGACCGAATTGTCGCTGGGATCGAACTCAAGGCCGCAGGCCGCGACAGACATCAAGACTGACGAAATCAACTTCCCCTCGGCAGGCTGATTCCATTCCTCCGCAAGAATGCGGCTGAAATGCCGGAAAACGTCACCGATCGAGCTGGATTTGGCCGTCAACCCTCGAGCCATTCCTTGGAAAAATGCGCCCACGAAGGCGCTCCGAAGATCGTGTCCTGAAACATCGGCCAAAAGGACTCCGATTCGCCCATTGTCCAGTGGGAGCGCGGTGTAAAAATCACCACCGGCTTCATGCATGGGAAAATGGCAGACCAGGATCCTGCGAAACTCCTCACGAACCGGAGCCTTCAGCAACGCCGATTGGGCGGCCCCAAGGTCTTTGACCGCGTTCTGAGTGACACGCGACTTCCGCCGATCGTTCGTCTCGGCGATCGCGCGGTCGACCGCCTTCATCAGACGGCGCATTTCGACCGGCTTTTCGAGAAAATCCACGGCCCTAGCCCGCATCGACTCTGCCACCAGGCGTTTCTCGCCTTCGGCCGTCACCATGATCGATCCGATCGTTGGGTCGTTGATCTCCAGCCAGTTAAGCAGATCTAGGCCGGTAAGTTCCGGCATCCGAAAATCGGTGACGATCGCGGAGAACGCCTCGAAACCGTCCTTCTTCAATAGGTCCTTCGCTTCAGAAACGCCTGAAGCGCAGACAACCCGGTATTGATTCTTGGACAAAGCGGATTCGAGCAGTCGACGCGAAATAAAGTCATCGTCGACCACGAGCACCAGCCTTGTATCCGTTTGCAGCATGGGGGGACGGGTTGGTTAGATTTCTGAGACGGCCATGAACAGGTTTCGGACAATCGTCGTCTGGCCTTGAGGATTTCCCTGCATTTCCGGGCCTGAGTCGACCCGGGGAATTTGCAGAGTTGTATTCCGAACCGTCCTTTGCTATCAACCAAGGCTGTCTTATCTATGAAACTGAACAAACGGAGCCGAGCCCCACAACTCGAAAAAGGACAGCTGTGGAAAATGGAGGATAAACACCTCGAGATCATGGAAGTGGGCAAAACTTTGACCCATTACCGCCTGTTCTCCACCCAGAAACGGGTTCCGATCAGCCTCGGCGGAATCGCCACCGTGCAGGACTACCTCCGCAACAACCGCGCGGAATTGATTCCGAAAGCTTCGTTGGTGATCGCGAAAGCCAAGTAGTCTAAAAGACACCTAGACATGGATTTTTGGGCCGTCGGATATCCGACGGCCCTTTTTTTTACGGTAGGCTTGAGGCGGCTTTGGCGGATCGGAGGACAGGTTGGGGCGCGACTCGCATGCCGATTCCCGATCCTTCGCAACCTCCGCAAACGAAACTCCCCAAGCCTTCGATCGAAGACTTGGGGAGTGTTGATTTTCAGACGGCCTCAGGCCGGGATTTCCCAACCTTTGCGGTAGTTGCGCTTCACGAGGTGGGCGACGTCGATGTTCTTGGCCTTCATCTTCGGCCCATCCCATTCGAGCTTCTTGCCGGCGCGCATGGAGACGCAGCCGAGGAGGATGATCTCGGTCAGGTAGGCCGCGATCTCGAAGTTGGAGTAGGCGGGGCTGCCGCCCTTGCACGCTTCGATCCATTCCACGTAGTGGCCGGGTGATTTCGGGTAGTTCTCGGGGATGGCCTTGACCGCGGGATGGTTCTCGGCGGCGAGCATTTCCTTCTCGTCCTTGAGCCGGAGGTTGAAGGTCGCGCCGTAGTCGTCGGCGGCGAAGAGGCGGCCCTTGTCACCGATAAGCAGGCAGCCGGAGCCGGGGAGCACGCCCTTGAACTTCGGCATGGCGATGATGTCGGCGGTAATGTCCTTGCTCGGGCGGAAGGTTTCCGGCGCGTCGGGCTTGCCGTCATACCAGGTGAAGGAGCAGGGGACGAGTCCGTCGCGTTTCGGAAACTCGAAGCGGATCTGGGAGCTCAACGGCCATGACTCGTCGTTGATGCCGGTGTTCTTGGCCTCGACGGAAGACGGATACCCGAGCTTGAGGGCGCGGAACGGCATGTTGACCGTGTGGCAGGCCATGTCGCCGAGCGCGCCGGTGCCGAAGTCCTGGATGCCGCGCCAGGCAAAGGTGTGGTAGGCCTTATCGACGAACGGCCGCATGGGAGCCGGCCCGACCCAGACATCCCAATCCACGCTGCTTGGAACCATCGATTCAGTGGTGGGGCGCGCCTGACCCTGGGGCCAGATCGGGCGGTTGCTCCAGACGTGGAGTTCGCGGACCTGGCCGATGAGGCCTTTCTGGATGACCTCAACGGCGCGGCGCAGACCGGGGCCGGCGCTGCCCTGGTTGCCCATCTGGGTGGCGATCTTGTTTTCCTTGGCCAGACGGCGAAGCAGGCGGGCTTCCCAGACGGAATGGGTCAGCGGTTTTTGGACGAAGGCGTGTTTGCCCATGCGCATGGCCATCGCCGCCGCGCTGGCGTGGTGATGGTCGGGGGTGGCGACGATGACGGCGTCGAAGCTCTTGCCCATCTCGGAGAAGAGTTTCCGGTAGTCCTGGAACTTCCGGGCGCCGGTGTATTTCTCGCCCCGCTTGTTCAGCGTGCCCATGTCGACGTCGCAGAGCGCGACGATGTTGCCGCCGGCCTTGGCCGCCTCGTCGGTGTCGCTGGAGCCCTTGCCGCCGGCGCCGATGACGGCGATGTCGACCCTGCTGTTGAGATTCGCGCCGCGCAGGAACGCCGGGGCGCTCATGGACGCGAGGCTGGTCGCGAGGATCGTTTGGCGGAGGAACCGCCGCCGATTCAGCATCGCGTTCGTGACGGGGAGGATGGTTGGGAGATCGTGAGGATGGTTCATGGTTGAGTTCGTTGGACGTGGGGGGCGGGAGGAGCTTCGAACGAATTTGCGCGGGTGAACAGGCAAAATTGCCGGGCTGTCGTCCGCCCGAGCCTTGGTCGTGAAAGGGCCCCGAGGACAAGAATCCGACAGTTCTTGGCAATCAGCCGGTAGCGCGATCCGACAACTGATGCATGGTGGCGGCCATGCATTACGTCGATCGTAGGACTGGAGAACTGGTGTTTGAGTTCGCCCGCGCGACCGCCCGGAAGGTGACGCTCGTGGCCGGGTTGGGTGGAAAAAAACTCATTCGGCAACCGATGGAAAAACTGGCCAACGTCTGGCGCGCCCGGGTCAAACTCCCTTCGGGTTGGTGCCTCTACGCCTTCGAGGTCGACGGCCGCATCCAACCGGACCGCGCTGTCGGCCAGTTGCGGACCGAAGACGGACTGCGATGCAGTTTGGCCGTGATCCCGGCCGGCATCGGCTCGTTCATGTCCGGCCGACCGGCTTGAACGTCCGGAGCGTGGCTCTCCGAAGTCTCCCTGCCTTCCTTGCCGCGGCTCGTCAAGTTTAGGCCAGGTAGGGAATCGTCAGCGGGCCCTGGGGCAGGACAGCTACGCGAGCTTCAGGCCCAAGTTGATCCAGGCGACTCCTCACTTCTGCGCCGATGTCGCGGCAGGGTTTCAGGTGGCACGCTTCCAAGACTTCCCCCGGCAGCGAACTGTAGACCCGCACTTCCGCCCGCCGCTGGATCAGGGCCTGGATCTGGGCCTGCCATTGCTCGGGACGGATGAAGCCGGGCGAGGCGAGCCGGGTCAGCAGTTCCTCTGGGGTCGCCACGCTGCGGAGTAACTGGTCGAACGGGCTCTTCGAGGGGACGCCCTCGCTGCATTCCGCCGCCAGGATCAACAGGCCGCCTGGCGCCACGATCCGTGCGCCCGCGCTCAAGCCCTTCACGCCCTGGTAGAGGTTCATGTCGAGCGGGTAGCCGCTGTTTGTGGTCACCACGACATCGAACGGCGCCTTCACCCGCTGCATCGCCGATCCGCGGACGAACTCCGTCCCCGCCTTGTGGGCCTGAATCAGATCGCCCGCAAAGACGCCCGTGATCGCCCGGCGTTCGTTCAGGGTCACGTTGCACAGGAAGCTCGGGCCAACCCGCAGCGCGATGTCCCTGAGCTCTTCCCAGAGCGGGTTGCCCTGGTTGATGCCGAAGGTCGCCTTCGGGCTGCTGATGTTGTCGAAACCGTGGTTGCTCATGACCGTCCGCAGTCCGGCGCAGCCGGGCATGATTCCTTTCACGCCTCCGCTGAAGCCGGCGAAGAAATGCGGTTCTATAAAACCCGTGATGATTCGCACGTCGGCGTCGGCCAGATGGCGGTTGATCAAGGCCGGCGTGCCGTCGCGGGTGGTGCCGAACTGTTTCAACGCCGCGTCGTTCTCGGGTTCGTGATTGAGCACGCGGTAGTTCGCCACGACTTCGGGCGTCAGCATCTTTTCGAGCTCGGCACGGGTGTTGGGACGATGCGTTCCCAGTTGGTTCAGGAGAGTAATGTTTTCCCGAGGAACGAGTGGCGCGAGGAATTCCAGAAGCCACGGAATCAGCCGGTCATTGGGCGTCGCCCGGGTGATGTCGGTGAAGGCGATGCAGACTTTCGCATCGGGACGGATCCACTCCCGGAGCGGCTTGGTTCCGATCGGGTTGTCCAGTGCAGCGACAACCGATCCGCGTTCGTCAACCAGTCCGGTGGCTTGGGCTGGTTCGATGACCGTCGTCCGCTCGTCGGGCAGCTCGATGTCGAGGTGGCCTTGGCCGTAGGCGAGGGGGATGCGCATGGGGAGAGTCTAGTGATTTGGGAACGGTTGGCGAATGACGAAATCCGAAGGCCAATCGACAAACCAAAACGACACCATTTCCGCTTCGGCCTTTGGCCTTAGTCATTCGTCGTTCGGCCACGGCGCATCTTCCCGGTTGAAAGCGTCGCCCCCGGTGGACCACCTTCGTTCCCATGAAATGGTTCGCTGCTCCGCTCGTTCTGGTGACGCTGGCTCTGGTCGGCTGCGATCAGCCGTCAACTCCGGCCGCGGGGCCGGCGGCGGTTCCCCCGGGGATTCCCACGCGGGCTCAGGGCCGTCTCCAGAAAGCCAGGCTCCTCATCGGCAGCAAGGAAGTGATCGCCGAACTCGCGGTCACCGCCGAGCAGGTCCAGACCGGCATGATGTTCCGCACGAACATGGCGCCCGATGACGGCATGCTCTTCGTCTTCGGCCAGCCCCATCAGGCCTCGTTCTGGATGAAGAACACCTACCTGCCGTTGACCACCGCCTACATCGATCCCGAGGGCGTCATCCGCGAAATCCATGATTTCCATCCGACAAATGAAGTCGCGGTCGTCGCGGGCATACCCGATGTCCAATACGTGCTCGAGATGAACCGCGATTGGTTCAAGTCGAACAACATCCCCGTCGGCACCCGCATCGCGACCGAGAGGGGCAGCCTGCGCGACGCTTTTTTCCGCCCAAAGGGCAAGTGAGCGGAATGAAGATCGCTCTCGCCCAGATCAACACCATCGTCGGCGACCTCGCCGGCAATGAGGCCAAGATCATCGCCGCCTACGATCGGGCCGTCGCGGCCCAGTGCGACCTCGTCCTCACGCCGGAACTCGCCATCACCGGCTACCCGCCGCGCGATCTCCTGCAG
Source organism: Verrucomicrobiota bacterium (assembly GCA_947476875.1). Taxonomy (GTDB): domain Bacteria; phylum Verrucomicrobiota; class Verrucomicrobiia; order Limisphaerales; family CANJSG01; genus CANJSG01. Next base: position 191 of record CANJSG010000192.1, on the reverse strand, counting down.
AAGAAACACTTCGTCGCGCAGAACCTGGAAGTGCTCCTGCGCCTCGCCGCCAAGACGGGGAAGACTGGCTTGGTCGTCGGCTTTGTCGGGGATCATCAGGCGGAACCGGGCCGCGATCTGACCAACTCCGTCGCGCTGCTGCGCCACGGAAAGATCGTCGCCATCCGCCACAAGACGCTGCTTCCGACCTA
>CANJSG010000191.1 GCA_947476875.1 Verrucomicrobiota bacterium | reverse complement strand
GAGGGAGTAGCGGAAAGCCACGTCGTCCTGGGCCCGGGCGAGCGCCTCGTGTGCGGGCACCTGCGGGATCTGCGAGACGAAGGAATCCTCGCCCTCCATGCTGCGCTGACCGGCGAGCACAAAGAGCCGGACGCGCGCTTTCCGGTCCAAAGGCAGGCCGCTTTTCGCGGTGCGCTGCTTCACGGCCGGCGGTTTGCCAATGGTGTCGAGGTAGGCGGCGGCGAAGGCTTCGCCCAACTGGAGCTGTCCCTGGGTGCCGAAGTGGTAGTGCGGCTGGCCGCTGCCCATGACCTCGAAGGCGAGGTGCGACGTGGGCACCCAACGGAGCAATGGGTCGGCTTGCATGACCTGATCCTGCTGCTGCCGGAGGATGGCGAGGTTGCTCCGGTTATCCATGCCCCAGATGCCCTTTTCGCTGACTTCGGCAATGAACCATTTCAGCCCCGGCGCGTGCAGATCCGTCCGGAGCCGGGCGATGAGCCGGGTGAGACCGTCCGCGTATTGTTTGTTGAGTTTGCCGTCGAGCATGTCGTTTTCGCCCTGATGCCACATGACGGCCTCGAGTTGGTAGCGCAGGCCGCGCCGGTCGAGTTCCTTCAGCGACTCCTGGATGAGCTTGAGGGTGCGCGGGTAGAGCTTCTGCCCCTTGTCAGGCGCGGCCGGATTCCAGTCGAAGGCGACGGTGGTGCCGCCGATGGCGGACTTGATGATGGCGATTGGGGCCACGTCCCGCGCCTTGAGCCGCCGGGCAAAGGTGATCTCCGGGCCGAACGAATCGCCGGGCGCCAGCGGGCCCCAAGTGGCCGGCGCGTTCGGGTCCTTGGTGGGCAGGGTGGCGAAGAGAACATCGGCCTGCGGAGCGCCGTTACCTTTGAACATGGGGAACTCGTCGATGCGCTGGGCGCGCGCGTCGGCACCTACCATGTTCGACTGCCCGGCGAAGAGGAAAACCCTGACGGGCTTCGGCGCGTCGTCGGCAAACAGGAGTCCGCCAGTCGTGACGGCAAACGCGATCGAGAGGCGGATAAGTTTCGTGGTGGGTCGCCACATCCCATGAGCGTGCAGAGGGCAGCGGCGAAGGCAATGGAAGACGATGGGCTCAAAGTCATCGCCGCGGAGTTCATCGCCCCGGCGAAAAAGATCGTGAACATCGACTGGACGCATCGCGTAAGCGCCCGCGCCAAAATCAAAGGCGTGGTGAAACGCATCCTGAACAAACACGGCTACCCGCCGGACCTTCAGGAAGAAGCCGTCAAGACCATGCTGATGCAGGCGGAGCTGCTGTGCGCGGAGTCGGTGTGAGGATGAAGTTCGCGCCCTGCTTGCAACTCCTGGAAGGCACGGACAGCCTTGGGGCACCCCATGCGCTGTATTGCCTTCCTCTTTTTCATCCTCGCCGGTTCGGGCTTGGCCCAGAAGTCGTCCTATGACGTCGTCCCGGTGGCGGAGCCGCCTTATTATCGGGTGCGGCACGAGGCATCGGCCCGTCCGGGGGAGCTCGCATTTGCGGTGAACTTCACCTTGTGGGTGCCGCCGGGAGTGCGCTCGCTGCACGGAGTCATCGTGCATCAGCACGGTTGCGGCGAGGGTTCCTGCAAATCGGGGATTACCGGCGCGTTCGACCTGCATTGGCAGGCGCTCGCCCTCAAGCATTCCTGCGCCCTGCTTTCGCCCGTGTATGAGCAGCCCGAGACGGCGGATTGCCAGCTCTGGTGCGACCCCCGCCGAGGATCGGATGCCGCGTTCCAAAACGGGTTGAAGGAGTTGGCCGTGAAGTGCGGCCACCCGGAACTGGCCGCCGTGCCGTGGGCGTTGTGGGGGCACAGTGGCGGCGGTCATTGGGCCGGCGGGATGGTGCTGTTGCATCCGGAGCGCGTGGCCGCAGCGTGGCTGCGCTCAGGCGTGCCTCCGGTCTTGGCGGCTGAAGGCCGGCCCGTCCCCTACACCATCTCAGAGTCCGCCTGCGCAGTGCCGGTAATGTGCAACCTTGGCACCAAGGAAGGCGTCACGGACAAGTCCAACCGCTTCGCCGGAGTCTGGCCGGGGGTAGAAGTCTTCTTCGGGGCGATGAGGGCCAAAGGCGCGCGGATCGGTGTCGCCATTGATCCATTGACGAGTCATGAGTGCGGCAATCAGCGCTACCTTGCGATCCCGTGGCTTGACGCCTGTCTCTCCGCCCGCCTGCGATCCCAGCCCCGCACTGGTTTGAAGCCGATGACGGACTCGGCAGCCTGGCTGGCCCCGCTGACCACTGCGAGGGCGGACCTTGTCGCGCCTGTCCCGGCCGACAAGTTCACCGGTGCGAAGGAACGGTCGGTCTGGCTGCCCGATGCGGCGACGGCCCGGGCCTGGGCTCAGTATGTCCAAGACACCGCAGTGACCGATGTCACTCCGCCGCCCGCACCGAGGAACCTACGGGTCAAGGGCGGGGAATTGACTTGGGAGGCCACGGCCGATGTCGAAAGCGGCCTCGCCCAATTCATCATCGAGCGTGATGGCCAATTCCTCGCCAACGTCCCGGAGCACGGCAAGAACCCTTTCGGTCGTCCGGTTTTCCAGAACCTCCAATACAGCGACACGCCGTCGCAGCCGTTGGTTCCGCTGCGCTACACGGACACGACGGCGGAAGCCGGCAGTCGCCATCGGTATCGGGTGGTCGCCGTAAACACCGTGGGCTTGCGGTCAAAGTAGGCATCCGACGACCTGGGGATGGTCAGGAACAAGCGGAATGCGAATGTCTGGAGGAGGAGTTCTCATCGAATCCAGGCAGGTTTCGCTCAGCGACGCCGATCCCCGCCCGGATTTGGCCGGTCTGCGCATCACGACCGGCTCTCCGCTGGTGCCCTGATGCGTCCGCGCATCAGTCAGGAAATAGCCCAAGCCCTGGAACCGCACTCCGAAGGACGACGCGACCACCGCCTGCCTCACGACGGGCAGATGATCCGGGGCGTCGTGGAACCCGAGCGGGAAACCGACGAGCCCTTCCGCTCTACCGTCAGGAGAAGATGTTTGCCCGACGCCACGGCGTGAAACTGCCGGCGCGGGTCGCGCGTCACGGATCAAGGCGGAGTTCTGCGGCGGTCATCAGCACGTTCCGCGTTTTTCTCACCAACCAGTAAAATACTCGACCAACATGGAGCTGCAACCGCCGCATCCAGTCGGCCATCAACACCCAAAAGAAGAAGGTCCTGCGACGTGCGGATTTCCTTTTGACGCGCGCCCTCCGGCAAGCGGGCTGGAAGCAGCTTGCTTTGATGCCCAAACCGAAACTCATTGGACTCACGTTGCCGTGAGATTGCCGATGCCAGACGGCCTCAGCGGCGCCATGGCTCCGCAGGAGTTCCATGATCTAATTGAATTTCTCTCCAATCAAAAGATGACATCCGCCGGGTAGTGTGCGCTCAACGAAACTCGACTCCGAGTTTGCGCCCGTTGCCAGTGGTGTTGTCGCCCCTGTGTGCGGCAGCGGCCAGAGCTGGACGAGCTTTACCGACACAACTGCGGCGGACGACACTCCATACTTCTACGCCGTCCAGTCGGTGAATGCGGGCAGTTGTGGCGCCCAATCAACACCCAGCACAAGCGCGACACCGACCTCACAACTCTCCGCAAGCGCGCCGGACGCACCTGCGAAGGTAAGCGTCGCCAAGTCGGGCCATCACGAAGTTGCGCTGACTTGGAGCGCCTCGCCCGGCGCGAAGTTTTACTCCGTTTGGCGCACGACGCTTCACCCCGACAATGTCGGCGGCACCTATCCTTTGAGAACCATCTTCATGGATGAGACGACGGGCACGAGTTTCAACGATCACTCGCCGACCGATGGCCGGATTTACAGCTATCACATCACCGCCGTGAACGCCGTGCCGCTGCCTGCCGCTGCCTGCCGCTGCCTGCCGCACCCGTGACGGGGCCCGCCTCGCTCACCGGCAGTTGGAAGAAGACGCGCAACGGCAATGCCATCACGTTCAAATGGGCGCCAGTGCCGGGCGCGACGGGCTATGTCATCTACCGTTCGCAGGGAGGCGCTGCGGAGTTCAAATGGCCCACGGATTTTCTCACCGTGCTGGTCGAGGCCACTTACAGAGACCAAGGCAACACGGAGAAGAACCCGAAGGTGAAGGGCTTGGACAACGCCAGCGACGACTCCTGCCAAGTGACGGCGGTCAACGCCGGAGGCATCTCGCCTCCGATGACGGTTCATGTTACCAAGCGCCAGCCCCATGAAATCAACCCATCTCATCCTCCTGCTGCTAATAGGATTGCTCGGTCGCCTCCCGGCCGCAGAACCCATCGCAGCCTTTGCGCCCGGCGCACGCATTCTTTTCCAGGGGGACTCCATCACCGATGGCAATCGCGGGCGAAATGCCGATCCCAACCATATCCTCGGCCACGGTTACGCCTTCATCATCTCCGCGAAGTTCGGCGCAGGGTTTGCCGCGATGAATCTCGATTTCATGAATCGTGGTTCATCGGGCAACACGGTGCGCGAACTCCAGAAGCGCTGGGAGAAAGACACGCTGGAGTTGAAGCCCGATGTGCTGAGCATCCTCATCGGCGTGAATGACCAGTCGCATGCCGTGCCGCTCGATGAATATGGGCGCACTTATGATGACCTCATCGCGCAGGCGAGGACGGCAAATCCCAAGCTGCGGCTCGTGTTGTGCGAGCCCTTCACGCTGCCGGTCGGCAAACGGAAGGACGGCTATGCAGCATGGCGCATCGGGATTCGGGCGCGGCAAGACGTGGTCGCCAAGCTGGCCGCCAAACACGATGCGGCGCTCGTTCGCTTTCAACCGGTTTTCGACGCAGCCTGCAAAATCGCGCCCGCCGAGCATTGGATCTGGGACGGCGTGCATCCAACTTACTCCGGCCACCAACTAATGGCCGATGAATGGGAGCGGGCCGTCCGCGCGAAATGGTCGAACCCTTGAGGCGGGTTGACGCGGCACAGCGGCGGTGCCGAAAGCGACCGCCGTATTCGATGCCGATGACAGCCGCCTACGCTTCTTCCCCAGCGTCAGCGGCCAAGGAGGACAGCCGAGGCAGCGAGAATACCCGCCGAACGATGGAGAAAGGCACGGCTGCCAAGGTTGGAAGGCGTGTCCATGTGGTTTGAAGCCGTTGTATCTTCAAATCTTAGGCGCGGGCGGCAGGCAGTGAAGATGCCGGGTTTCAATTCCCTTCGTTTTCTTCAATTCATTCAATTTAAACCGATTCTTCCGTATTTGGGGAAGATGACCGGGGTCGGGAAGCGTTCTTCTAAATGGCCCTCCGTGTATTCCTCCCGTGGCACCGTGTCATCGGGCCAGTTCATCGGTCGGATACGGACGATCCTCCCGGGACGAATGCCTTCAATGATCTGGTCCACCTTGATTCGGATTTGGATCCCGCTGCTGCCCAGCGGGATTTCTTTGTCCTGCTTCATCACGTCCAGGATGGAGCCCGAGCTGGCCACCAAGGAATGCCTGACCGTCCCATACTCATGCTTCAAATTCGTTTCGGACGCAGCGACCTGTCCATTGATGCCCTTCTGGAAATCGGCATAGAGGGAGGGGTCCATGCCGCCGAACAAGGTCGCGGTCACGGTGGCGCTGCCGGACTTGCCATACTCGACGGCATCCACCCACGCGGGCATCCAGCGGCACCGGATCAGCTCCCGATGCACCTCGACCTGGTGCTGGGTGGCACGCTTCATCGCCGTCTCATCCAACCAGATATCTGAGATATGAAGCCGATTGCCAACACGTCGCTCCCAATGCCCGTCCGGTTTCCAGGTGATTCCCAGATGGACGACCTGACCACCGAGGGATTTCTTCCCGTCGGCAGGCCACAGGCCTTCGGCAATCAAGTCCTCCAGCCCGAGCTGCTCGCGACCGCGCCAAAAGCGGGTGGCAGCATCGATGCTCATCTGTTGTTCGCCTTCCTTGCCCTCTCCGCCTGCCTTGGGTTCACGACTGGCAACGATCATCCCTTGTTTGTTTCCCTTGAGCGCTACCTCCTGCAACTTCCAGACTTTGCCCTCGCGGAGGCAGAAACTGGGCTCGTCCTCCAGCAGGATGGCGTGGTTCTCGGCGGGCTGGGTGACGCTGGCTTTGGTGACGACCGGCACGGAGGAGAGTTTTGGATCGGGTGGCAGATAAAATCGACCGCGCATCATGGTGCCGAGCGGAACATCCCTGAGATCCGCTGGCGCACCGTGATAGCGGACCATGCCATAGGGGAGCATGGCAAAGGGTTGCGGGGCCGTGGAGTGCAGCAACTCTCCGCCGGTCACGCGGATGCTGCCGCGGCGATTGGCATGGTCCACGAACATGAGTTGGCCGTCGTAGGCTTTGGCCTTTTCCAAAGCGGGGAACTTCCCCGCCTCGGGCCGGAAGGGCTCATCCGCAGCGTTGGCGACGGACAAACCAAGAACCAAGAACGAAGAACCAAGAACTAGGAATAAGCGTCTCATAGCGCGATCACCTTGGTGCTGTCGCCAAACTTGTCCGTCTCCACGCCCATGCGCTGGGCCATGAGGAGGAGGAGGTTGCTCATGTGGGCGTCGGTGTTCACGGGGCGGCTGCAGACCTGGTAATGCGCGGAGGTGAGCGCTCCGTCCGCGCCAAGCGCGTAGCCTTGGAATCCTGCGGCCTTCTTGTTCAAATCGAGATGAGTTCCGTGCTTCAGGCCCAGGTCGGAACCGCCGGCGAGCACCAGCGGCAGGTTGGCATTGCCGTGGCTGTGGCCGTAGCACATGCCGCTGCCGAAGAGGGACATCGTCGAGCCTAGCAGCGGTTTGCCACCGAGGTCCTTGGTCTCCGCGAGCCGCGTGAGGAAATAGCTGAACTGCTCGATGGCGAAGGTGTCGTAGTTGGTGAGCTTCTCCATGTAGCCGGCATCGCCGCCGTGATGGCTGAGCTGATGGCGCGACTCGGTGATGCCGATTTCGGGAATGGAGAAGGCGTCTCCCTCGCCGCCCAGGCTGAAGGTGGCCACGCGGGTTACGTCCGTCTGGAAGGCAAGCACCATGAGGTCATAGACGGTGCGGAAATAATCGCCCGCCTTGGTGGCGGCAATGTCGCGGTTGGTGCGCTTGCGGTCGGCGTCGGAGATGGCGGGCAGCGGGGTGTCGAGCCACGCATCGGCCCGGCGCGTGCGGATCTCCGCCTCGCGGACGGAGGTGAGGTATTGGTCCATACGGCCTTTGTCATCCGCCCCCAATTTTTTATCGAGCTGGCGCACTTCGTCGAGGTTGGCGTCGAGGACGCTGCCCTTGCGACGCAAGTTCCTTCTTTGGGCCGCCTTGCCCCCTTTCGGCTCTTCAAACATCGATGCGAAGATCTCACTGCACCGACGCATCGCCGGCAGCCGCACGCCATCCGCCGTCCAGGCGAGCGAAGCCCCCGTGAGTGCGACATCCATCGAGGGGTAACGGGTATGCGGTGCCGTGATCTCAGCCATCTTCTGGTCCACGGAGATCGTGTTGCGGTCCGTAGGGCCGAGCTTGCCGCCAGTCAGCCAGACGGACATGCAGTTGTGGTCGTGGCCGAGGGCTCCCGGGTGATGCAGCCCGCTGATGGGCGTGATGACTTCGCGGTGCTTTTCCAGCGGCTTCAGCGACCGCGAGAACTGGTAATCCCTGCCCGGCTTGGTGATCTGGTAGTTCAGCGAATGGACGCCATTGGCGAGGTAGATGAAGGCGCTACGCTTCGGCGAGTCAGCGGCGTTTTCTGCGGCGCGGAGCGGCACCATGCATTCGAGCATGGGCAGCGAGATGAAGCTGCCGAGCGCCTTGAGAGCGTGGCGGCGATTGATGAGCCAGGGTTGGGATAGGTAGTTGCTCATAGGATGGGGTGTTGGATTTGTGACGTGATGGCGTTCTGGGTCTTGTCAACGTTTGCGCATCAGGTTGGACAAAGCCACGGCGCGGACGACGTCCTTAACGAGGTATCCGTTTTTCTTCGCTTCGGCCTCGATGGCCTTGAGGTCTTCCTGGTCGTCAAAGGTGAGCACGCGGCGGAGGCCGTAGGTGCAGAGGTGCTCGATGAAGGCGCGGGCGAACTTGTCGCGATCTTCGAGGAGGCGCTGTTTGAACTCGGTGGCATCCTTGAACGCCCGTCCATCGGGCATCAAGCCAGCGGGATTGATCAAAGGGTCCTCGCCAACTCCCGCCGGGACCTTCTCACGGGTGCGCCACTGGCCGATGGCATCGTAGTTGTCCCAGGCGATGCCCAGCGGGTCGATCTTCGCGTGGCAGGCGGCGCAGTTCGCGTCGTTGCGGTGCGCCTCAATCTTTTGGCGAAGCGTTGCCTTGGGGCTTTTCGGTGGGTTGGGCTCAATGGCGGGCACGTTCGCCGGCGGTGGTGGCGGCGTCTTGCCGAGGACCACCTGGCTGAGCCAGACGCCGCGATGCACCGGACGGTGGCGCGTGCCGTCCGAGGTCAGACCGAGCACCGCGCCCATCGTCAGCAGACCGCCGCGATGATCCTCGGGCTTGAGCGAAACACGCTGGAAACCGCCCGTCTTCGGCTC
>CANJSG010000190.1 GCA_947476875.1 Verrucomicrobiota bacterium | reverse complement strand
TTGAAGACATTTCAGGCCGGCCTCGATGACTTCCCACTTCGAGGAATCCACCATGAAGGGAACCTTGGCGACTTCGGGTTCGCTGCCGAGCAACTGGAGGAACCGCGACATCGCGGCGACTCCATCGATCATTCCCTCGTCCATGCAGATGTCGATGATGTTGGCGCCGTTCTCGACCTGCTGGCGCGCAACCGCGACGGCTTCCTCGTATTTGTTTTCCTTGATCAGCTTCGCGAACTTGGGCGAACCGGCGACGTTGGTGCGCTCGCCGATCATGATGTATTGCCCGATCTGCTGCGTGAAGGGCTGCGAGCCGGACAAGCGGAGGGGCAAGGGAGCGACGGGAGCTGGGGCGCTACCGGAAATGCCGCCGAGGCGTTGGGTGCCGGACTCCTTGGGCGCGAGGTCCCGTGGATGGCGGCCTTCGAGCGCCTTGGCGATGGCGGCGATGTGCTCGGGCGTGTTGCCGCAGCAGCCGCCCGCGATGTTGATCAGCCCGCTCTGCGCGAACTCGCTGAGATAATCGCCCATGTCCTCGGGCTTCAGATCGAAGCCGGTCGGCGAAAGCGGATTGGGCAACCCGGCGTTCGGATAACACGAGATCGCGGCGCTCGACTTGGCGGCAAGCTCCGCGAGGAACGGCCGCATCAAGTCAGGCCCGAGCGAACAGTTCAGGCCGACCGAGAGCGGCTTGATGTGCTTCACCGCATTCCACATGGCCTCGATGGTCTGCGCGGAAATCATCGTCTCGCCGCCGCGTCCTACGGCGGCGGAGATCGAAACCGGCAGGATGATTTTGTCGGCATCGAAGACTTCTTGAATCGCCACCAGCGCGGCCTTGGCGTTGAGCGAATCGAAGATGGTCTCGACGAGCAGGAAGTCCGAGCCGCCCGCGATGAGCGCGCGCACCGGGGTGATGTAAGCCTGCTTGACCTGGTCGAACGTGCAGACGCGAAAGCCCGCGTCGTCGGCGTCCGGCGAGTTCGAGAGCGAGACGGTCAGCGGCCCGATGGCTCCGGCCACGAAGCGTTGCTTGCCGTCCTTGTTCGCGACGCGGTCGGCCCATTCGCGGCACTGGCGCGCGGACGATTCATTGATCTCCCAAGCGAGATCGTTGAGGAACCTGTCGTCGATGATCTTCTGGTAGAATGCCGGATCCTTTCGCCCGCCGTGTTCGCGTGGGTCGTCCACGAAGAATTCGCTCTGGCCAATGCTCGTGGCGGAAAAGGTGTTCGTCTCGATGATATCCGCGCCGGCTTCGAGGAAGCGCCGGTGGATGTCGCAGATCATCGCCGGCTGCGTGATGGAGAACAGGTCGCCGTTGTTCAGCAGATCCTTCTTCGAATCGGCGAAGCGCGTGCCGCGGATGTCCGCCTCCTTCATCTCGTAGGTGCGGATGGTGGTGCCCATCGCGCCATCGATGATGGCGATGCGTTTCTGAAGTAACCGGACCAATTCGTTGCCACGGAGATACGGCAAAGTCGCTTGCTGCATGGTCCGAAGGTATCGGCGAATTCCAAATCATGACAACGGTTAAATCAACGCATCACGATGCGATGATATGAACTGATGACATTTGGCCAAACCACCCATTTCTCACCCAGTCGTTGCCCGGCCGTCACATGTTCGTCAAATGGACGAACGAAGATGATAGAGACATGAAGACGATCACAAGGAGCCACGGAACCAGCGGCAACCTGCCAATTGCGGCAGTCGCCCGGGACGCCCGGCTGCAAGTGGGCGGCGAGACCCTTCTCCGCTTGGCCCTGACGGCAGTGGATGAAGTCTCCGCAGACCGGTTGCCCACAGAGGTGGTCGGCTTCCCCAACTCCCGGATGCTCCTGACCCTGGCGGCCTACGCCTATGCGGCCGGCATGCTGGATTCCGAGGAACTGGTTTCCAACATCCACGATGAACCCCAGCTCCGTTACCTGACGGCGGGCCAGGTTGTCGCAGAAAACGACATCCTGCGGTTCCGCCGCCGGAATGGCCCGGTTCTCCTTTCCGTCCTCCGCATCGTCCTGAAAAGCGTCTCGGCCGAGACCGCCTCCTTCGGGTTGGCGAACGCGCCCTTGTCCGCTGAGGAACGAATCCACCTCGCGATCCTCTCGGACTCGCTGCGGATGGACGACTGACCGGATCTGGCCGAACCGGCTACTTCAGCGAGGCTTCGACCATCGCCTTGAATTCCGCTTCCGCTGCGGCGGCCACGGCCCTCGGAGCTGTCATGCGGATGAAGATGCTGCCGCCTTCCGCTTCGATGATCGCGCCACGCAGGCCGTAATCCGACAGAGGCGTCTGGGGCCCGCCGGGCATGCCGCTGCGGTAGGTTCCTTCGGCGCGGACAAAAACGACCTTGGTCTTGCCGATGGTCTTCTCCTCGGACTTCGCCCCGATCTTGTCCTTACCCTCGGCAAACTGCCCGAACCAACGGTCGACGTTCGCCTGGGTTCCGCCGCCGTTGCCCGCGCCGAAATGAAAGAAGAGGACTTCGCCGTCGCCCTTGCCCTCCTTGTTGGGAATCGTCAACTGCGCCTTGCGCATCGGGGAAGACGGCTCGACGGATTTCCACGACGCGGGTTTGGTGAACTTCAGGCCGCCCACTTCAAAGGCCGCGCTGTCGGCGGAGGAAGCGGTGGAGACAATCAGGCCAAGGATCGAAAGTGCGGCGACGAATCGTTTCATGACCGCCAAATTGCCGATCATAGGCCCCCTGTCAAAGGCCGGATCAAAACGAAAGCCCGCGCCGCAGACGCATGCCAGATCTTGGCGATCAATCTCAGGGAATCCGGGCAAGGACGACCCGGAGGCCGAACAGTTTGTAGGCCGTGGCGTAGTCAAACTCCCGGCGCGCCGCAAGGCGGAGGTCCGGCGGCGCGTCGTCGTAGGAACCCCCTCGGGCGACCTTGGTAGAACCCGTGGCAGGACCCGCCGGATCCGTTACGGAACCGCCAGGATAGATTTCAAACCAGTTCATGCACCACTCGCTGACGTTGCCGGACATGTCGTAGAGGCCCCAGGCATTGGGCTGCTTTCCGCCGACCGGCTGCGTGGCGGCCGCAGAGTTGCCCGAGCCCCAGGCATACTGGCCAAGCGAGACGTAGTTCGTGTCATAGCCGTAGCTGAAGCGGTTGGTTCCACCGGAACGCGCCGCAAACTCCCATTCGGCTTCGGTCGGGAGCCGGTAAGCCCAACCGCCGGGGAGTCTTCCTCCGGCTGCTTCCCGGATGTTGAGAAGGCGGCAGTAATTGGTCGCCTGCTGCCAGGACACGGTCTCCACCGGCCGTTTCGGGTCACCCGCAAACTCGCTCGGATTGCTCCCGACGACCGACACGTATTCCCCCTGCGTGACTTCGAACTGCCCCATGAACCAGCCCTTGGTCAGGGTGACGAAAGTCGGAGGTTCTTCGATGCTGTTACGATCCGAGTCCTGGACCGGACTGCCCATCAGGAATGACCCTGGAACGATCCACACCAGGTTGGACGTCGGGGCGGCAAACGGGGGCTGATTGGTAGGATCGGCAGTTATCCTGAAAAGACGGTAAAACTGTTGAGAAGCCAGCCCAGGACGCTGGTCGACCACGGTCACTGGATTGGTCGACGCGAAGTAGAGATTCGCCAGATTGGACCAAGTGCCCCCGAGGCTGGACGAGGCCTGCAGGATATTCGAAGTGCCAGCAGGGGCCATCAACATGAGCTCCGGAACCATCCGGAGACCCACCGACGAGTCCTGAGCGTGGGCGACCGATACCAGGACGACGCCCAGCGCCCCGGCCAAGGAGCGCACGGCGAGAGAACAAAATTGCCGCGAGCCCATCCGACAGTAGGCAAAAAATTGCCCGAATCCGTTGAATCCCTTCATGCCTGTCTTCCTAGCAACAGGGATGCCACGGCGATAAGCCGCCCGAACGGATGGCATGGGGAACTAACTCCGCAACGGTTCCCGTGAGGCGCGCTCACCTTCCACCCGCCCTCCCCGCATCGAAAAGAAACAGGGCCGTCCCGGAGGACGGCCCTGTTGCGAATGGAATCAGACGGCTAGATGCAGCGGGTTACTTCATGAGGAACGACCCGCCCTGGCTCGGTCCGATGAAGTATCCGCGAGCCTGATTGGTGGATTGCAGGATCACGCTGTAGATCAGGTTGGTCGTCCCGGCGTTGACGAAGCTGCCGCGGATTTCGCCGCCGGCCCGGTCGAAGGCCAGGACGAGGCCGTTGGTCGCAGTAGGATCCACCGTGATCACATCGTGGGAGATCGTCACCGAGTTGGTGATCGCTGTGGAGAGGTTGCCCCCGGCGAGGATGACCTGGCCGCTGGACAGGGTGAGAAGCGCCGTCAGCGACGAATCATAGATCGATCCGACGACTGCCGACTGGTTCGTGAATCCGGCCGTGTATTGGACCCCTCCCGTCTTCTTGATCCACGTGAGGTCCGAACCGGCGGCGAAGGCGTTGAGGCCTCCGCCGCTGAACTCGAGCCAGCCAGACAGGGAGCCGTTCACACCGCCCGCATAGGCTGGAACGTAGAGCGGATACAGACCAGCCCGTGAGATGTGGGAACGCTGAATGACGGCGGTGTCATCGGCCAGGTAACCGCCCAGAACCACGGTTCCATTATTGCTGACGGTCAGGCTCAAAGTCGCGCTGCCGGCCGGGCCGGTGGCCGCATTCGCAAATCCCGGCACCGCCACGTTGTATTCACCCGCCAGATCCGTCTGGAACGCGGCCGAATGAACCTGCAGGTAGCCAAGCAAGGCGGACGTCCACGAGGATGAGTTCGAGGCCACACCGGAGACGGATTCGGTCCAATTGCCGCCCGTGTCGATGGTCATGTGGAGCGTGACCGTCGTGTTGGAGATCGCTGCGACCGCGTTCGCATTAGAGATGCTGAACTGGCCGGCGAACTGGTTGCTCGTCCCGGAGCGCAGCGCGTAGCCGGTGAATGTGCCACTGGACCCCAGCACGAAGCTGAAGTAGCCCGAGCTGTCGTGGGCCAGAGCATTCGTCTCGTAGAACAATCCCGAGAACCGACCCGCAAGATACGGGAACGGATTGTCGGGGATCACGATGGTGAATGTCTGTCCGGCCGATGTGTCGACACCGCCGTTGGCCGTGCCGCCCGAGTCGACGGCGCGCACCGTCACCGTCACGTTGCCGCCGGTGGAACCGGGAGTGAAGGTGAGCGTTCCGTTCGTGCCAATGGCCGGCTGGGCGATGAACAACCCGGACGCGCTGTTGCTGACGGAGTAACTGACGGTCTGGCCAGCTTCATTGGTTGCTCCGATGAACGCGTTGGTCGCGGCATTGGCCACCGTCACCGCCACGCCGAACTTGTCGGCCGTGACGCTGGCGAGTCCCAAGCTGAATGTGGGCGCATCGTTCACGGACAAGACCGTTACGTCGTAGGTGTTCGTCACACTGACGGTTCCATCGCCAATCACCAGGGTCGCGACCGCCGAGCCATTGGCGTTGGTCTTGGGTGCAAAGGCCAGGCCACGGCTGGCTCCGGAGCCGGTGATGGTCACATCCGCCAAGTTGGTGTCGCTCAAGGAGACGGCCAAGGTGAGATTAGTCGCCGCCGTTTCCACGTCGGAGATGGTGAAGGAGAAGTTGGTCGAAGTGTCTTCGCGGTAGATCAAGTTGGTCGAGAGACCGCTGATCCTAGGAAGATCATTCACAGCTTCGACCACGATGCTGAAGGTGTTGGTCAGCACGGCCACGCCGCCGTTGGCGCTCCCGCCCGAGTCGGTCATCACCACCGTCACCAGGTTGCTGCCGTTCTGGTTGGTCGCCGTCTGGAAGGTCAGAAGCCCGTTGGTCGCCACCGCCGGCAGGGCCGCATACGCGAACCCGTTGGTCGTCGTGGTCACCGTGAAGGCCCACGTCTGCCCGGCCTCGTTGGTCGGCCCGGACGTGATCCCGGCCAGGAAGTTCGTCGCCCGCACCGCCCCGGCGTCCTCCGCCACCGACAAGAGGTTCGTCGACAGCGTGAACGTCGGCGCGTCGTTCACCGCCGTCACCGTCAACAGGAACGTGTTCGTCGTCGAGCCGACTCCATCAGACGCCACCAAGGTAATGGTCACATTTCCGTTCGCATTGGTGAACGGCGTCGCGATCACGATCCGGTTGGTTCCGTCCAGATTGGTGACCGAGAGACTGACGATGTTGGTCGGAGCCACCGTGGCAGTAACGGTGATGTTGGTAACATCCGTATCCGGATCGGAAACGGTGAACGCGACATTCGTCGCAGCGCCGTCTTCGAGCATGGTCCTGGTCGAAATCGCGCTCAGTCTCGGCAGATCATTGACGGCGGTAACCGTCAGCACAAACCGATTGGTCGCCGAAGCCCCGGCCGGATCCGTTGCAACCACTGAAATCTCGGTGACCCCGTTGGCATTGGTCAGAGCCGTCAACCCAAGAGTCCGGGAAGAACCCGTCCCGCTTACCACCAGATTTGTGTTGGGAACAAGATTCTGGTTTGTCGAGGTCACAGTGAAAACAATGGCTGTCAGCGCATCATCGACATCAAAAAACGCGAACGGGAGATTGGTGCGTCCGGCATCTTCGTTGATCGTGAGGTTGCTGATCAGGTTCGTAAAAACCGGCGCGTCATTGACGGCCGAAATCGCGAATGTCACGGCATTGCTCAAACGTGAAACACCCCCGTTGGCAGTCCCACCATCATCGAACACGGTCACGCCGACGATGTTCGTCCCAAAACCGTTCGTGACCATCTGAAACGTCAACGTGCCGTTGGAATCGACCGCCGGGACCTGCGCGAAGAGGTTGCTCGAATACGTTAAAACGAGCCAGTTGCTCTGGCTCGATTCGTTGGACGGCCCGACCGAGATCGATGTGAGGAAGTTTGAGATCGTCACCAGCCCGGCGTCTTCAGCAACCGCCACCCGGTTGGTCGAGAGCGTGTAGGCCGGAGCATCGTTCACCGAGAGAACCGTGACGATGAAGTCATTGGTCGTAGTTCCGCCGTTTCCATCAGTGACAATCACCCTGATGAGGCTGGTTCCAAAGAGATTGGCCGCAGGAGTCAGGGTCAACGTCCGGCTGGCCCCGGAACCGCCCACGGCGATGTTTCCATTCGGGATCAAGGCCGTGTTCGTCGACGTCGCCCCCAGGGTCAGGCTGCCCGCCGCCGTTTCAAAATCCGCGATGGTGAAGTTGAAGTTCGTCGCTGCGGCGTCCTCGCGGATGGTCTTGTCGGTGATCGCGGACGAGAAGGTGGGCAACTGGTTCACGAACGTGACGGTGAGGGCGATCGTGTTGGTCGAGCTCTCGCCGGCGCCATCCGTCGCAACCAAGGTGATCGTGGCCGTGCCAAACTTGTGCGGGAGCGGATTGATCTGGAGGGTCCGGTTCGCGCCGGCACCGCTTGGCACAAGGCCGCTGTTCAGGATCAGGTTCGTGTTCGACGAGCGGGCGGTCACGACGACCGTGAAGACCGCCGAGTCGGAATCCGAAACGGAAAAACCCAGGTTAAAGGAATCATCCTCGGGCATGGTGACTGCGTTGGTCACGGTCAGCACGGGCGCGGCCGCGAAGGCCGACGAGGTTCCCAGGACGAGCAGCAAGGCGAACGCGGCGACAATTCGCATGGTTACCGTCGCGAGAGCCGCCATTTTCGTTTCGATTGATCTCATAATTGACTCCGTCTTCATTGCTCTAAGCCTTCAAAGTCCCGGTCCAACGGCGCGCAACTTTTCTGGCATCACCGTCTACTATCGTTCTCCTGCTGGAATACTTGAGCGGGATGTTCGTTGGAGGGATCGAAGGCAGGACAAACTGTGAAACGGCAATGGGAAGATCTCCGAGCGCCAAAGAACCCCGGCCCTTGCCCTTGCCTGGGCTCGATAGGTCAACCCGACCCCACCGGGTGGGGATTGATCGCAGCCCGTGAGAAAACACAATCCGGTCGAGGAATCACGCGGCGGCTTCGGCCAGGACACTGCGGATGACCGCTCCGGCTTTCGGCAGCGAAACCTCGATCCGAGGCAACGCCTCGTTCAGGGCTCCCACGACACCGGACGCCTGCCACTGGACGAGGCGCCGATACCAGACAAGGAACTCGCGGGTCGTTTCCGTGTCGGCGACCGGCGTCGACAGAGCCCCTCCGTTCACCAGGCGGCACACCGCGTCTGCCGCCACCAGTCTCGGACCACCCGCCTTCGCCGCCTGCTCAAGGAGGGTTGCGGCTTCATTGGCGTGTCCCGTCAAAAGGAGAATCTCGCCCCGAGCGGAGAGCAGCTCGCGATCAGCCGGGAAATGATTCAACGCCTCGCTTGTCCACTGATCGCCGATCTCACCGAGCTCGGGTTTTTGAAGCAGGATCTGGGCGCCAAACCTCCACAGCATCGAATGCTTCGGGTCGGTTCCTAGAACCACATGCAGGAGGTGCAGCGCTTTCGCGGTTTCTCCGCGAGCGGCCTCGAAACGCGCGTAGTCGAGCATCACCGCAGCCGACAGGGGCGCTTCGGCCTTGGCCCGGTCAAAAGCGGCTTCGGCTTCGTCAG
>CANJSG010000189.1 GCA_947476875.1 Verrucomicrobiota bacterium | reverse complement strand
GAACCGCCAACCCTGTGCCCGGGTCATGTTCTCGCGGGCGATGCCGTGGAACGCCGCGATGCCGAGAAGGAGTTGGTTGATCACGCCCACGGCGTCACCGGGGAGCATCGCGAGGTTCGCGGTGGATGTCGCAAGCTTCTCGCCGAGCTGGCTGACGGAACGCCAGAGGTCGTTCGAGGTGCGGTCCCGGATGACCATCGCGAGGCGTTGTAGATTGTCCGTAATGCCCCGCAGTGAACTGCGGCGTTCGGCATCGAAGATGGCCGCGAGCAGTTCCGCTTCCAGCGCGGCCGGATTACTGCGGAGTTCCGGCTGGTCTTCCAGCGCCCCGATCTGTCCCTGCTTGAAGAGCGTGATCAGGAGGGGTTCCAGCAACGGTGCGGCGCTGCCGGCGCTCTCGGGGTTGAAGCGGAGCAGGGTGCTCCGGAGCAGGCGGGCGGTGGCGTCGCAGCGTTCGGAGTAGCGGCCGAGCCAGAAGAAATTATCGGCCATGCGGCTTGGCAGATTGTTCCCGACGCGGCGCAGCTCGACTTCCTGGCTGGAGGTCTGCAGCAACGTCACCTCGTCGACCGGTTCCTCGCTCAGGATCCATGTGTCCTTGCTGGAACCGCCCTTCTGCATGGAGATGAATCGGCCGTTCGCGCTCGGCGCGAGGCGGGTGAGTCCGCCGGGCATCACCTGATAGCCGTCCTTGGTCGCGACGAGATAAACCCGAAGGCCGACGGGCCGGGCCGAGAGGGATTCGCCGTTCCATGACGGAGCGGTGGCGAAGCGCACGCGCTCCTGACCGACGAACAGGTGCGGCTGAAAGCGGATCTGTTTCTCCAAAGCCTCGCGCGCCGCGCCTTCGAGGCGTCGTTCCGGATCGCTTCCTTTGAGATGGGTCCGGAAAGCGGGTTTTACGAAGAGGTCATCGAGGTTTTTGAGGACGTAGGACTGGGCCGACTTCTGTCCGCACCACCACGTCGCCACGGAAGGAAGCTTGAGATCTTCGCCGAGGATCTGCCGCGATAAGCCGGGAAGGAACGAAAGGAAGGCGGGGCTTTGCAGGATGCCGGTGCCGAGAGCGTTCGCCACGGAGACGTTGCCCGCGCGGAGGGCTTCGACCAATCCGGGGACGCCGAGCATCGAGTCGTTGCGCAGGTCCAGCGGATCGCAGAACTCGTCGTCGACGCGGCGTAGAATGACGTCGACAGGCTCCAGGCCGCTGAGCGTTTTCAGGAAAACCCGGTCATCGCGGACGGTGAGGTCCTGGCCTTCAACCAGGGCGTAGCCGAGATAGCGCGCCAGCCACGCCTGCTCGAAATAGGTCTCGTTGTAGGGCCCGGGGGTCAGCAGGACGACGCGGGGATTGTCCGTCCGACGGGATGCCATTCCGGCGAGAGTTCCTTGGAGCGCGCGGAAGAATCCGGCGAGCCGTTGCACGTGGCAGTCACGGAACGGTTCCGGCAAGACGCGCGATGTGACCAGGCGGTTCGCCAACGCGTAGCCGGCACCGGTCGGAATCTGGGTTCGATCCGAGATGACCCACCATTGGCCGTCAGGCGAGCGGGCCAGATCGGCGGCATAGAGATGAAGGAAGTTGTCGTTTGGCGGCCTCAGACCGTGGCACGGCCTGAGGAAATCCGGCTGACCAAAGACCAACGCCGGAGGCAGCCAGCCACTGCGGATCAAGGTCTGGGGCCCGTAGCAATCGGCCAGGATCTTGTTGATCAGCGTGGCTCGCTGGATGAGGGCCTTCTCCAGCGACTGCCATTCCTGATGGCCTATCACGAATGGGATCGGGTCCATCTGCCACGGGCGTTCCATGCCGCGAGGATCGCCGTAGACGTTATAGGTGATGCCCTGTTCGTGGATGATTCGCCGACCCGTTTCCCAGCGCCGTTGCAGGTCCTCGGGAGTGTGGCGGCCGAGAGCTTCGAGCAGCGGAATGTAGGCGGGCTTGAGCCCGCCATCACGGCCCATCAGCTCATCGAAGACCCCGGATTCCGGGGTGTAGCCTTCCAGGAGCCGGGCGGTGGCAGATTCTGTTGAAATGTCGGCGGGCTTGGCCGTCATGCGTCGCGGAGTGACTACCGGTTCCTGCCCTGGGAGGCCAGTTCCGTCGTTCGACTGCTGTTGGAAATCAGGCACGCAGGTCGAGTGTGAACGGAAGATCGGTGTTCACCGGTTCTGTCTTGGGCATGAACCGCCGTTGGGTTGCGCCCTGGGTGAAGAACCGCGACAGACGTCTGCTCTCGGCCTCGTAGCTGTTGATCGGAAAGGTGTCGTGACTGAGGCCGCCGGGATGGGCGACATGGTATTGGCAACCGCCGAGCGACCGTTTGTTCCACGTGTCGTAAAGGTCGAACACGAGCGGGGCATGGACGCCAATGGTGGGCTGCAGACAGTTGGGTGGTTGCCATGCCCGATAGCGGACTCCGGCGACCGCTTCTCCGTTGGTGCCGGTGTCGTGAAGCGGCACCCGGCGGCCGTTGACCGTGAGGGCGAACCGGTCGCCGACGAGGCCACGGGCTTTCACCTGCAACCGTTCGAGCGAGCTGTCGACGTAGCGGACCGTTCCGCCAGCGGCGCCTTCTTCGCCGAGGACGTGCCACGGTTCGAGGGCGGTGCGGAGTTCGACGTGGACGTCGCGTTGCGCGAAGTCGCCGATGCGCGGGAAACGGAACTCGAAGTGGGGCGCGAACCAGTCGAACTCGAACGGATAGCCGGCGTCGCACAGGTCGCGGACGACGTCCTTGAAATCCGTCTCGCAGAAGTGCGGGAGCATCCAGCGGTCATGGATGTCGGTGCCCCAGCGAACGAGGTCGTTCGTGTAGGGCTTCTTCCAGAACTTGCTTACCAGGCCGCGCAACAGCAGATGCTGGGCGAGACTCATGCGCGCATGCGGCGGCATTTCGAAGGCGCGCATCTCGACAAGGCCCAGTCGGCCCGCGCTGCCGTCGGGCGAGTAGAGCTTGTCGATGCTGAATTCGGCCCGGTGCGTGTTGCCGCTGGAATCGGTGAGGAGGTTGCGGAACAGGCGATCCGCCAGCCAGGGCGGAACGTTCTTGCCCCCGGAGAAACCGATCTGCCGATCGAGTTCCTTGAAGGCGACCTCGAGTTCGTAGAGTGAATCGTTCCGCGATTCATCGACACGCGGCGCTTGAGAAGTGGGGCCGATGAACAATCCGCTGAATAGCCAGCTGAGCGAAGGATGGTTCTGCCAATAAGCGATGAGCGAGCGGAGCAGGTCGGGACGGCGCAGGACCGGGGAATCGGTCGGGTTCTCCGCGCCGATGAGGATGTGGTTGCCGCCGCCGGTGCCGGTGTGGCGTCCGTCGACCATGAACTTCTCCGTGCCGAGCCGGGTCTGACGCGCTTCCTCATAGAGCACGGTGGTGCGGTCCACGAGTTCGTCCCATGTTTTGCTGGGATGAAGATTCACTTCGATCACGCCGGGATCAGGCGTGACCTTCAGGACATTGAGACGCGAATCGCGCGGCGGCGTGTAGCCTTCAATGGCGACGGGGGTCTGCAGCTGTTCGGCGGTGTCTTCGACCGCGGCGACGATCTCCAGATAGTCCTCCAGCGTGGCAACAGGCGGCATAAAGACATGGAGCTTGCCGTTGCGGGGTTCGACGCACAGCGCGGTGCGGACGATCCACGAAGCGGATTCGCCGGTCTTCGGCTGCCGGGTCGGGTCGTCGCGGAGGGCCTGTTTCCTGGCATCGTCCGCGGTTTGACCGCGCTGGCGGAGCGTGGCGGCGTGACGACGTTCGGGCGTCTCGGTGCGGAGATAGCGTTGGCGAAACTCGTCGGCTGAGGGCAACGGTAGACGTTGGGCCGTTGGATCGAGTTCGTTGATGTAGGGATAGTCCGACTTGGTCACCCAGGGCAGGGAATCGAGCGGAAGACGCAGTCCCATCGGGGAATCACCGGGCGCGAGATACATCCGTTCCGAGCGCAGGAACCACGGGCCGCTGACCCAGACGGGCGCGTGATCAACCCAGGACCGTTGGATCGGCAGGGCATGGCCTACGATGCTGTCGAGGCCTTTCTCCAGGATCTTTGCAAGTCGGACGCGTTCTTCCTCATCCTTCAGGTTGGCCTTGTGCGGATTGATGTTGGCGGGGAGTTGGCGTTCCTTCCAAACGTGGTGGAAGGGGTCTTCGAAGCCGGGGATGATCCACTTGGGATCCGCGCCCAGTCTGGCGCTCAGGGCATTGATGAACTTCGTTGAATGGTCGACGCCGTGTTTGTAGTTGGCGGACTCCTCGGCGATCAGGCTGTCGCGCTGCCATATGGGTTGACCGTCCTTGCGCCAATAGCAGCCGAAAGCCCAGCGCGGGAGCGATTCACCGGGATACCACTTGCCCTGTCCGTAGTGGACGAGCGAACCGGGCGCGAACTTTCCCCGGAGCCGCTTGAGCAACGTGTCGGAGAGGTTGCGCTTCTTCTGCGACGTAGCGGTAAAGTTCCACTCGGGGCCGTCAGGATCGTCGATCGAAATGAACGTCGGCTCGCCTCCCATCGTGAGGCGGACGTCGTGCTTCTTAAGGTCGTCATCAATGACGTGGCCGAGCACCTCGATGTCGTTCCACTGCTCGTCGGTGTAAGGCTTGGTGACGCGCGGCGATTCGTAGACACGAGTCACCTTCATCTCGTGGTCGAGCTTCGATTCGCACTTGTCCACGGCACCGGTCACGGGCGCGGCGCTGCTGGGCTCGGGCGTGCAGGAAAGCGGGATATGGCCTTCGCCGGCGAGGAGGCCGGAGGTTGGATCCAAACCAATCCATCCTCCGCCGGGCAGATAGACCTCGCACCAGGCGTGCAGGTCGGTGAAATCCACCTCGGTGCCGCTGGGGCCGTCGAGCGACTTCAAATCCGGCGCGAGCTGGATGAGGTAGCCGCTGACGAAGCGAGCGGCCAAGCCCATCGATCGCATGACCTCCACCAGCAGCCAGGCCGAGTCGCGGCAGGATCCGCTCAACTTGGTCAGCGTTTCCTCCGGCGACTGCACTCCCGGTTCGAGCCGGATCGTGTATTTGACCGTCTTCTGGATGCGCTGGTTGACCTCGACGAGAAAATCATTCGTGCGGGCGCCCTTCAGGAGATAGACCGCCATCAACTCGTCCACCAGCTTGAGCATGTGCGGCGTGGGAGCCGGCAACTCCATGAAGGGTAGGAGTTCCTTCTTGAGACCCTTGTCGTAGGCGAAAGGGTAGATCTGCGCACTGTCCTCGAGAAAGAAGTCGAACGGGTTGTAGACCGCCATCTCGGCCACCACCTCCACCTCGACGCAGAACTCCTTCATCTTGTCGGGGAAGACGAGGCGGGCGTTCCAGTTGGCGAAGGGATCCTGCTGCCAGTTGATGAAGTGTTCGCCGCCGATGATCTTCTGCGAGTAGCTCAGGATCTTCGTCCGGCAATGCGGCGCCGGCCTCAGGCGGACGACATGCGGTCCATGCCCGACCGGCTTGTCGTAGGTGTAGTGGGTCTTGTGGTGGAGCGCGACGTGGATCGACATCTGGAGGAATTAAAAATGGGGAATTAAAAATTGAGAACCCGTGTGCCGATGGCGCCGCTATTTTTCATTTTGAATTCTTCGTTTTGAATCGCCCGCTGTTGCTGCTGCTCCTCCTGCTGGACGAAGATCTCCTCATCCATCGTTTTGATCGATTGGAAGAAGTAGGCGGTGAAGATGGCCGCGCCGATGGCGTTCAGCTTGAGCTGAAGATCGTCGAGATACTGGTGCAGTCCGCGTTCGAAGACCTCGTCGATGGTGCAGAACTGCACTTCGGCCAACAGACGACCCGTGAGGCGTTCGGCCTCGTTGCTGAAGCGCCCGTCAGGAACGGCCGAGATCTTCCGCAAGGACTGGTTGAACTGTTCGATGCACATCTCGAACGAACGGGGGAAGTCCTCCGAGAGCAGGAGGAATTCGGCGACAAGCTTCGGATGGACTTCCGCGCCGTGGATCGACTTGTAGGCGTCCCACGCGCTGCATGAATTCAGGATCGCCGACCATTCCAGCACCTCTTCCTGTCCGATGGTTTTTGGAACGCCATGTTCGGGAAGCGTCTGATACCGGACATCAAGGATCCGCGACGTCTTGTCGGCGCGTTCGATGTATTTGCCGAGCTGCATGAAGAGCCAGCCTTCGTTGCGCATGAGGGTGGCGTCCGCCATCCCCTGAAGCCGGAGGGAGGTGGCCTTGATCTCCTGGAAAAAGTCGAACGGGCTCGAGTTCCACAGGTCGCGGGCCTGTCTTGACCGGACGAACAGGTAGA
The DNA here is from genome assembly GCA_947476875.1 of Verrucomicrobiota bacterium. GTDB lineage: Bacteria > Verrucomicrobiota > Verrucomicrobiia > Limisphaerales > CANJSG01 > CANJSG01. The sequence goes on along the minus strand of CANJSG010000189.1, from coordinate 2,332 downwards.
GACGGTTCAGTTCCTCCCAGAACTCGCTCGTGATCTGGTCCCGCACCATCCGGGCGTTCTCACGGGCATCGGAGATCGAGGAGACGATGGAGTTCGGATTCTCGGCCTGAAAAACCAGGAACTCGGTGACGGTCTGGCCGGTGGCCTTGCTGTGGAGCTTGAAGAAGGCTTCTTCGTCCCCCGTCGCCTGGATGATCGGGAGCCAGTGTTCCGCCAGCCGGTGTTCGTCCAGATCGCGAAAATCGAGCAGGAGCTGGAGGTTGACGTCGACGATGCGTGCGATGTTTTCGGAACGCTCGACGTAGCGGGACATCCAGAAGAGGCAGTTGGCGACTCGGGAAAGCATTTGAAGGGATTATTGAAATGGAACGAGCGGATGTCCGGCTGCGCTTCGGGGAATCATTCGTCGCCGTAGAGGACCCAGGTGTCCTTGCTGCCGCCGCCTTGGGAGGAATTGACCACGAGTGATCCCTTGCGAAGCGCTACCCGGGTAAGTCCGCCCGGCACGATGCTGATCTTCTCGCCGTAGACGATGTAGGGCCTGAGGTCGATGTGGCGGCCTTCGAAACCGTTGTCGACATGCGTCGGGTGCCGCGACAGCGAGATCATAGGCTGGCCGACGTAGTTGCGGGGATCGGCCTCGATCGCGACCCGGAACTTCTCGATCTCTTCCTTCGACGCCTTGGGACCCATGAGCATGCCGTAGCCGCCGGATTCGTTGGCGGCCTTCACGACGAGCTCCGGGAGATGCTCCAGCATATACTTCTTGTCGGCTTCCTCACTGGCCAGATAGGTGGGGACGTTCGGGATGATGGGATCCTGGTCCAGGTAATACTTAATCATCCGGGGCACGAAGTAATACATGACCTTGTCGTCGGCGATGCCGGTGCCGACCGAGTTGGCCAGGGAAACGTTGCCGGCCCGGTAGGCGTGGATCAGGCCCGGGACGCCGAGCGCGGAATCCGGGCGGAAGACGGTCGGATCCAGGAAGTCGTCGTCGATACGGCGGTAGATCACGTGAACGGGCTGCAGGCCTTTCGTGGTGCGCATGAACACCCGGGTGTCACGGACGACGAGGTCCCGGCCTTCGACGATCTCGATGCCCATCTGGCGGGCGAGATAGGTGTGCTCGAAGTAGGCGCTGTTGTGGGCGCCCGGAGTCAGCAGGACGATCGTCGGATCGGCGACGCCGGCCGGGGCGATGTATTGGAGCGACTTCAGAAGCTCCTCCGCATACTGCTCCACGGGCCGGATCCCGATGTGTTCGAACATCCCCGGGAACGATCGTTTCAGGGCGCGGCGGTTCTCCAGGACGTAGCTCACCCCCGACGGGCAGCGGCCGTTGTCCTCGAGAACCATCCACTCGCCATTGCCGCCGCGGATGAGATCGGTGCCGCAGACGTGGATGTAGATGTCTTTCGGAACCTGGAAATTGGTGAACTCCCGCCGGAAATGTTTTCCGGAAAGGATGTAGGACGCCGGGATGACGCCGTCCTTCACGATCTTCTGTTCGTGGTAGATGTCGTGGAGGAAGAGGTTGAGCGCCGTGATCCGTTGGACCAGGCCGCGTTCCAGCATCGCCCATTCGCTGGCCGGGATGATCCGGGGCAGCAGGTCGAACGGGAAGATCTTCTCCGTGCCCTGGGAATCCCCGTAGACGTTGAACGTCACGCCCTGACGAAGGAAGGCCAGGTCGACCGATTGGCAGCGCTGGGTGAACTCCTTGAGCGTGATCCCCGCGAAGAGTTCCTGGAAACGCTTGTAGTGCGGCCGGACTTCCCCGGTGCCCGATACCATCTCGTCGAAGAAATTGTCCGGCACGTATCCCTCGAGGAGATTGTTCGGTTTGTTTGTTTGCTCGGTGGTCATTTCGGGACAGGTGGTCCTTTTCTTACATCATGATTCCGGATCGCTGGAAGACGATCGTTCTAGCCCACCTCAATCGAACGGGCAGCATGGCCTGCTTGGATGGGGTGCAGTTCTTCATGGCCTGATACCAGGCGGTCGTTGTCGGTCTGTCCAGTGCACTGAAAGTTGATTAGCAGCCGGCTTGCCGCTTTTCTTCCTACTCCCTCAGATGTCTTGTGGGAAGCGAAGAGGTGTATCAATCTGGAACATGCCCATGTTTCGGATCGGGAGCCTACCGCGACCGCCACACGCTGCTCTGGACAACCCGTGACCGGTTGCCCGGTTCCGCGACCACGAACTGCGCTGCCAACCCAAGCTTCTCTGCCAGCGGCAGACCTTGCTCGACACCGATCACGTTCAGAGCGGCCGCCCAGGCATCGGCTTGCGCGCAGTCGGTGTGCAGGACGCTGACGCTTACGGTCGT
>CANJSG010000188.1 GCA_947476875.1 Verrucomicrobiota bacterium | reverse complement strand
CTTGTCGATCTCCTCGGAGACGTCCCATCGGACGAAATGATAGTTTGTCAGGATGAGCTGGTCGTTGGTCTTGCCGGAAGAGGCGATCATGCGGTCCATAATCGCCTTAGCCGTGAGGACGTTGGTCGCCGCCCGAAGGCTCGCCGCGCTGGACAGCAGAAGCAAACCGAGCGCGACAGCCGGGGAAAATGCCGGAATGGTGAATCGACGTTGGGTCCGCATGGCTACCCCCGATGGCACCAGAACCGGGTGTCAGTTCCAGCTAAAAACAGACAGTCCTGTCAGGTCGCGCACGAAGAGCTGTTTGTCGGAGACGCCCAGGTGGGCCCAGCTTTCTCCATCGGACACTTTGCGTTTTTCGATCAGCTTGAAGGCCTTCGGGTCCGCTTCGATCCGGAGGAGGGTCCCGTCTTCGTCGAGGGCGAAGATCTCCTTGCCGTTGCTGATCATGCTCCAGTATTTGCCGAATTTGCGGTCCGTCTCCCAGGCGAGCTTGCCGGTCGAAAGGTCGACGCAGGCGAACTTCTGGTTGCGAAGATGCAGGTAGGCATGGTCGCCGATCAGCAGCGGCGACGACATGTAACCCTCCAGTTTGAGGCTCCATGCGGTGGCCGCCCTCGGGTTGTCGGTGGCGCCCTGAACCGCGAGCAGTTGGGTTTTTCCGCCGTAGGCCGAGGTGAAAATCGCGTCCTTCCAGACGGTCGGCGTGAGGATGTTCATTCCACGAAAGGCCTCGATGGACTGCTCCCAGAGGATCTTCCCGTCAGCGGGAGCCACCCCGGACAGTTTCGCTCGGCCTTGAACGAGCAGTTGTTCACGGCCTCCAACCACGCCGATGACGGGTGAACTGAAGGCGCTTCCCATCATGCCGCCTTCGTCTTTCAGCGAACGCCAGATGACGGCGCCGGTGGCCTTGTCGAGTTTCACAAAGCTGGCTGCAGCCTGCACGTAGACCGCGTCACCGATGATCAGGGGAGAGCAGACAAAGCCAAAATCGGGCACCGGGGCCTTCATCTCCTTCACGAAATCCTTCTTCCAGATCTCGCGGCCCGTCTTCACGTCGAGGCAGACAAGGGTGTCGCGCATTCCGCCGACATAGAGCCGCTCGCCGTCCGTGGCGGGTGTCGACCGGATCCAATCACCGTTCGCCTTGGCGAAGAAGGGCACCTTGAGGAAGCCCTCCCATTCCGCGCGCCAGAGGATTTTTCCGGACGCACAATCTAACGCGAAGGCGACTTCGTGGGTCTTGTTGCTGGACTCGGTCACGAAAACGCGGTCGCCGCCGATGATCGGTCCCGAGTAGCTTGAGCCCAGCGGAATCCGCCACTGTTTCTTCAATGCGGCTTCAGCAATGGAAGGTGGGAGGGCGCCGGCGGGGACCATGCCGTCGCGGGTGGGACCACGCCATTGGGCCCAATCCGCAGCTTGCATGCCGATTCCGGAGAACAAACAGACGCCCGCGAGGGCCCATTTCATGAAACGCATCCCGGAAATTGCTCACCGAAACCGCCGATGCAAGCGGCAGTTTTTCAAGGGCTGGGAGAGATCAGGGCTTGGCGGAAGCGGGGTTCTTTCCGTCTCGGACGCAGCGGAAACCAACATGGACGCTGCCCGTGTCGATCGCTCCTTTGCCGCGGGTTCCGACCAGGTAACGGGCGCAATACTGGTTGCTGCAGAGGAACGATCCGCCGCGCTGGACCCGCTTGGGAATGCCCGGCTCATCGGGATCGAAACTGTCACCGGGACCTTTTGGATTGCGGGCGACTCCCGGGCCGAGCTTGGCGTAGGTGTCCGGGCGGAACCAGTCGCTGCACCACTCCCACACATTGCCCGCAACGTCGTAGAGACCGTAGGCGTTCGGCGCGAACTGGCGCACGGGCGCGATTCCCTTGAAACCGTCCTCGACCGCATCGGCGTTCGGGAAACGCCCTTGGAACGCGTTGCACTGCCACTTGCCGTTCGACAGCAGATCGTCGCCCCATGGATAGGCCTTCTTCTCCAGTCCACCGCGTGCGGCGCGTTCCCATTCGGCTTCGGTGGGAAGGCGCTTGCCGGCCCATTTTGCATAGGCTTCGGCATCTTCGAACGCCACATGGGTGACGGGGAAATTCATCCGCGCCGTGATCGAGCTCTGCGGTCCATCCGGATGCCGCCAACTCGCCCCGGGAACGTAGCGCCACCATTGCAGCGGGTTGTCCAACATCACCGGCGAATCCGGTGCGACGAAGACGACCGAACCCGGAACAAGAAGGGCCGGATCCGCTCCCGGGAAATCTTCCGGACGCGGCTTCCGCTCGGCGACGGTCACGTAGCCTGTCGCTCTGGCGAACTTCTCGAACTGCTCGTTGGTCACTTCCGTGACATCCATCCAGAAACCGTCGACGTAGGTCTGATGCCCGGGTTCGCAGTCGGTGAATCCGCCGCTCAGACCCGTGCAGACGGGTTCGCCCGGGCGAAGCTTGCTCCGGAGTTCGGCAATCGGGCTTTCGGCCGGACCACCCATCCAGAACTCGCCGGCGGGAATCCACGCCATGCCTTCGGGAGCACTGGCAGTAGCGGTGGCCGCGGCACCCGCCGATGGAAGTGGCCCGCCGTCCGCGCTCTTATCGCTCCCGCCACAACCTGCCACCAGCAGAGCGACGGCAAGGGAAAGCACGGCGCAACCGGTCCATGCTGGTTTTGTCTTTTCGATGGAACTGGGAACGGCGCGGTTCATGTGGATGACACTACACGGAGCTTTCTTCCGGCAATCAAGGGGCGGGTGGTTTCCATTCGGGGATTCCCCCTTCGGCGACCTGTTTCTCGTAGGCAACCCAATACGGCCTGGTCTTCGACATCGGCACGCCTTCGTTGACCATCATCGGACGTGATTCCTTCCAGAATCGGTCGTAGGCCGACTTCAACTCCGCGACAACTTCCGGATGCTTTTCGGCGACATCCTTGGCCTGTCCCGGATCCTCCTGCATGTCGAAGAGCGCGCCGTTCACGAGGCGGTAGCGCTGGTTGCGAACGCAGTAATCCTTCCACTGATGCGCGTTCGGTTCCGCACCGATCGGCCAACGTCCAACGTGGTCGAACAGCATCCGATCCTTCCACGCCGCGGCGGCCCGGGCATCGCGGATCAGGGGAAGCAGGCTGCGGCCTTCGACCTGGTTTGCGGGCAGTGCGGCTCCCGTTAATTCCGCGAGCGTAGGAAAGATGTCGATGTGCGCGGCGATGCGGTCGATGTCCCGGCCGGGCTTGAAGTGCCCGTCCCACCGGACGAAAAAGGGCACGCGGACGCCGCCTTCTTCGACGGAGTTCTTCGTGCCTTTCATGCCGGCGTTCCACGCTTCCATGGCCGAGCCGGCACCGATCGAGCCCAGCGCTCCGCGACCGAGGCCATCACCGGCGGATCCGTTGTCGGACATGAAGATGACGACCGTGTTGGTCATCAACCTCCATTCGGCGAGCTTGGCCATGAGGCGGCCGACGTTCTCGTCGATGTTCTCGATCATGCCGTAGAATCCGGCGGGACCCGGCTTGAATCCGAGATCGGTGAAACGTTTCTTGTTCGCCTCGGGCGCGTTGTAGGGCGAGTGGGGGGCGTTCGAGGCGATGTAGGCGAAGAAGGGTTCGGACTTGGAGGACCGTTCCTTGATCCAGCCAAGCGCAGCCGTGAAGAAGACGTCGGTGCAGAAGCCCCGGGTCTTCACGAACTTCCCGTTGTGCCGGATCACCGGATCGAAATAGGTGTTCTTCGGCGCGTCGGCGCAGGAGTTGTCGTAGAACTGGCCGATGCCCCCCGCGCCGTGGATGAACACCTCGTCGAAGCCGCGTGCTGCCGGTTGATAGGCGTCTTCGTCGCCCAGGTGCCATTTACCAAAGATGCCGGATTGGTAGCCGGCTTTCTTGAGAGCCTGAGGAAGCGTCGAGGCGCCCAACGCCATGCGTTCGCGTTCATTGATCGTGTGCGTGATGCCGTTCTTGAACGGATGCCGCCCGGTCATCAGCGCCGACCGCGTTGGCGCGCACGTGGGGCTCACAAGGAAACGGGTGAAGCGGACGCTGGAATCATGCAGCGCGTCCATGTTCGGCGTCCGCAGCCAGGAATTTCCGTGGCGTCCCACGGGGCCGAAGCCCTGGTCGTCCGTGATCACGAGAACGATGTTGGGTCGATCGGCCGCGTGCGCGGCGGTGATGGCCAGGAGCAGAGCGGCCGCGGCGAGCACGGCTCGTGACAAGAGGAGTCTTAGGGAGCTCTGTGAGGCGGGGTTCATGGGAAGAACTCTAGGTGCCAGACGTTTGGATTCGAGTGCGGAAATCAGCGGATGCCGGGTTTCTCGAAATCGGTCTCCTTGACCCAGCCCGCCTTGACGGGTTCGCCGCGCATGAAGCGTTCGTAGAATCCGACGTTGGCCGGCGCAGCGTGGAGGTATTGGTCGAAGACCGCGCCTTGGCCGGACATGCGGGGATCACCTTGGGCTTTCAGCTCGGTTTCCATCTCTAGGGCTAGACGTCGAGCAATGGGCGGCGAGGTGGCTCTGGCGGCAAGGTTGGTCAGACAGTCGGGATCAGTCCGGAGATCGTAGAGTTCCACCTCTGGTCGTTTGCCGAAGCAGTAGTCCCAGAACCGGTCGGTCCCTGCAGAGCGGCGGGCGTCGAGGATGAGCGACTTGGTGGCTCCGGCATCCGTGTCGAGGTAGCCGGTCTCCGGATTGCCCGCCGGCCAACGTGAAGATTCGTAGTTCTTCAAGTAGAGCCACCCGTCTTTGACCATTCCCCGGATGGGATACCCCGCGTCGTTGGGCCTCCCGATGTCGGTGCGTTCTTTGCCGATGAGGACGTGGTCACGGGCGGGTTCAACGAGACCGGATTTCCCCGAGCGGAAAATTCCGGTAAGACTGCGACCTGCGGGCGGAGCCATTCCCGTTTCCTTCCAGCCGAGACCGGCCATTTCGATCAGAGTCGGAGCGATATCTACAAAGCTCACAAAATCGTCGATCGTCCGGCCCGGCTTCTGGATTCCTGCCGGCCACATCGCGGCGAAGGGGACGTGGTTGGAAAACTCGTAGGCGTTGCCCTTCACACGCGGGAACGGCATCGCGTGGTCTGACGTGACGATGACGAGCGTGTTCGACAGAAGGCCCCTCTTCGAAAGGCTGTCCAGCATCCTGCCGAGGTGCGTGTCGAAGTGCTCCACCTCGAAAGCGTAATCGAGCATGTCGTTTCGCACGGTTTCATTGTCCGGCCAGTAGCCCGGCACGCGGTCGATGTCTGAAAGCTTCTTGCCGCCCTTGGCCACGCCCGAGCCGAACTCGTATCCGCGATGAGGCTCGATGGCTCCATACCAGAAGCACCAAGGCGAGTTGGTCGGCGCCGCGTTGAGGAAGGTGTCGAAGTTCCCCGCGTAGTCGCTCGTTCCGATGGAGTCGGTTGGCGGCGCCAGCTTCCGGCTGTTGAAGGCCGTGCCGGTCATCTTGCGGGCTTGGCCGAGGGCGTTGGTTGCGACGCCCGGACCCCAGCCCTTCGTGGTGTGCCCGACGAACCATCCCTTCTCGGCCAGCGCTTCGCCCCAGCCTTTGAACTCGGGCGGGAAATAGCAGATGTGATTGGCGGCCTCCTTGAGTTGCCAAGAATTACGACCGGTCAGGATGCAGGCGCGGGACGGCGCACACTTGGCATTCGGCGTGTAGGCCTTGTTGAAGAGGAGTCCTTCGCGCGCAACCCGATCAAAGGCGGGCGTCTTAACCCAGCGCGTCCCGTAAGCTCCGGCGTGGAAGCCCCAGTCATCGGCGATGGCGAAGAGGACGTTGGGGCGTGAGGGAGCCGTCGCTGCGAACGACCCGACCGGTGTCACCCACAGGAAAAGAGCTGCGAGTGCGAGCAGTCGTTTCATCGTTTTCCAGCCATGGGACCGTTGATTCGCAGGTTGGCTCCCAGCGCTCCAGTCAACGAGTCGCCCAAGTCGATCCGCGCTTCTGCGGCGAGCTTCATCAACCGCCCGACAATGTCCGGATGCGCTCCGGCTAGGTCCGCGGTTTCACCTGGATCCTTGTCGAGGTCGAAGAGGCTTTGGGCGAACTTCTCCACGCGATAGCCGTGGCGGCTGGCGATGCCGCGCACGCCGGATTCCTCGATGGAGTCGGGCTTCATGTTGGCGTAGTTCGCCGGCTTTCCGCCGGATCCAGGCGGGCCGTTCACGGTGAGGTAATCGTGGGCAAGATGGAGTTTCCAACGTCCTTCGCGGACCGCGTGAAGCTCGCGGCCGGAATAGTAGAGGAAGCTGTCGCGCGCCGCCGCGCCCCGCGTGCCGAGCAGGACGCCGGACAAATCCTGGCCATCAGTGGTCGCACGCGGCAGATCGGCGCCGGCCAAGTGGACAAGCGACGGCAGCAGATCGAGTCCGGTGATGAACTGTCCGCTGGTGCGCCCAGCCGGAACCTTGCCCGGCCATGAAACGATGAACGGCACCCGCACGCCGCCTTCGAGCGCGGTCAGCTTGCCTTCGCGGAAGGGTCGTGCCGAACCGGCATGGTCGCCGTAGCTGAGAAAGGGTCCGTTGTCGGAAAGGAAGATGACCAGCGTGTCGCGTTCGATCCCGACTTCCCGGAGCGTGGCGAGGACGGTGCCGATGCCGGCATCGAGTTCCTGCACGGTGTCGCCGTAGAGGCCGGACTTGGAACCTCCGCGAAACGCGGCGGACGCGGCGATGGGCACGTGCGGCATGATGTGCGGAAGGTAGAGGAAGAAAGGCCGTGACCGGTTCTCCTTGATGAAGCCGACGGCGCGTTCTGTAAGGCGCGAGGTGAATTTCGACTGGTCGGGATCGAGCTCGGTCACCGTCTCGTTCTCATACCAGGGAAGCGACGGGATGCCCCGGACGGACGGGTGGAGCGGACCGTTGTCGTTGGAATACGGAATGCCGGCGAAGACATCGAACCCTTGCCGCGTGGGCATGAACTTGGGCTGGTGTCCAAGATGCCATTTGCCAAATGCAGCCGTCGCGTAGCCTCGGCGCTTGAGCAGCTTGGGCAGCAGGTCTTCCTCGGGCGAAAGACCGTTGGTGCTGGTGTGATTGAGTGCTCCCGCCATGCCGAGGCGGTTAGGATAACAGCCGGACATCAACGCCGTGCGCGACGCCGTGCAGACGGCCTGGGCCACGAGGAAGTTGGTGAAACGGATTCCGCCCGCCGCCATCCGGTCGAGGTTCGGCGTGGTGAAGCCGCGGGCGCCGTAGCAGCCGAGATCCGAGTAGCCGAGGTCATCGGCCACGATGAGGACGATGTTCGGCGGTCGCGTGGCCGCGGGTGCCGGCGATGCGATGAAGGCCAAGACGACGAGCAGGGCCAGCTTCAGGGCGGCAAGGGACGAGTGGTTCATCGAGGTGTGAGGTGAAACTCTCCGATCGACGAATCAACGCAAGGCCAGCTTCAGGCGACGGACTTCCATCACCGTGTTTCCGGGAATCTCCAGCGCGCGCAAAGTGAGCTGCCCTCGTCCCTTGGTGAGCGTGATCGCGCCGAGGGCGAGCGGCTTGAAGTCCTTCATCCGCGATTCGACCACCGGTCGCGGAATCGTGTCCTGGTTCGTGTGGAGCGCGGGATCCCACCCGGGCGCCACGGTCCCGGTGATCGCGGAATCACCGAAGCGAAGCTCGATCTTCGAGCCTGCATCGGCGAGCGGGCAGGTGTAGTCGATGACCACGTCGTAGGTGCCGTCGGTGGCGACTTCCACATCCCAGGTGATCGAATCGTCCTTCGAGGTCCAATTGACGAAGTAGGAGCTGTTCGGGGCGCTCGCGCTGCGCTTCACCGTGCCGTGGGCGACGCCATCTCGCGCGGGCAGGGGAGTGACGGGAAACTCGCGATAGCCGACGGGGAATGGCCGGTCATCCTTCAACCGCAAGGTTCCCAAAACGTCGCGTCTCCAATCGACGATAGCGGTGCGGAGTTCGGCGGCGATCGTCGGATTGGCAACAGCGACATCGCGGGACTGGCCGGGATCGGACTCCATGTCGAAGAGCGCGCCCTTGGAATCGAGGCGGAACTTGGCCGTGCGCACGCTGACGGCGCCATTCCAGTGCGAGAAGATCCGCCGGTCGGGCAAGTTGCCGGAACCCCCGAGCAGGTTTTTCGAGAGATCCAGGCCGTCGACGGGTTTGATGGACGGAAGCGGGACTGACGCCAACGCGCACAACGTGGGCATCAGGTCGATGGCGCCGGCGATGCCAGAAAGTTTGGAACCGGCGGGAATCCTTCCCGGCCATCGGATGAAGAGAGGCGAACGCACGCCGCCTTCATCGACCGACCCTTTGCGCCCCTTCATGCCGCCATTCCAACGCGGGGTGTTCGGCCCGTTGTCGGAGAAGTAGACGACGATGGTGTTGGTGGTCAGGCCGAGCTGATCGAGGCGGGCCAGAACTCGGCCCACGTTGCGGTCGAGGTTCTCCGTCATCGCCAGGACGCAGCGCGTTTCGTCGAGATTCTCCGCTGCGGGAGCGTTGCCTCGTTGGGAAATCTCGCTGCCGCGGAAACGCTCCCAGTCTTCTTTGGGAACGCCCCAGGGGCTGTGTGGGGTGTTGAACGGGATGTAGCAGAGGAAGGGGCGGTGTTGGTTTGTCTCGATGAAGTTGATCGCGTGGGT
>CANJSG010000187.1 GCA_947476875.1 Verrucomicrobiota bacterium | reverse complement strand
CTTTGACGCGCTGTTCTGTGGGTTTCTCTGACATGATGTTCGGTTAGTTAAGTTGCGGGACTGATTAGGCGACGACCTACCCAGCGTCAAGGTCGCTTTTCCTGCGCTGAAGATCGTCACCCCCACACTTCCGCCTCGCGCAACTGGCGGAGGAGCAGCCCTTCGAGCGAGGTGTCGGACGTGCAGGTGAAGAAGTGGACGCCGCGTTTGCTGCAAAAGTCCGCCAACTCGGCCCGGAACGCGTCGACCGTGGCCTGGTAGTGCTTCAGGCGGAACTTGCCGAAGGTGACCTCCTGTTGCGAACCCGTCTCGGAATCCACCAGCCGCAGGTCGCCAAAGGTCGTGGGCGCGACCTCCTCCGGGGCGAGGATCTGGATGGCGTTGACCTGGAAGCCGCGCGAGACGAGCGCCTTGAGTCCGTCCTCGTATCCGGCCGGATCGAGGAAGTCGCTCAGCACGATGGCCGCGCCGGTCTGGCGGGCTTCCATGGCGGCGCGTTTGAGGGAACCGTTCAGGTCGGCCGCGCCCCCGGCCGTCAGCGAGGACAGCAAGGAGAAGTATTGCATGGTCGACTTCTTGCCGCGCACGGAACGCAAAGCCCCGGCGGCGGCGGATTCGCGGGACGGATCGGTCGCGGCGGGCGACTCGTTGACCAGCTCGATGGCCTTGCGGTTGCCGACGGTGGGAAAGGGGACGACGGAGACACGGTCGAACCCGCACAAAGCGACGTAGCCGATGGCGGCCGCCACGCGCCGGGCGAAGTCGAACTTGGTCGGGTTGCCGAAGTTCATCGACTCGGAGGAATCGAGGAAGATGCGGACGGGCAGCTCGCGTTCTTCTTCGTAGAGCTTGAGGAAGAGACGGTCCAACCGGCCGAAGAGGTTCCAGTCGAGATACCGGAAGTCGTCGCCGAGGACGTAGTTGCGATGGTCCGCAAACTCGACGGACAACCCGCGGGCCTTGCTCCGCCGCTCGCCCTTCGAGTTCGACTTCGTGCGCCGCGCGGCCAGGAGCTGGAACTGCTCAAGGCGCCGGAGGAGTTCGGGAGGGAGAAGGGGGGTGGACATGGTCAAACGTTCTTGAAAGTTCGCGGCGCTAGTCTGTGTGCCGAAGGCACTCCGGAGATTAGCCAGCCACAAGGTGGCTGGAAACGTCCGTTCTCAATTCCCCGAGTCCCGGAGGGACGTCGGAGCGCAACGATTTCACCAAAGGTAGCGTTCATCAAATTTCACTCCGCTCTTGTGGAGGAACTCCGTGTATTCCTCCTGGAACGTCTTCGTCCGGTGATGTTCTTCCTGATTGGCGATGTAGGCTTTTACCGCGTCGCGGGCCGTCGGGCTGAGGCTGAATGCGCCGTAACCCTGCTGCCAACCGAACTCCTTTTCATTGATCGTTTCGTGAATCCATCGCGAGGAGGTTTGTTTGATGTCCTGGACCAACGTCGCCAGCGCATGCGTGGCGCGAAGGCCGATCAGAAGATGGACGTGGTCGGCGGTTCCGCCGATCGCCTCTGGAATCGCCTGCGCGGTTCGGATCAAGCCGCCGAGGTATTCGTGGAGGCGCGAGCGCCACGCCAAGTCGATCCAAGGACGACGGTCCTTCGTGCTGAAGACCACGTGGGCGTGGAGGCTGGTGTGGGTGGAGGGCATCAGCTCCGGCGTCGCTCCGCGACGCGGGGTTCTCGATGGGGGGTGAACCAGCCACCTTGTGGCTGGCTAATTTCCGGAGGTCCCTTCGGGACTGAGAACACCGTCCGAAGAAAGTTGAAGGAGAACGGCGATTCCGAAGACGTGTGTTGATCGCTGACTAACGTGCTCATTCGATCTTTGGCCTTCGGCATTCGCGTATGTCACACCCTTGCCACGGTCGCTTCCTTCGGCAGTTCCTTGAGGATGCTGGCGATGACGTGGTCGGTGGTGATGCCTTCGGCGTCGGCCTCGAAGTTGAGGATGAGGCGGTGCCGGAGGACGGCCGGGGCCACCACGACGATGTCGTCGATGCTCACGTTGTAGCGGCCTTCAGTCAGGGCGCGAACCTTGGCTGCGAGCAGGAGGCATTGGCCACCGCGCGGGCTGCTGCCGAAGCGCAGATACTGGTTCGTCACCGGAGCGGCCGTCTCGGACTTGGGATGCGTGGCCAGCACAAGGCGCACGGCGAAGTCCTTCACATGCGAGGCCACGGGCACTTGCCGGACGAGTTGTTGGAAGTCGAGCAAGGTGGCGCCGTCCATGATCTTTTCGACCGTCGCCTTGTGGCCTTCTGTCGTGCGCGTGAGGATTTCCGAGAGGTCTCCGGCCGTCGGATACCCCACGACGAGTTTCACGAAGAAGCGGTCGAGCTGGGCTTCGGGCAGGGGATAGGTGCCTTCCTGGTCGATGGGATTCTGCGTGGCGAGAACGAAGAAGGGTTCCGCCAGTTTCCGCACGGAACCGCCGGCGGTGACCTGCTTTTCCTGCATGGCCTCAAGCATGGCGGACTGCGTCTTGGGCGTGGCGCGGTTGATTTCGTCGGCGAGGACGAGATGGGCGAAGACCGGGCCGCGCTGGAACTCGAAGGCGCGCCGGCCGTCGGGACCTTCCATGACGAGGTTGGTGCCGAGGATGTCGGCCGGCATGAGGTCAGGCGTGAACTGGATGCGGCTGAACGACAGGTCCATCACCTCGCTGAGCGTGCGGACGAGGAGCGTCTTGCCGAGGCCGGGGACGCCTTCGAGCAGCACGTGGCCGCCGGAGAAGAGCGAAGTGAGCGTGCCGTCGACGATCTCCTGATGGCCGACGATGACCTTGCCGATCTCGGCGCGGAGTTTGTTGAAGGCGTCTCGGAACGACTGGATTTTTTCCGGGGTGTTCATGGGTCTCGCTTGGCTTGATCGGACGCTAACGCGGGTTCGTTACCCGGCAACTCCTAACCGGCCGCGCAGGCGCGGAAATCAGAAAACCGAAGGCCAAAGGCCAAAACTAATCGGGGAAGGAACCGCTGGTCTGTCACGTCACCAGCGGCGCGACGTGGGACCAGATGGCGGCGGAGACGTCGTCGACGGATTGGGTCGCGTCGATGCGGCGGATTCGGCCGGATTCGGCCTTGGCGAGGGCTTCGTAGCCGGCGTGGATGCGTTCGAAGAAGGCCCGGTCGGCCTCTTCGAAACGGTCGCGTTCGGGCTTGGCCCCGGAACGGTGGCGACGGCGTTCTTCGCTGACTTCGAGCGGCACTTCCAAGAAGAGCGTCAGCTCGGGCCGGGTATCTCCGACGGCGAGGTCGATCACGTTTTGCACCTGCGCCGGGTCGAGGCCACGGCCCGTTCCCTGATAGACCGTGGTGGAGTCGTAGAAACGGTCACAGAGCACAATGGCTCCGCTGACCAAGGCCGGCCGGATGATTTGGCGGACGAGCTGCGCGCGGCTGGCGTTCATCAGGAGCAGCTCGGTCTCGGGCGTCATGCCGACGTTGGCCGCGCTGTGCTTCAGCAGGTGGCGAATCTCCTCGCCGATGGGCGTGCCGCCGGGTTCACGCAGGGTGATGACCGATCGGCCCAAGGCCGCCAGACAATCGGCGAGGATTTTGATCTGGGTGGACTTCCCGCTGCCTTCGTTTCCCTCGAAGGAGATGAATCTTCCGGTCATCGGCTCGGCGTAGTGATGGCCTACTTGGCCTGCGGAATGGCGGGGGGCGTCGGCGGCTGGTTCCTGGCCGGGAGCGCAGCGGGGATCGAGCCCACGGTCGAGGGAAACTTCTTCGCCAGATACTCGACGAGGGAATCGATCTGTTTCTCATCGAGGATGCCGCCTTGTTCCTTGGCAAAGGCCGGCATCAGCGAACCGGGCTTGCCGTAGGTGACCCAGGCGCGCCAGTAGTCCGCGTTGGTGGCGGTCTTGACGGCGGCGAGGTCGGGAACCATGGCGGCGCGGTGGTCGGAGACGTGGCAGATTCCGCAGGCGGCGATGAACAGCTTTTCGCCGTGCCGATCCTTGGCCGGCTCCACGTGGCATTTGACGCAGTCGCCTTTGAAGACGGCCTGACGGTCGCCGAGGGTCATGAGCTGGTTGCGCTCGCGGGGGCTGAGGGTGTTCGAAGTGCTGGGCGTGGGAATGTTGGCCCGGACGATGAGCGACTGCTGGCCGGCGGAGGTGCTGACGTGGACAAGCTTCTGCACAAGGCCGAACTTGCCGACGAGGTTCATCGAAGCGGTCAACGGGCCAGACTCGCCGGGCTTCAAGACCCAGGGATTCGGATGGGACGGGAGCTGGGATACGGTGCAACCGCAGCTGGTGGACACGGCGTCGATGCGCGCCTCGGTGGGGCCGGTGTTGGTGACCCAGAACGTGAAATTGATCGAGTTCTCGCCTGCTTTCGGCGTGATCTCCTTGCTCATGGCATCCCAGACGAATGGGTTCACGACGGGGGCGGCGGGCGCCGGTGGCGTGGCGGTGGGAAGGGCCGGCGGAACCGGCGGCCCATCGGCAAGGAGGCCGAGGGTCATGCAAACCGATGCCAGCAGCGACGAGATACGCATGGGGGATTTGTAGCAGGGGCTAGCTAGGTGACGAGAGTGAAGTTGCCTCCGGGCAGAGGCCGAAGGAGCGATCTGCGGACCTCGTTACGTCTTCTTCAGGCGCGGCCCCTTCGTGGTGTCCTCGATGATCCAGCCCTTCGCCTTCAGTTCGTCCCTGATGGCGTCGGAGCGTTTGAAATCCTTCGCCTTGCGGGCGGCTTGGCGGTCTTCGAGCAGGGCAAGCAACTCGGGCGGGTGGGCTTCTACGTTCCACGATACGGTTAGCGATGCTCCAACAGCCTGCAGGGGAACAATTCCGAAAATGCCTTGTGCAATCTTGGTCCAAGTCCTCCAAGCAGCGGCTGCGTCGTCTTCGGACAGTTCGTTTGATTTCAGTTTCTGACTTGTCTGTGTGACCCATTGGAAGATTCGTCCCCAAGCCTCTGAAACATTGAGATCATCGCTCATAGCTGCGGATACTTGGGCTATTAGGCTGTCATTGAGGGAAACAGACTTGCTCTGAGCATTCGCCCCATGGTTCCGCACTTCGCTGAGGCGCTGCTCAAGTCGGCTCAATGCAGTCTTCGCCGCAATAAGGCCCTCCAACGTGAAGTTGAACTGCTCGCGGTAATGCGCGCTGAGCAGGAGGAAACGCACTTCGCGGCCGGTGAATCCCTTGGCCAGCAGATCGCGCAGGGTGAAGTAGTTCCCGAGCGACTTGCTCATCTTCCTCCCTTCGACGAGCAGGTGGTAGCCGTGCATCCAGTGCTTGACGAAGGGCTTGCCGGTCGCGCCTTCGCTCTGGGCGATCTCGTCCTCGTGGTGCGGGAACGCCAGGTCCTCGCCGCCGAGGTGCAGGTCGAAGCTTTCGCCGAGGGCCTTCATCGACATGGCGCTGCACTCGATGTGCCAGCCGGGTCGGCCGTCGCCCCACGGGCTGGGCCAGAAGACGACGCCGTCTTCCGGCACGCGGGCTTTCCACAGAGCGAAGTCGGCCATGGATTCCTTCTCGTATTCGTCGCTGGCCACGCGTTCGCCGACCCGCATGCCGTCAAAATTGAGGTTCACGAGCTGGCCGTATTTGCATCCGCAGCCGCGATACTTCTCGATGCTGAAGTAGATCGAACCATCGGCCGCCTGGTAGGCGATGCCGCGTTCCAGCAGGCGGGCGATCAACGCGATGATCTCGGGGATGTGCTCGGTGGCGCGGGGCGATTGATGCGGGCGCAGGCAGTGGACGGTCTCCAAGTCCTTGAAAAATTCGCCTTCATATTTGCCGGTGAATTCGGCGAGCGATTGCCCGGTCTCGCGCACCTTGCGGATGATCTTGTCCTCCACGTCGGTGATGTTCATCACGTGCTGGACGTCGAAGCCGGAGAACTCCAACCAGCGCCGGGTCAGGTCCGCGAAAACGAAGGTGCGGATGTTCCCGATGTGGGCGAAGTCGTAGACGGTCGGGCCGCAGCAGTAGAGGCCCACCTTCTTGCCGGCGGGATCGAGCGGGACGAAGTCTTCGACGGTTCGCGTCAGGGTGTTGAAGAGGCGGACTGGCATGGGATGAGGAGATTCAAAATGACCAATTCAAAATTCAAAGAGGCGGCTCATTCCACGGTCACGCTCTTGGCGAGGTTGCGCGGCTTGTCGACGTCGCAGCCGCGGAGGACGGCGATGTGGTAGGCCAGCAACTGGAGCGGCACGATGGCCAGCAGGGGAAACGTCTGCCCGGTCGTCGCCGGAACGTAGATCACTTCGTCGGCGAAGGACTTGATGGCGGTGTCTCCTTCCGTGGCGATGGCGATGACGGGTGCTTTGCGGGCGCGGACGACTTCGAGGTTGCTGACGACCTTGTCATACATCGCGTCCTTCGGTGTCAGGATCACGGTGGGCGTCTTCTCGTCGAGCAGGGCGATGGGCCCGTGCTTCATCTCGGCGGCCGGATAACCTTCGGCGTGGATGTAGGAAATCTCCTTGAGCTTGAGCGCGCCTTCCAAGGCGACCGGGAAGGAAACTTGCCGGCCAAGGAAGAAGAAGTCCTCAGCTTGATGGAACCGTTTCGCAACGGCTTGGATGCGCGCGTCCTGCTGGAGAATGGATTCGATCTGACGCGGAATGGCTTCGAGGGCCTTCAGGATCTGATGGCCATGGGCCGAGGAAAGCATCCGCATCCGGCCGAGCAGGACGGCGAGGAGCGTCAATGCGGTGACCTGCGAGGTGAAGGCCTTGGTGGAAGCGACGCCGATCTCGGGGCCGGCATGCAGGTAGATGCCGCCGTCGGCCTCGCGGGCGATGGTGCTGCCGACGACGTTGCAGATGGCGAGGACCTTGTGGCCGCGGCGTCGGGCCTCGCGCATGGCGGCGAGCGTGTCGGCCGTTTCGCCGGACTGGGTGATGACGAGGAAGAGCGTGTTCTTCTCGATGGGCGCGTTGCGGTAGCGGAACTCGCTGGCGTATTCGACTTCGACCGGGATGTGGGCGAGTTCCTCGATGAGGTATTCGCCGACGAGTCCGGCGTGCCAGCTCGTGCCGCACGCGGCGATGACGATGCGGTCGACGGCGCGGAGCTCGGCGGGTGTAAGGTTCAGGCCACCGAACTTGGCCGTGGCCTCCTCGAAATCGATGCGGCCGCGCAAGGCGTTCTCCACCGTGCGCGGCTGCTCGAAGATCTCCTTCAGCATGTAGTGGGCGAAGCCGCCTTTCTCCGCCGCTTCCGCGCTGAACTCGATCTGGCTGATCTGCACGCGGGCCGTGTCGGTGCCGAGGCTGATGACCTCAAAGCCATCGGCGCGGATCGTGGCCACGTCGTAGTCGTTCAAGTAGACGACCTGACGCGTGTGGGCCACGAGGGCATTGGCGTCGCTGGCGAGGAAGTGTTCGCCGTCCGCGATGCCGATGATCAAAGGCGACCCGCGCCTCGCGGCCACGATGGTGCCGGGTTCATCCAGGCTGATGACGGCCAGGCCGTAAGTGCCGATGACCTCCCGGAGCGCGGCGGTGACGGCCCGGGTGAGGAGGGTCGGGCCGGAAACGTCGGCCTGGCCCTGTTGCTTGAGTTTCGCGAAACGCTCGCCGACCAGATGGGCGAGAACCTCCGTGTCGGTCGCCGACTGGAAAACGTGTCCGGCCGCCAGCAGGCGTTGCTTCAGGCGGTCGTAGTTCTCGATGACTCCGTTGTGGACGACGGCAATCCGGCCCGAGGCGTCATGATGTGGGTGGGAATTTTCGTCGGAAGGCGGTCCGTGCGTGGCCCAGCGGGTGTGGCCGATCCCGATCAGACCGTCGGCCGGCTGGTCTTTGAGCAGCGGGGCGAGGCCTTCGTCGATCTTGCCGCGCCGCTTGCGCACCAGCAGGTCGGCGGCCCGGAGGATGGCCACTCCGGCGCTGTCGTAGCCGCGGTATTCGAGGCGCCTGAGTCCCTCCAAAAGGATGGGAGCCGCCTGTTTCTTGCCGACGTAACCTATGATTCCACACATGAAAGTAGCAACCGGGGGCGCAAACTACCTTGCCCGCCGAAATCGCCGCAAGGTATGAACTCCCGCGAACTTATCCGGAGACCTATGCCTTCTTCATCTACCTCCCCGCACAACAGCAACAATGTGCTCGCCATCATCATGGGCGGTGGCCAGGGCACGCGGCTCTTCCCGTTGACCCGCGAGCGCGCCAAGCCGGCCGTCCCGCTGGCGGGCAAATACCGTCTCGTCGACATCCCGATCTCGAACTGCATCAACTCGGGCTGCCGCCGCGTCTACCTCCTGACGCAGTTCAATTCGGCGTCGCTCCACCGGCACATCTCGCAGTCCTACAAGTTCGACCATTTTTCGGGCGGCTTCGTGGAGTTGCTTGCGGCCGAGCAGACCTTCGCCAACACCTCCTGGTATCAGGGCACGGCCGACGCGGTGCGGAAGAACCTCGTCCACTTCCTCAACAACGATTTCCAATACGCGCTGATCCTCAGCGGCGACCAGCTTTACCGGATGGACTACCGGAAGATCCTGGCCCAGCACATCCAGACCTACGCGGACATCACGGTCGCCACGATCCCGGTTGGCCGTGAAGCCGCCGGATCGCTCGGCATCCTCCAGATCGACGGCGAGAAACGCATCACGCGCTTCGAGGAAAAGCCGAAGGATCCCGCCGTCCTGGATTCG
>CANJSG010000186.1 GCA_947476875.1 Verrucomicrobiota bacterium | reverse complement strand
GGCGGAGGGATTCACAAACCAAAAAGCCCGCAGGCAAACGCCGGCGGGCTTTTTGGAAAGGGGGGTCAAAAAGGACTAGGCGCCGTTGTCGCCGATGGCCTCGACGGGGCATCCGTCCTGGGCTTCCTTGCACTGGGCCTCTTCCTCGGGGGATTCAGGCTGCTTGTAGAGGTAGGAATGGCCGCCGTCATCGTCGCGCTTGAAGTTCGCGGGAGCGGTCTCACGGCAGAGATCACAGTCGATGCACTGGTTGTCGACGTAGTAGCGGCCTTTAAAGTTCTGGGCGTATGCGTTTGCGAGGTCTGCCATAAATCAAAAATTTCGTGATCATGTTGGGAACGGTGGCCGGGAGTGTAAAGCGCGTTTTCGGCGCGCCCGGGACTATTCAAACCGCCTCAGAGCCGGACCTCGGCCAAGTAGATGGCCGTCTTTCCTTTGTGGGACGAGTAGTAGCTGATCCACAGCCGGCCCTCGTGCCAGACGAGTCCGGGATAGCTCGTGTCGCCACCGCTCGGCAATGCCAGCAACGGGACGAGCTTCGCATTGGGCACGTCGAGTTCACAGACGACGGTCGTCGGCGTGCGTCTGGCGTCGTCACCGTGGATGCGACCGCACGCGATCCAGCGACCGTCGGGTATCTGGATGAAGTGGGGCCCGCCGAAGAAGGTCCCGAGATCACGCCAACTCCAGTCCGTGTAGGGCGGTTTGGCCGTGCCGAGCAACGCGTGCGACGGCTTGGGACCGTCATGGCGTTGCAGGCAAAGCGCGGTGCCGTCCTTCTGGAAGGCCAGCGTAGCTTCCGTGGGATTGCCGTTCGTGAGCAAGGGCTGCGCGGCGGCGGTGAAGTGCAAGCCGTCTGCCGTCGACCAGAGCTGGCTGGTGAAGAGAGGTTTTTCCGGGGTGCGTTTCCCGGTGTCGTAAGAAACGCCGTAAGCCATGGAACCACGCCAAGTCAGCCGCCAGAGCCAGGTGTTCGGATCTGCGACGGCCCTCATGTCCGACCAGTCGCGGCCGTTCGCCGAAAGGGCGGCCATGGTTTGATGGACCGTCGCCGGGCCGCCATTGGTCCTACGGTTTGCGGCACACGCCAGCAAATGCAGGCGACCGTCGGGCATGACCGAGAGCTTCGAGTCGCGCAGGTCTTGGCCGGCCAGCGTGAGCAGCGCGGCCGATGACCAGTTCGTGCCGTCCTTCGACGAAAGCACGCGGATGGAACCGTCGATGGCGACGTGGCCCGAGCCTTCGCGAAAGGTCATGAACCACTCGTTCTGGTGCCGGATCAGATCTGTAAACGCGTTGTGCGGAGCCGCATCCCACACCCGGCGGGCGGCGATGAGTTCGGCCGACGAGGCAGGGAAAATTGAGCAGAAGCCAAGCAGTGCGCTGACGAAGAGGCGGGCGGGATTCATGACGGGATTGGCTTCAAGCTGCGTGCATCGGCCCGGGGCGGGCAAGCCGGAAGCCGGGAGGCGCAGGACGAACGGCCTGTGACTTTCCTCCGTCCCGTGTGAATTGCACTTGCTGGCTGCGCGTTCGTGTCTTCAATAGTGGAGCTTAATTGATCGCTGAAATGAGTGATACCTCCGCCGCCAATGTCCCCAAGTGGACAGTCCAAGACTCCCGCTCGCTCTACAACATCGACCGCTGGGGCGCGAAATACTTCGACATCAACGAAGCCGGCCACGTCGCCGCCACGCCGCTGCAGGATGCCGGCGCCTCGGTCGACATCACGGACGTGATCGAGGAAGCTCGGGCCCGCGGGCTCAAGTTTCCGCTGCTCATCCGGTTCCAGGACATCCTCCGCCACCGCGTCGAGGCGCTGAACAACGCCTTCCGCTCGGCGATCACCGAGTTCAACTACCAGGGGCAGTATCGCGGCGTGTTCCCGATCAAGGTGAACCAGCTGCGCGAAGTCGTGGAGGAGATCCTCGACGCCGGCAAACCCTTCAACTTCGGCCTCGAGGTCGGCAGCAAACCCGAGCTCTACGCCGGCATGGCGCTCCAGAGCGAGCCCGGCTCCCTCATCATCTGCAACGGCTACAAGGACGCCGCCTTCATCAAGCTCGCCCTCCAGGGCATCAAGCTCGGCAAGAAGGTCATCATGGTCGTCGAGAAGCTCGAGGAGCTGAAGCAGATCATCGCCGTCTCCAAACAGATCGGGGTCGAACCGATGATCGGCATCCGCGCGCGCCTGCTCAGCAAGGGCGCCGGCAAGTGGGCCGAGAGCGGCGGCGAGAACGCGAAGTTCGGGCTCAGCACGGCCGAGTTGCTGGCCGCCACGGAGCTGATGCGCGCGGAAAAGCTGGAGCACTGCTTCAAGCTGCTCCACTTCCACATCGGCTCGCAGGTCCCCGACATTCTCACGGTGAAGAAGGCGGTCCAGGAAGCGGCGCGGTTCTACACCAAGCTCCACAAGATGGGCTTCCCGATCGAGTTCCTCGACGTCGGCGGCGGTCTCGGCGTGGACTACGACGGTTCGCGCAGCGCGTTCGACAGCTCCACGAACTACAGCCTTCAGGAATACACCAACGACATCGTCTACTACATCGCCGACGTCTGTAACGCCGAGAAGGTGCCGCATCCGGACATCGTCAGCGAAAGCGGCCGCGCCATCGTCGCGCACCACAGCGTCCTCGTCGTCGAAGTCTTCGGCGCCATCCACAAGTCGCCCGAGTCCGATCAGTTCACCTTCGGAGAGAATGAGCACGCGATGGTGAAGGAGCTGTTGGACATCCGGAAGAACCTCGGAAAGCTGAACAAGCTGGAGGCCTACCACGACGCGTTGGAGCGCAAGGAAGACGCCCACAACATGTTCACCCTCGGCCTCATGGAGCTTCCCGAAAAGGCGAAGATCGAGACGCTCTACTGGGAGATCGCCAAGTCCGTCGTCGATTCCTTCAAGGGCCAGTCCTACATCCCCGAGGAGATCCGGAAACTGGAGGACAGCCTCGGCGACCAATACCTCTGCAACTTCTCCGTCTTCCAGTCGCTCCTCGACCATTGGGCGCTCGGCCAGCTCTTCCCCATCATGCCGATCAGCCGCCTGACGGAGAAGCCGTCGTGCGAAGGAACCCTGGTGGACATCACCTGCGATTCCGACGGCGCGATCAACAAGTTCATCGACCTCCACGACGTCCGCGACACGCTGCCGCTGCACGAGTTGAAGCAGAACGGCAACGGCCAGGAACCCTACTACCTCGGCTTCTTCCTCATGGGCGCCTATCAGGACATCATGGGCGACCTGCACAACCTCTTCGGCCGGGTGAACGAGGTGCATGTCTTCCTCGAGCCCGACGAACCCGCCGGCTACTACGTCGAGGAGGTCATCGAGGGCAACACGATCATCCAGTGCCTCACCGCCGTGCAGTATGACGAGAAGGAGCTCCAGCGGCAGATGAAGGCCCAGGTCGACGCGGCCATCAAATCCGACCGGCTCAAGCCCAAGGAAGCCATGAGCCTGCTCGACGACTACGAGCGCGGACTCAAGGACTACACCTACCTCGCGATCTGACGCCGCGAACCGCCCTTCACGGGGACCCCATGCCAGAACCCGCGCCGAACCCTGAGATTCTTCCGGCGCTTCGCCGCGTTGTCCGGGGCCTTTCACTTTTCTTCTGGTGCCTGCCGCTGATGCTCCTGGTCTATGTGCAGACCGCGCGCACCGACCTGTTCCGTGCGCTCGGCGGGCTCGACATCGTCCCGGCCATCGGCGTCACAGCGCTGTTTTGGGTGGCCTTGAAGCAGATGGGACGCTTCCGGCCGGACGATCTTTCATGGTTACGCGAACTCGAGCGCGGCCAGTTTCTCCTGCTCGTCAACCTCGGCCTGGCGCCGTTTCTCGGCCTCTACCACGGAGCCCCGCTGGTCCCGGTCAACTACGCCAGTGTCGGCCTCCTGGCCGTCTCCACGGTGCTGTTCATCTACCGCGCCAATCTGATCATCTCCCGCCTGACCGACCTGCTGCCCGATGAACCGCTCCGCCACGAAGCCCGGCTGTTCACCAGCTTCAACCGCCTCGTCCTCGTCGGCATTCCGGTTCTCCTCTCGGTCTTCTGGGGCCTCGGCTTCGTGCCGGCACTGCCCGAGACGCTGTCGAGAATCCTCGTCGGCCTCGAAGAAATGGGACCGTGGATGCTGGTCTTCCTGATCCTGCTGCCGACGGCCATGACCATGACGCTGGCCTGGAAGGTCAAGGAATTCATCCTGCACTCGGTCTTCACCGGGCGTTGAACGAACGCCTCGGCGTCTGGAAATCGGGACCAAGATTCCAGCCACTTTCCGGAACCACACCGGGTAGTAGCCTCATGACAATGACACTGCTCGAAATCACCGGCCTCGTCGTCGCGCTCCTCGTCATGCTGGTGGGCGTCGCCGGAGCGGTCCTGCCGGCGCTGCCCGGGACGCCCCTGGTCTTCATCGCCGCGCTCGGCCATAAGCTCTGCTTCGGCGACCGCAGCGTCGCGTGGTGGGTCCTGGTCATCCTCGGGCTTCTCGCCGCCATGTCGCTTGTCGTCGATTTCCTCGCCACGACCTACGGCGCGAAGAAACTCGGCGCCACCAGGCGCGGCATCATCGGCGCGATGATCGGAGCCGTCGTGGGGCTGTTCGTGTTTCCGCCGTTCGGCCTGCTGCTCATGCCGTTTCTGGGCGCACTCCTCGGCGAACTCTCCTGCGGCCGCGTGTGGCGGGAAGCCGCCAAGGCCGGCGTCGGCGCGACTCTCGGGGTATTGGCCGGAGCCGCCGGCAAGCTGCTCTGCTGCCTCGGCATGGTCGGGCTCTTCGTCTTCAACCTGCTGTGGCGGCTCTTCGGTGCTGGCTGAGCACCGGAGTCACCGCTCGGATGCCCTGATCCCGAGTCCGGAAAATCCCTCTTCCCAAAGTGGCCGGAATTACCGATTTTCCTCGTCCCTATGCTGCAATTCACCGGCACCTACACCGCCATCGTGACGCCGTTCCTCGACGGCAAGATCGACGTTCCCGCACTCGAACGCCTCATCAAGTCACAGATCAAGGGCGGCGTGGACGGCATCGTGCCCGTCGGCACCACCGGTGAATCCCCCACCGTCAGCTTCGAGGAGCACATCGAGATCATCCGCCTGGCCGTGAAGTTCGCCGCCGGCAAGGTCAAGGTCCTCGCCGGCACCGGCGGCAACGCCACCGATGAAGCCATCTTCCTCACCAAGGCCGCCGAAGAAGCCGGCGCCGACGGTTCGCTCCAGGTCGCGCCCTACTACAACAAGCCCACCCAGCAGGGGCTCTTCCAGCATTTCCACGCCATCGCCCGCGCCACCAAGCTGCCCATCATCCTCTACAGCATCCCGGGCCGTTGCGGCATCGAGATCGCCGTCGAGACCGTCGACCGTCTCGCGCATGACAGCGTCAACATCGTCGGCATCAAGGAAGCCGGCGGCAACGTCGACCGCGTCAGCCAGCTGCGTGCCGCGCTCGGAAAGAACTTCACCATCCTCAGCGGCGACGACGCCCTCACGCTGCCCTTCATGAGCTGCGGCGCCCATGGCGTCATCAGCGTCACCTCCAACGTCGCGCCCAAGGAAGTCGTCCACCTCGTCGCCGCCGCCGCCAAGGGCAAGTTCGACGTGGCCCTCAAGCTCCACTACAAGCTCTACCCCCTCTTCAAGGATCTCTTCATCGAGACCAATCCCGCGCCTGCCAAGGCCGCGCTCAAGATGCTCGGCATCTGCGGCGAAGAGATCCGGCTCCCGCTCGTGCCCGTGACCGCCAAGACCCGCGAAACGATTGCAGCAACGATGAAGTCCCTCGGACTGGTCAAGTGATCGGCCTCTGGAATAAGGTCCCGCTGCCATGAGGCTCCTTCCCCAGCTCTTCGACCAGAACAACGCCTGGTCCCAGGAGATCCAGAAGCGCGATCCCGACTTCTTCCGCAAGCTCTCCAGCCAGCAGGCCCCGGAATATCTCTGGATCGGCTGTTCGGACAGCCGCGTGCCCGCGAACGAGATCGTCGGCCTGCTGCCCGGCGAATTGTTCGTCCACCGCAACGTCGCCAACATTGTCGTCCATTCCGACCTGAACTGCCTCTCCGTGATGCAATACGCCGTCGACGTGCTGAAGGTGAAGCACGTCATCGTCACCGGCCACTACGGCTGCGGCGGCGTCAGCGCGGCGTTGAGAAACCAGAAGCTCGGCCTCATCGACAACTGGCTCCGCCACGTCCAGGACGTGCGCCAGAAACACGCCTCCATCCTCGCCGACCTCGACGACGAGGCCCTCCAGATCGACATGCTCTGCGAGCTCAACGTCATCGAGCAGGTCGTCAACGTCAGCCAGACCACCATCGTCCAGGACGCCTGGGCGCGCGGCCAGGAGATCGACGTCCACGGCTGGATCTACGGCCTCTCCGACGGCCGCCTGCGCGACCTCGCCATGGTCGTCCAACGCCCCGACGAACTTGCCGCCGTCTACGCCAACGCCCTCGAAGCCTGCGTCAACCGCAAGGGCGAGAAGCTCAAGGCCCGCAAGCCGCCGGCCAAGGGGTGAACGGATTGGCCGCACTTGCCGCTCTTGCACTGATCCGGTTCAACTGGAGCCCTCATTCATGACCAAGCTCATCATCAACGGCTCGAAGGGCCGCATGGGCCAGGCCCTCATCGCCTGCGCCGCCCGCATTCCTGAACTCACCGTCGTCGGCGCCATCGACCAGGGCGACGATCTCGCCGGGCTCATCGGCCAATGCGACGCCGTCATCGACTTCACCTTCCACAGCGTCACGCCTTCCGTGACCAAGCTCTGCGCCCAGCACGGCAAGGCCCTCGTCATCGGCACCACCGGCCACTCCGAGTCCGACAAGGCGGAGATCCGGAATCTGAAATCCCAGATCCCGATGGTCTGGGCCTCGAACTACTCCACCGGCGTCAACACCCTCTTCTGGCTCACGCGCAAGGCCGCCGAAATCCTCGGGCCCGGTTTCGACCTCGAAGTGCTGGAGATGCACCATCGCCTGAAGAAGGACGCGCCCAGCGGCACCGCCACCACTCTCCTCGAAATCCTCGGCGACGTCCGCAAGGTCCAACTGGAGGAGCAGCTCCGCCACGGCCGCAAGGGCATCGTGGGCGAACGCACCAACAGCGAGATCGGCATCCACGCCATCCGCGGCGGCGACGTCGTGGGCGACCACACCGTCATCTTCGCGGCCAACGGCGAACGGGTGGAACTCACCCACAAGGCCAGCAGCCGCGACACCTTCGCCAACGGCGCCCTCCGCGCCGCCCAATGGGTCGTCGGCCAGAAGCCCGGCATCTACGACATGCAGGACGTGCTGGGGCTGAAGTAGGCAAGTCGCGAAGCGACTCCGGAAAGGAGCCAGCCACAAGGTGGCTGGTGCTCATCCACCTCATCTCCCAAGTCCCGGAGGGACGAAGGAATCTACCGGCTTCGTCCGTCGTCCCTTCAGGACTTCATCGCGTTGCCGGAACTTCACCAGCCACCTTGTAGCCGGCTAATTTCCTGTCGGCCCATCGGGCCTTGAAGGCGGCTCCAAGATTATCCCCCGGCAATGATTCGTTCCGTGATGCGGCTGGCGCTTTCGTCGGGCGCGATGTCGAGCCAGTGGACGGGAAGCTGGTTGCGGAACCACGTCATCTGGCGACGCGCGAATTGCCACGTCTTGAGCTTCACGAGTTCCACCGCCTGCCGGGGTCCGATCTCGCCGCGCAGTTGATCGACGACCTGCCGATAGCCGAGCGCCTGGAGCGCGGTGCGGTTTCCTTCCAACCCCTTTTCCAACAGCCCGCGCGTCTCGGCCACGAGGCCTTCGGCGAACATGGCGTCGACGCGGCGTTCGATGCGGCGGCGGAGATCGTCCGGCGAACGGCGCAGGCCGAAGATGGGCGGAAAGGTGGCTTGGCGTTGGGCCTTCTCTTCGTTCCACGCCGCACGCTGTTCGCTGAAGGGTTTTCCGGTCAGCCGGATGACTTCGAGCGCGCGGATGACGCGGCGGGGATTGCGCCGGTCGATGACGGCAAACGTCGCCGGGTCCTTGGCTTCGAGTTCGATCAGGAGTTTTCCCAGCGGCGTGGCTTCCAGTTCGGCGCGGATGACGGGATCGCCGGACGGCGCCTCGCCCAGGCCGTTGAACCACGCGTTGAAGTAGAGGCCGGTGCCTCCGCAGAAGATGGGGAGGCGTCCGCGCTGGCGGATGCCCGCTTCGGCGGCCTTGGCCAGTTCGATGAAGCGCGCGGCGTCGAAGGATTCGGTGAGTTCCGCGACGTCGATGAGATGTTGCGGAACGCGGGCCAGTTCTGAGGCGGACGGTTTGGCCGTGCCGATGTCGAGGCCGCGGTAGACCTGCATGGAATCGACCGAGATGATCTCGCCGCGCAGGCGCTCGGCGAGTTCGAGCGCGACGGGGGATTTCCCGCAGGCCGTCGGACCGACGATGCAGACGGAGGGAGCCTCGGAGATCGCGGGCATGGCTTACTTCGCGGCGACACGACGCGGCAGGCGCCACCAGAGAAGCGCGCCGGCGGCCAGGATGCCGATGCTGACCAAGTGCGCGGGCGTGGCGGCACCGGTCAGCTGCTCGACGGGATAATCGCCACGGAACAACTCCACGAACGAGCGGAGCACGGCGTAGGCAAGCAGGTAGGTGGCGAAGACCTG
>CANJSG010000185.1 GCA_947476875.1 Verrucomicrobiota bacterium | reverse complement strand
TCGCCGCGCAGACCTCGGTCCTCGGGGTGAATCCAGACGCATTGCTCGCATTCGCCGATAGGTTCCCGGACAGCGACCCTCGCCGAGGTTGGATGCTTCAGCAGGCGATCTCACAACTCGCCGAAACGGACATCGTCAAGGCAGTCGACACCGCCCGCCGGTATCAAAAAAAACTGGGCCTCGATTTGACTAGAGACTTCATCGAACGCTGGGCTCTGAAAGACCCGGAGGAGTGCTTGCGCTTCATCAAATCCGAGACCGAAGGCGGTCAGCAGATAAATGCCTATGGTGCTTTCGCAAAAGCGCTGGCGCAGAAGGATCCGCTAGCGGCGGTCCTGGCGGCCGGACAAGCGCCCGAGTCGGCCCGGTCTTTGATGCTCGCGGCTGTGCCGCCCACTCCGTCGCCAATCGAAGCGCAGCGGCTGCTTGAATGGCTGCGAGCCCAACCCGGATCCGCCCTCACACCCCAGCTGGTTAGCACCATGACTTCGACGTTGGCCATGTGGGACAAGAAGGCCGCTGACGATTGGGTTTCGACCCTCCCGGCAGGACTTTCAAGGGAACAGGCGTTTCGCTCGATGGCCACGATGAGGGCTTCACTAGACGGCCCGGCATCCGAAAAATGGTTGCAGGAGATAACCAATCCGGCCGATCGCGCCGCCGCAGTTCCGGGCTTTGTCTCGCGAATCGCCTATGACAATCCGGAAACGGCCCTGCGCTGGGCGTTGACGATCCCCAACATCGAACAGAACCCGGAGGTGTTCGAACGGGCCGCGAAGTTGTGGCTGCAGCAACACCCGGACAAGGCGCTGGAGTTCTTCCAGAAGAACGCGGTGCCAGAATCGCTCCGCCAACGCGTGCTTCCAAAGCCCTGAGGGTCCCGTCACCAGGCCGGTTCCCGGGCTTGTCGATCCGGCTCGATTGACGGACAAGTGGCCAGCCACTCCCAAACGCCATGAAACTCGGCTTCGTCTCCGCCATTCTTCCGGACCTTGCCCTCGACCAGGTTCTCGCCTTCGCCGCCGCCAACGGCTTCGCCTGTGTCGAAGCCATGTGCTGGCCCGTGGGCAAAGCCGAACGAAAGTTCGCCGGTGTCACCCACGTCGACGTGGCCGGCCTCACGCAGACACGAGCCGACGATGTGAACGCCCTTTGCGCGAAGCACCGGGTCCATCTGACCGCGCTCGGCTACTACCCGAATCCGCTCGATCCAGATCCCGCCGTTTCCAAACACGCCGTCGGCCATCTGAAGAAGGTCGTCCTCGCCGCCGAACTGCTCGGCTTGGACAACGTGAACACCTTCGTCGGACGTGACTGGACCAAGAGCGTGGACGCCAACTGGCCGCGTTTCCTGAAGACGTGGCGTCCGCTCATCGCCTTCGCCGAGGACCACGGGATCCGCATCGGCATCGAGAATTGCCCCATGTCCTTCACCGCCGACGAATGGCCCGGCGGTAAAAACCTCTTCACCACGCCCGTCATCTGGCGCCGCGCCTTCAACGACATTCCATCGAAAAACTTCGGCCTGAACTACGATCCGTCTCACTTCGTGCTCCAGCACATGGACCCGGCGAGCCCGCTTCGTGAGTTTCAGGACAAGCTGTTCCACCTCCACGCGAAGGACGTGAAGATCCGCCGCGACCGCATCAACGACGTCGGTGTTTTCTCCCATCCGAACGAGTGGCACACGCCGCGCATTCCAGGCTACGGCGAGATGGATTGGGCCAAGTTCCTCAGCACGCTCATGGAGACGACCTATCGTGGTCCCGTCTGCATCGAGGTGGAAGATCCCACCTTCGGCAAAACCCTCGAAGGCCGTCAGCAGGCGCTAAAGGTCGCGGGGAATGTCCTGAGGCCATTCTTTAGCCAAGCCAACCGATGCCCGTGATCGAACTGTCGCACAGCATCGACCTTCCTCTAGATTCCACCGCCCAGACCGGCGAACTCGCCGATGCGGTGTTCTTGCCCCGCTCCAGGGAGAAATTCCTGGAAACCCGCAACCAGGTGATCAAGGGCGCCGCAGAGTCGGAAAGGTGGCGGAGATACCTCGAGGCAGACCAGATGGCTGCTCCTTCAGGGTTCCCCTTTGCCTCAGTTCTAAACGGCGGTCTTCCGCGAATCTCGACCGGCCGAAGCAACCCGGCTAGAACCCAGGCAACGCGAATGCTTGCGAAGCCAAAAACAAAGTTGACTGCGATCCTCCGGCTTTTGGGTCCGGGCACCGCGCCCGGAACGGACAGGACGGCCCCGGAACAACCGGGCCTCGCCTCACTCCGACCGGAATCTTGGTTCCAACCCGGAAGCTGTGGGCTCTGTCCGGCGGGGACGCCGGACAGAGCAGACCGGAGGCCGGCGCTACCCGTCAGCGGTCTTCGGACGCTGCTTGTATTGATCCTGCTTTTGACGCGAGGCCTCTCCAGCCGGGCGCAGGAGTGGTCGACGGAGTTTGCGGCCATGCCGCTGGGCGAAACGGTTGCGGAACTCAATCGGACCAATGCCGCCCGGCTGATGTTGGGAGCGTTCAAGGCCAACCCCGCCGTGAAGGCGCTCGTCTTCATGCCCGGCGCGACGGATGAGCTGTATTTCTTCGACCGCGACAAGGCCAAGCTGACCAATTCCGCACCAACCCTCCTCGACGCCATCGCCGCCTACACCAACCAGACACGCATCCGGGCGACGTTCCGCACGCCGTTCCTGCTGCTGCATTCGGCCGAGGACACGTTGGAGCCGAGCGTGGTCGTCGAAGACCCCAAGGCGGCGGAAAAACTGCGCGCAAAGACGTTTGCGAAGCGGTTCCTCTGTGAGGACCAGCCGTGGGAGTTCGTCCGCCGCGAGGTCGGCTGGAACTTGAACATCAACGTCGGTCCGGCCGGAACTTCCGAGCCGGCCTATCATTTCTACCGGCACACGCTGGCCGGGTTTGGATTGGACGGCATGGAGGCGATCGAGGCGGTTTCGATGGCGGGAAAGACGGTGGTGACGGTGAAGAAACGGGCTCTGTTCTTCGTGACCGACACACGCTTCAAACAGCGGCCGGAGTCGAGCGCGGACAGGGTGAAACGATTGCTGGAACGCAAGGAAGCGGAGGCTGTCGGCAAGCCCTGATCAATTCACGACACCTTGCGTCTAAGTGGTCACGGTCTGGGCGGGAGAAGGCCGTTTCCGTCTCCAATCGCCCAGAAAACCGTGGCACGGGCGAAGCTTCAAAATGGGCATGCGTAAGATGCTGCGCTTCTTAAACCGAAACGGTGCATCCCCCATCGTCGGCGCCATCATGGTTCCGGCAGAAAGCCCCACCACGACCCCATCCCCGGGCGCCAGGCTGCAATCCTGACGCATCAACCGATGATTAATTGCCTGGCGGCCGGCGAAAGCTGACCGCCAGTTCTCTTGCCGGGAAACGACTCCGGAAGCCGCCTCGAGATCCGGCACCGTATCACCGGATGTAGTCGAGGAGCGACTGGTTGAGGATCGTGCCGCCGGACTGCAGGGCCGCCTTGTAGGCGTTCTGGGTCTGGGTCAGTTTCACGATCACCCCGGCGAGATCGACGTCCGCTTCCTTGGAGACCAGCTGGTCGAGCGATTCGATCCGTTGTTTGGCCACGGACATGGAAGTCTCCAAGCGCGACTGCATCACTCCGTTGGTCCCGTAGTGAAAGAGGAAGTTCTCCTCGTCCTTCTGGATGTCCACGCGGTCCACAGCCTGGATCTGGGCCGAGTTTCCCGAACGCAGATTGTCACGCAGGGAAATCAAATGGCTGAAGATGTCGGCTCCGGATTGGGCGTCGACGTAGAGGCCGCGACTGCCGGACCCGGTGGTGTTCGCTCCCAAAGTCTGGGCGGAAAGGGTGATGGCTTCGGCCACTTCGCTCTCTGCGAGATCGGTGTTGCCCTGGTAGGAAACGGAGATCGTCTTCCCTTGGGCGTCCTTGGTGGCGACGAAGGGCGCGGCATCGGTTTTGGCGGCTTCCAAGTCGGCCTTGAGGCGGGCGAGTTCCGTGATGTTCGTCTCGACGAGGAGCTGGTTGCCGCCCGCGACGACGCGCAGGTCGTTGAGCTCGGAGCGTTGTTGCCACACCACGATCGCGAGAATCACACAGATCATCACGAGGGTGACGACGCCGACGATTTTCCAGAATTCCTTTGGCATCGCGCCTACATCCCCATGATCTGGTAGCCGCAATCCACGTAGATTACCTGACCGGTGATCGCCGCCGCGCCGTCGCTCGCGAGGAAGGTGCCGGTGGCTCCGAGTTCCTCGGGCAGGACGTTGCGTTTGAGCGGCGCGTGGGCCTCGTAGTGTTTCAGCATCTCGTTGAAGCCGGCAATGCCGCGCGCGGCGAGGGTGTTGACCGGCCCGGCGCTGATGCAGTTCACCCGGATCTTCTTCGTGCCAAGATCGTAGGCGAGATAGCGGGTGCTGGCTTCGAGGGCGGCCTTGGCCACGCCCATGACGTTGTAGTGCGGCACCACCTTCTCCGCGCCGTAGTAACTCATGGCGACGATGCTGCCGCCATCGGTCATGAGCGGCGCGGCGCCTCGGGCCAAAGCGATCAGCGAGTAGGCGCTGATGTCGTGGGAGATCTTGAAGGCATCGCGGGTGGTGTTCACGAACTGGCCTTCCAGCGCCTCTTTCGGCGCGAAAGCGACGCTGTGGAGCAGCAGGTCGAGCTTGCCGAACTTCTCGCCGACGGTTTTGAAGACGTTCGCGATGTCGTCGTCGCGGGTCACATCGCAGGGCATGAGCAGCGTGTCCGCGCCGAAGGTGCCGGCGAGTTCCTCGACGTTGTCCTTGAGGCGTTCGCCCTGGTAGGTGAAGGCGAGTTTGGCACCCGCTTTGTGCCAGGCTTGGGCGATGGCCCACGCGATGGAGCGTTTATTGGCGACGCCGAAGATGATACCGGTTTTTCCTGCGAGCGATGACATAAGTGGGGCCGATTTAAGCGGACTGCGGCGATGGGGACAGGGAAAAGTTTGTTTGCCCGATCCTTCTCCTTCTCGTTCTCCGCCTCCTTCTCGAAGGGTTCGAGGAGGAGAACGAGGCCGAGAACGAGAAGGATTCAGTCTGCGGAAACTTCCTCGATCGCCTTCCGGCAATACCATTTCACCGCGTTGCTCATCGTGGGCTGGAGCGCATCCAACTCCGCGCTGGCGACCCAGCGGATGTCGTGGTGTTCCTCGGCCGCGAGGGCGAGAGCACCGGCCTTGGGCCGCGCGAAATAGATCATGCCGATGTGCTCGTGCGTGTCGCTGATGCGGTGGATGTCGAGGAAGCGCGGCGCGATCAAGGCACGTGTGCCGGGTTCGGTGGTCGGGGGGCGTTCACCGATCAGTTCGACATCGAGACCGCTTTCTTCCTTCGCTTCGCGAAGAGCGGCGATCTCGGGTTCCTCGTCGAGTTCGATGTGGCCACCGAGGGGCAGCCACTTGCCGAGTTTCCGGTGCAGGATCACGAGGACCTTCGCGTCGCGGACGACGAAGATGGCCACCGTGAAGTCGATCTTTTCGTGGATATGCGCCATTGACCTTGGACTGTGCTGACGAGCTCTTCGGGCGTCAACGAACCGGTCTTGTGGCCCGTTCCTGGATCCACGCGATGTCGGGATTACCGGGAGACGGATTCAAGGACTTCAAGGTGGTTCCCTTCTGAATCGGAGGCATCGTGCGCGGATCCTTCCATCGCTTGATCTCCGCGTGCCCATCGGCAAACGAAAAGCCCCCGCCCTTGTCGTGGTAGGAAGCCGGCAAGTCTTCACAGAACGTGTATCTCGCCGGATTCCTTGGAGCGAAGCCGTCCATCATGGTCCAATAATTGCCCAAGTTCACGGAGTCCTCCCGTTGATCGAGCAGGACCCAGGTCTTGCTTGGACCGGGCTCGGTCATGTCATCAATCCGCCGAAAGACGGCGTAGCCCGGCTGCATGGGCACTTCTCCAGCAAACCCGCCAACCCACGCATTCATCGACATACTGCGGACCCGGGGCACACGCTTCCCAGCCGTGGGACCGATGGAGGGCACAATCGTGGAAGTGTCCGAGGGGCACCTCCAGATGTTTGGATTCTCAGCTCCATTTCGCCACAGGAGACTTTTCTTGATGTCACGTTCGAGATCCCAGTTCGAACTGTTGAGAGGGTTGAAATCCATCTGCCCGTTAACCCAGGCGAACGGCTCGGTTTCGGCAAACTTGTCCACGTAGATGCTCCGACTGGCATACGGCAACCTGCCCTGGTGTGCATCGTAGTAGTTGATCCAAGCAACGAGGAGTTGCCTGTGGTTGTTCATGCACTGGATGCCTTGCGCCCGCATTTTCGCCTGAGAAAAGACCGGTAGGAGCATCGCTGCCAGAATCCCGATGATCGCGATCACCACGAGAAGCTCAATCAGGGTGAATCCAACCGACGTCTGGCGGCGGCGTCCTGTCGATTCATTGGCGGCGGCAGATTTCAGATGCACGAGGCTACCCACTACTTCGGCTGACGGCAAACCGCACTTGATCGCACCCGGATCCGGTCAGTTC
Source organism: Verrucomicrobiota bacterium (assembly GCA_947476875.1). GTDB lineage: Bacteria > Verrucomicrobiota > Verrucomicrobiia > Limisphaerales > CANJSG01 > CANJSG01. The sequence goes on along the minus strand of CANJSG010000185.1, from coordinate 2,290 downwards.
ACCCGGGTCGCGCGCTGTTGCAGCCAGACGATGTCCTGGTTGTTGGGAGAAAGAACCGTGGTCTGCAATGATGTGTTCATCTTTCCTTTGATCAACGGCGGCATCGTCCGCGGGTCGCGCCAGCGTTTGGTCTCGGCATGCCCGTCGGCGAAGGAAAGCCCACCCGCGTCTCCGTGGTAGAATCCCGGGAAGTCGTAGAAGAACCGGGTCTGGTTGGGATTGTTCGGGTAGCCGGTCATCTGCGTGACGAAGTTGCCGAAGTTCACGCTGTCTTCCCGTTGATCGATGAACACCCACGTCATGGCGGGCCCCGGCGTCGTTAAGTCCGCCATTTTGGTCAAAACCACGCCTGGCGAATAGGTTGAACTCCCCATCTGGCCGTTGATGGTTTCACCCCCGATCCAGTAGCTCATGGCCATCGTGCGGACACGCGGGACGATCTTGCCCGCAAATTCACCGGTGAACGGCCGGACCGTGGACGTGTCGGAAGGACACTTGAAGATGGCCGGAGATTTTCCGCAGTAGGGCCAAAGCGCACTCCGCTTGATGTTCCTCTCAATGTTCCAGTTGCCCTCGTTGTAGGGGTCGAAATCCATCCGGCCCGTCATCCAGATGCCGTTGTTCGTCGTCGTTGAACCGGCGGTATCGCGGCTGTGGTAGACGAACCGGTCGTTGTTGTCGTCCGCATACATCTTCCACGCGATCACCAGACTCCGGTGGTTGTTCATGCACTGGATGCCCTGGGCCTTGGCCTTGGATCGCGACAAGGCCGGCAGCAGCATCCCCGCGAGGATGGCGATGATCGCGATCACGACGAGAAGTTCGATCAGGGTGAAACCACTTTGGCGGCGGTTAGTGTGCATTTTAGGGCAGATTGGCTCTTTAAGCCGATGAACCATCGCTCACCTATCAACAGCAGTAAATACGCCGCCAGACACAGGAACCATGGGCCGAATGGCTACCGAATCACAACAACACCTCACCCAGTTCACGGCCAGCGCAGGCGGTAGAAGCGGTTGGTCGTGGTGAGCGGCTGGAGCACGAGGTTGGTCGGGCCGTTGACCTGGGGCGATTCCTCCACGTCGCTCCAGACGGACGTCGGGTTCAGCCAGCCGGACTGCTGCAGGATGAAGCTCGGCTCCGGCCCGGCCCAGCGCAGCGAGACGGAGGAGGCGTTGGCTGAGATGCCCAGCGGCGGCTGCCGGGGCACGCCGTAGATGTAGACCGAGCCGGCCCCCGGTGCGCCCCCGTTGTCGCCATCGGCCGCAATAACGAAGAGGTCGTTCCCAAGCGCGGTCACCGCGAAACCGAAACGGTCTGTCGTCGGTGGAACGCCACCCGAACCGGGCCCGGTGGACGCCTCCGGGGTCGGGTTGGCGAACGTGGCGAGCGGAGTGCCATTGGTATCGAAAAGGTAAGCCGCTCCGGTTTTTCCTGCGCCAATGTCGTTGAGAAACGCTCCGATGAGAACTCGATCTCCTCCGACCGTTGCCAGCGAATGGCCGAAGCTGCCGCCTCTAGTCAGTGTCGGATTTGTGAACGTGGCCGGCACCGTTCCATTGGTGGCGAATAGATAGGCGGCTCCAACGTTGGTCCCGCCTACGGTGTTGCCTTCCGCTCCAATCAAGATCCGGTCGCTCCCCATTCCCGCTACAGACCAGCCGAATAGACCTCCTGCAACTGGTGCCGGGTTCGTGTAGGTCGTCAGCAGTGCGCCTGTTGAGTTGAAAAGGTAGGCCGCCCCGGAGTCTCGCCCTCCCGTGTCGTCGCCGTAGGCTCCGATTACGATCAGATCGTTCCCTACCGCGGCAATGGAACCTCCAAAAAAGTCGAGAAACTGAGGCGTGGGATTTTGGAAGGAGCGTAACAACGTCCCGTTGGTCGCAAAAAGATAGGCCGCACCGCCATTGTTCGTTCCACCGGTAGCCGCACCGACGAGCACGCGATCAGTTCCGACCCCGGCGACGGCATCGCCGAAATGATCATTCATATTCACCGGCATATTGGTGAAGGTCGTGAGCAGGGTTCCGTTGGTGTTGAAGAGGTAGACGGCTCCGGCGTTGGTCGCGCTCACGCTCGCAAGCCGGGCGCTGACGAGCACTCTCCCAGTTCCCAAAGCCGCCACCGCGTGCCCGAAATAATCACCGAGCTTCTGCGGTGGGTTGGTAAACGTCGTGGCGAGGTTTCCGTTGGTGTCAACGAGGTATGCGCTTCCCCCCAAGCCCCCACCGAGACCCTCGTAGAAATTGTCGTAAGGAACTCCGATCAGGATCAGGTCGTCCCCAACACT
>CANJSG010000184.1 GCA_947476875.1 Verrucomicrobiota bacterium | reverse complement strand
CCCGCACCTACAAGGAAACCGCCGCCGCCATCACCGACATGGTCGTGCGCGGTGCCGGCGCCATCGGAGCGACCGCAGCCTATGGATTGGCCCAAGGCGCACGCGCCTTCCGTGGCTCTGATACGAAGCGTTTCGCCAAACACGTCGCCGAAGTTTTCCAGACCTTGAAGGACGCCCGGCCCACCGCCGTCGATCCGGTCAACGCCATGCTCGATGTCCGGCGCGAAATGGCGGCCGGCGGGACCGTCGAGGAACAGCAGGCGCTTGCGCTCGCCGCCGCCGAGGAGTTCGCGAACTCCGACGCCGACCACTGCCGCGCCATCGGCAAACACGGCGCCAAGCTCATCAAGAACGGCATGCGCGTGCTGACCCATTGCAACGCCGGTTGGCTGGCGTTCGTCGACTACGGCACCGCCACCGCGCCGATGTATGCCGCTCAGGAAGCCGGACGTTCCTTCCACGTTTTCTGTGACGAAACCCGGCCCCGCAGCCAGGGCGCGACGCTCACCGCCTGGGAACTCGCGCAGCAGGGTATTCCCCACCACATCATCGCCGACAACGCCGCCGGCCACCTCATGCAACGCGGCGAGATCGACCTCGTGATCGTCGGCAGCGACCGCACGCTCGGCCGCACCGGCGAAGTCGCCAATAAAATCGGCACCTACACCAAGGCCGTCCTTGCCCACCGCCACGGCATCCCCTTCTACGTCGCCATTCCCCTCTCGACCATCGACTGGGACATGAAGCGCGGGTTCGACATCCCCATCGAGGAACGCCACGAAAGCGAAGTGCTCGGCGCGTGGGGCCTCATTTCAAACCCGAAGGCCGAAGTCCAAAAATCGAAAGCCGGAAAACGCGCCTACGTCCGTGTGGCCAATCCGAGCAGCCACGCGCGCAATCCCGGCTTCGACGTGACTCCGCCCGAACTCATCACCGGCATCATCACGCCGGAAGGCATCTTCAAGCCGAAGGACCTGTGGAAACAGCGGGCGAAGCTGGGAGGCCGGACATCCGCCCATTGATCGTCACGACGCGTGCGCCTGGAGGTCGGCCAAGTCGACGAACTCCACGGAGGACGAGTGCGTGGCTTCGAGAACCACCTTGGGAGCGCAGCCGGCATCGAAGGCTTCCTTCCAACGCGTGACGCAGAGGCACCACTTGTCTCCGGGATTGAGGCCGGGGAAACCGTGGAATGGGTTCGGCGTGCTGAGGTCGTTGCCGGCGGCCTGGGAGAATTCGAGGAACTCCTCCGTCATCACGGCGCAGACCGTGTGCAGTCCGTGGTCGCCCGGACCGGTCCGGCAGTATCCGTCGCGGTAGAATCCCGTCATGGGATCGGAGCAGCAGCCTTTCAGGTCACCGCCGAGAACGTTGGTTGGCATGGGCAGAAAAATAGCACCGGCGGCCACGGAGGCCAGCGGTGCTTGAAATTTCGTTTCGGAGCGCCGGAACGTGGAGTGCGCCGGCTTGACGGCGCTTTTGGGCGGCCACCCGGAGCTTCACCGCTCCAAAGCTTTCGGGAACGCACCAAAGCGGGGTCGAGCCACCGCCGTCCATGGAGCCCCGGGTTGTTCCGAGGCCCTGTTCGGCTATCAGAACTGGAACAGCTCGTCGGCCTTGAAGAAGCGTTTCACTTCAGCGGCGGCGGCTTCGGTCGAGTCGGACGCGTGGCAGACGTTGGTCATCTTGTCGACGCCGAGGTCGCCGCGGATGGTGCCCTTGGCGGCGGCCTTGGAATCGGTGGGCCCAAGGAGATCGCGCACGTGGGCGACGGCGTTCTCGCCTTCGAGTGCGAGAGCGATGACGGGGCTCTGCTGCATGAAGCCCTGCACGCTGGGGAAGAACGGCTTGTCGGCGATGTGGGCGTAGTGCTCCTTGAGCACGGCGTCGCCGAGTTGCATCATCTTGATGCCGCGAATTTTCAGGCCGGCGCCTTCAAAGCGGGACAGCACCTGACCGGTCAGGTTCTTCGTGACCGCATCCGGTTTGAACAAAATCAAAGTCGTTTCCAAAGCCATAGGGCCGGAGTTGGTAGCGGAACCGCAGTCACGGGTCAATGGCGGCTAAACAATGACGAAGGCCGAAGGCCAAAGGCCAAATGGGAAGTTCCCAGGCCGTGGCCGGGCCGTCGGCTCCAGCGGAGCCGCCTGTTTGTCGAATCCAGACAGTTTCGAAACCCCAGCTCCGTCGGTGCGGCCTGTTCGGGTCGCACCGACGGAGCTGGGGGCAAAGATTCTGGCATGTTCTATAAACAGGCCGGACCTTCGGGCCTTCCAAGAACGTCGAATCGTGCGGTAGGCCAGCTTGATGACCCCACCTGGCCGTCGTCACTTCGGCAGCAGGTCGCTGACGAGGGCCTTCTCTTCCTTCAGCTCGTTCTCGCTCGCGGTGATCTTGGAGCGGCTGAACTCGTTCACAGCCACGTTCTGGATGATCTCCCACTGGGTGCCGTTGCTGCGGATGGGGAAGCTGTAGATCAGCCCCTTCTCGATGCCGTAGCCGCCGTCGGAGTGGACGGTGGGGATGAAGGAGTCCTTGAACCACGCGTCGTCGCCGATAGCCACGGCGAACGGGTCCTCTCTTTCGGCGATGAACCGGCCCCGCGTTCGGTCGTGCGACAGATGCTCGTGGCCCACGTCGCGCTGGTCCTCCCCAAGCCGATCACCCACGCACCCCTCGTGGATGCGATCCGCGAAGTCCTCAGGACCAGCGCCGCGAGTGGTCCCACGGTCTCAACAGTCGAAGCAGCCTTGGTTCGACTGCGGTTTTGGGCAAAGACCAGGGCGTTAGGGCGGAGCTGCACGAGACCAACCACAAGACCTGGTTCCTCTTCCGCCTGGTCCGCGTTTTCTGAGGTTCAACTTCTTCGCGTTCCTTCCCGTTCCTTCGCGGATCGGCTCAGTCCTTGAACTGCTTCATCACGTCGACCGGCGAAAGGATCTTGGCCATCACCTTCAGCGGATCGGTCTTCGCCTTGAACCGCGCCTTCAGCGGGTTCGCCGCGAGCCCCACGCTTTCAGGTCCGCCGTGGACGACGATGTAGCCCGTGTCACGCAGGGTGGGCACACCGAAGACTCCGCCCAAGCGGCCGATCCCCGGGACGAAGGCCAGCGGCAGTTTGACGGACTCGGCCCCGACCAAGTCCAGCGGCAGCCCGGCCGTGTTCAAGGCGATGTCCCCCAGCCAAGGCGACGCCATCGACACCCACACGGCCCCCGAACCGCCGCCGCTGGCGACGACGTCGGTGCGCTTGAGCGTCAACTTAACGAACTCGAACGCGCGGACGATGTCGCGCACGGCGACTTGTCCAAGCGTCCGGTTGTAGCAGGTGAACGTGGTGAAGTAGTCCGGTCTTTCGTGCGCGGCCTGCGAACCGGCGACGCGCCCGGGGTAGCGTGAGATCGATTCGAGCACGGCAACCGGATGGCCCCGGCCGAGCAGGTCGGCGAGCGCCTTGTCCGGCAGGGCCGCGGTGGCGACGCTCTTGTCGTTCGCCTCGGCCACGAGCAGCACCGGCCGCCGCTTGGGCTTCGTCGGTTGGTAGACGGCCACACGGACGCCATCGTCGGTCTCGAATCGTTTCAGCTGGAAACCGCCTCCGGCATCCGTGGCGACAAGCGTTTCCTTGAATCCTGTGGGCTGGATGTCCTCCGCACGGATCTGGAACGTCGCGGCCAGCAGACGCGCACGCAGTCCGGCCGATTCCGGTTTAATCAGAGCGGCCCGGTTCTTCTCCGCTTCGCCGATCAGGTAGCCAATCGCTTCGCCTTCGGTCTTGGCGTTCGCGGGAAACTTTTCGTCCGGGAACACGCGCAACTCCGCGTCAGGCTCCTTCGTGTAGGCCGCTTCCTGCCAGCCATTGGGGAACGCCTCGGGCCGGAGCGTCTTGCCAAGGAATCCGTAGACCGCTTCGCGGGTGCGCAGGTTGTAGTTGTGCGGCGCTTCAAAGATTTTCCAGCCGAAACGGTCTCCCGCGCCGGCGAGCTGGTAGATCCACTCGATGGACGGGCCTTCGATCGTGTCGGTCGTCTTCGTCCAATCGCCCGTGGCCGCGACGAGGAACTGCGGACGCGGCGCGGCGGACGCAGCCACCTCCATGTTCGAGTAGCGGATGCGGAGGCCGGGCGCGTTCTCGCAACGGCAACCGCCCTGCATCGAATGCGAGACCATCACGATTGGTGCCTGGATCGCGAGACGGTCGTCGATCGCGCCCAGCATGAACGTCTGGGTGCCGCCGCCGGATTCGCCCGTCGAACCGAGGCGTTTTCGGTCCACGTCCGGGAGGCTTTCGAGGAAGTCGAGCGCGCGGACGGCGTTCCAAGTCTGCAGGCCCATGAGGGTGATGTTCCAGTAAAGGTTCGTCGGCTGGCCGAAAGTGGCGGCGTGCGGGTCGTAGTTCGGGCGTTTGCCCGGATGCGGCGCGGCGAGGGTGGCGTTGAACTGCGCGGTGTCGTTGTAGCCCACCATGTCGTAGGTGAAGGCGATGATGCCGTGGCGCGCCTGGCTGATGCAGCGGGCGGGCGCGGAGCCGTCCTTGGACTCTGTGAGGCGTCCCTCCTCCCAGTGGCCGTGCGGATTGATCGTCGCGGCGAACGGCCCCGCGCCCTGGCCGCGCGGGCGATACAGATTGCCCGCGACGTAGACGCCCGGCATCGACTCGAAATAAACCTTCTCCACGGAATAGCCGTCGCGATCGATGCGTCCCGAGATCTTCGTATTGAGCGGAGTCTTCGGCGGCATGGGCAGCAGGCCGCAGCTCACGAGCGCCTGGTCGCGGATCTCCATCGCACGCGTGCGCCACGCGGCGGCGGAGGTGATCTTGGGAAATGTCCGAGGCGTGTTCACCGTGACGATCTCGGGCACGGGAACGGCGGCGGGCGAGGACAGCGCGAACGCGAGCGGAACCAGCGAGAAGAGGATGCGGGCTTTCATGGGAAGTGCCCCGAGGTTGCCCGATGCCGCGCCGTTGCCAAGTCCGGGGAGCGAGCAGCTTGCCAGAGACAATACGGCCTTTGACATGGGTGCGTTGTTGCTGACATCTAGTCGCACAAGTCGCCAGCAGGTGAATTTCCATGGTCCGAAACCGCGTTGGCCAAGCGGCTGGCTGCGGCCGTCCGCGCCTACTGGATGGGAAGAAGCGGCCAGTCGAAAGCCCAAGGCAAGGGCGGTTCCAAGGATGTCGGCACTCGGAGTGAAGTCACGGGCGGCCAGCATTTGAACGGCTTTCTGGAGATTCTGGTCGAGACCGCGCATGCCGCCGGATTTTCGCAGGACGAAGTCCGGTTGAACGCAGGGATCGAGCTCCCTGGATTCTTCCGACCGCAGAAGCGCTGGGACATGATCGTGGTTCGCGGAACCCGCCTCTGCGCGGCGTTGGAACTGAAGTCTCAGGTCGGGAGCTTCGGAAACAACTTCAACAACCGAAGCGAGGAGGCGATTGGCAATTCCACGGATTTCTGGACTGCGTTCCGCGAAGGGCGCATGGGCAAGGAGACGCCTTGGCTGGGTTATCTCTTCTTTCTGGAACTGGCGGAGAAATCCACGCGGCCTGTCGGCTTGAAGCCAGGCATCTTTCCACCCTTCGAAATCTTCGAGGGAACCTCGTATGCGCAGCGCTACGCGATCCTCTGCGAGAGGCTGGTTTTGGAGCACAAATACACCCGGACAGGTTTGCTTCTTTCACCGAGGGGCGACACCGGCGAATTCGCGGAACCGAATCCACAGCTCGGATTTCATGGCTTCGTGAAATCGTTCCACGGCCACCTGGTCGGCTGCCGGTAGCCCTTCACGTCATGGAACTGCTCCTCTTCGAAACGAGCTGGATGGATGTGTGGAACGGCCGAGCTCCCACGGAGCCTGTCGGCGCGATCTTCACCAAACCCGAGATCGCCTCCCTGATCCTTGACCTAGCTGGCTATTCACCGGGATCCCGGCGACTGGCGGAGGATCGCCTGCTCGAACCAAGCTGTGGAGATGGTGCGTTCATCGCGGAAATAATCCGCCGCCTCATCAGTTCGGAACGGCGCCATAGGGGTTCCGTCGATTGGGACGATCGGCACCTGGACGGTGCGATCACCGCCTGTGATCTGAATCTCGGTTTTGTCCTTCTGGCCAGGGCGCAGGTCTGCGAGCAACTCCAGGCGGAAGGATGCGGCTCTGTCCGGGCCTCCGAGTTGGCGGAAGCCTGGATCCAACACACGGACTTTCTGCTGACTAGTTGGCCGCATCTCTACGACTTCGTGGTGGGCAATCCTCCCTACGTCCGCATCGAGGACCTTCCGCCCGCGGTGCTCCGGCGCTACCGGGAACTCTACAGGACCTGCACCGACCGCGCCGACCTCTACGTCGCCTTTTTCGAGAACGGCCTCCGGCTCCTCTCGGCGGAAGGCCGGCTCGCGTTCATCTGCGCGAACCGTTTCGCCAAGAACCTCTATGGCCGCGCGCTGAGGGAGATGATCGCCCGCGAATACCATGTCCGCCATTTCCTGAACCTGGAGCACACACAGCCGTTTGCCTCGGATGTCTCCGCCTATCCCTGCATCGCCGTGATCGACCGCAAGCGTGGCGAACCGACTTTCGCCGCAAGCCTGGACGATCTGGAACTCGACACACTGGCCTCCATCAACCCGCAGTCAGATCGGAAAGCCCCCACAGCGGCGGCCACGTTTCCAACCTGGTATGCCGACGGCTCGCCCTGGATCGCGACCGAGCGGAAGAGCTTCGATCTGCTGACCTCGTTGAAATCCCGGTTGCCGTTGCTCGAAAATTCCGCAGCCGACACACAGGTCGGCATCGGCGTCGCCACCGGAGCGGACCGGGTTTTCGTCACGAAGGGTCTCATCCAATCGGTCGAGCGCGATTGCCAGATGCCGCTTGTGATGGCGGCCGATATCCAGCCCAGCGCTGTCACGTGGTCGGGTCACTATCTGGTGAACCCGTTCGCCGACGAGGACGACGGGAGCCTCCGCGAGTGCTCCGCCTTTCCGGGATTGGCCGCCTACTTCGAGCAGCATCGCGCCGCACTGATGAAACGGCATGTGGCGACTAAGCGCCCCGACTGCTGGTTTCGCACCATAGATCGGGTGACCGCTTCCCTCCTGCCAAAACCCAAGCTGGTGATTCCGGACATCCAGCCCGGTGGCATCGTCGGCTTGGATTCGGGACGATTCTACCCGCACCACAACATCTATTGGATCACGTCCAAAGGCTGGGATCTCAGAGTGCTCCAGGCTTTGCTCCGGAGTTCATGGGTGACCGAACAGGTCCGGGCCCACTCCGTGCAGATGCGCGGCGGCTCATTGCGTTACCAGGCGCAGGTTCTGCGGAAACTCAGGCTTCCGGCATTTGAAACCCTTTCATGCGATCTGAAAGCCGGTCTGGCGGACATGGCTGGTTCGGCCGATCAGAGCGCGATTGATTCCCTGGCCGAGGAAGCGTTCCGCGCGTAGAGGTCCGACGAATGCGTTGCCGATTGATCGGCCTTCAGGCTACAGATCAGCGCACGCCTCCCATGAATGCACGACTCCTCCACGCCTTCACCGCATCTCTTTTCCTGACGGTTTTCCTCCACCCCGCCTTCGCCGCGGACCCGGCCGCTGCGAGCCGCTACAAGTTCGACGGCTCCATGTCGCGCGAAGTCCTCGAGGCTTACCTGTCCCGCGCCGTCTCGGTGGAAGGCGTCTTCAACGGACGCGGCGACCTGACGGACAACATCCGCATGTTGAAGAGCACCGGGGCCAAGTTCATCGGACGCAGCCTGTGCCTCTGGGCTGGCGAGGCGAACTTCCTGAAGAACCTTGAGCGCGCCAAGGAGCAGGTGCCGCTCGCGCACAAGGCCGACCCGGAAATGATCCTCCAGGCCTGCATCTTCGAGATCGTCACGACGGCGGTGGACCAGGTGCCGGTGCCGGCGTGGGCCTTCACCGCGCTGGGGCTGCCGGTGGAGCAGCGGAACTTCCGCTACGCCGCGATGCTTTATCCCGACGGCCGGCGGAAAGACCACTGGCGCTCGGGCCAGTCCGTGCCCGACGTGAGCCAGACGGAGACGAAGCTGTGGTTCTTCTACCAAGGCGCGTCCTACATCGACCTCGGATTCGAGGCCATCCACCTCGGCCAGACCGAGCTGATGAACGGGAATGACAAGGACCTGAAGCACTACTCGGAGATCCTCGGCCTGATCCGGGCCCACGCGAAGAAGCATGCCCGCCGGCATTTCCTCGTGTGCGATTCGCATGTGCCCAGCGGCGGCCTCGTGCGCGAGGGCAAGCTGCTGATGGACTTCCACGCCTTCCCGCTCCGGATCAAGGAAGTGCCCGAGCGGCCCGAGGAGGCGATCCTGCAGGTCGGGCACACCGATGCGATCTACGGCCGCAGCAAGGGCGGCCTCACGCCGAGCGGCTGGAGCTGCGTGCAACTGCCGTATCTCGTCGAGCTGGACAACTGGGGCGTCAGCCGCACGCCGGGCAAGGCGGGCGTGGGCGGCATCTGGGTCTGGGGCCACGACGAGATCAGTTGGTTCGCGCGCCAGCCGAAAGAGTATCGCGCGGCGTGGCTGCGCTACGCGCACGACTGGGTCCGCACGACGGACACGAACGGCTTCCTCCAGATGCCGGGCAGCCGGACAGTGCGTTCGCCGCTGGACCAGCGGCCGTGGTATTTCGCGAACAACCCGAGCCCGGCCGTCCCCAACGGCCTCGGCGACGAGGAGGCCGTGCGCGCGGTCTGGGCCGACGACAAGCCGCGGCCGAATCCCAAGCCGCCGAGCCGGTGAATTGCACGGACTGTGTCTGGGAGCGCCGGCATCCTTGCCGGCAAGTCCACGTCGGCTTCTCGGGCCGGCAGGGATGCCGGCGCT
>CANJSG010000183.1 GCA_947476875.1 Verrucomicrobiota bacterium | reverse complement strand
CGACTGCGGGGTTCTGTTCCAGTGCAATCTTGGCCGCAGTCGTGGCGGTTTCGTCGGCAAACTTGAGGCGGTAAGTGTCGAGGCCTTCGGCGCGGCCGATGACCGTGGCTCCGAGGAGCCGCGCGATGTCCTCAATCTTCTCGCCGGGCTTTAAGGTCACGATCAGTTCGTTGGGGATTCGGCTGGAACGTTTCGGGGCGGTCTTGGGCTCGGGATTGATGCGGACGGTCGCGTCCTTGATGTCCGTCCGGTAGACCGTCAGCAGCGGGCGGTTGTTGGTGACCGGAGTGACCGAGTAGTTCAACTGCCCGAGCAGCATGCGCAGCGCCTTCTCATGGCCTTGATCGCGGAACTTTGCGGAAACCTTGTAGGAAATCCCGGGATCATAGGCGATCTCCCAACCCGTCACGGCGGAGAGGCGGCTGAGAAAATTGGTGAGGGCCATCCCATCCACGTCAGCCGTGACAACATTCTTCTGAAGATCCCAGTTCAGCACCGATGGGGTCGCCGGCGCGGCGGCCCGGCTCTGCCAGGCCAAGGCCCACAGCAGGCAGAACAGCGTGGGCAGAATTTTTCTCATGGCAGGATCAGAATCGCTGCGTTCACGGACGGCGCAAACGGAAAAACCGCGCCGTGTTCGTTGAGACATCGGTGGTCACGAAGTCGTCACCCGCAATCAACGGGACATTCGTGACGGCGCTCCAGGCAGCGTCGCTCCCCAGTTGGAGGCTCGACTCCAACCGCAAGCCCGGCGGCGTGAACGGCCACCGGAGCTCGAGACCCTGCGGCTGTCCGTTGGTCTTGATCGCGAGCGCGCACGCGCTGGCATCGTAGGCGAGGGCGTAGAGTTCATCCGGGGTGACCCGTCCCGGCGCACCGTTCTTCAACACTTGGATGTCGTAGGCGCCTGGCGGGACGGCGACGAGGTGGAGGTGCTCGACGTTGTTGGCGAAGGTGTCGCTCTTGGCGACGCTGGCGCCGGTCGTGCGGTTGATGAAGTGAAGGTCCAGATCGTTGGCCTGGCTGAAGCCGTTCCGGCGATGCCAGGTGAGAGTCAGGGTGACGACGTAGGATGAAGGACCGGCCGGTAGATCGACGTGGAAGTGTTGCACCGTATCCTCGGTGGGTTGCTGGTTCGTGATCGATGAAAACGCCCAGCCGCGTGGGGCGGTCAGCCGGTTCGTGGAAGCTCCCGGCGGATGGCTGGTCGTGGTCGGGACGACGGTGGTTTCGCTCACGATTTGGCGGCCAGATCGGAGTTGGTTCCACGAATTGAAGGCGTGGAGCACCCCCGCACCGTAGCGCGGATCGAGCGGTTGGCCTGTGGGTGGCGACCAGTCCGGGGGCTTGGTGGCTCCGTTGAGCAACAGGGCTTTCATCACCCGGATATCACCGGCAGCGGCCGTGTCATTGGTGCCGCCGTCCCCGCGCAACGCCGCCTGGAGGAGCAGTGCAGCCGCACCGGTGACCTGGGGTGTAGAGTAGCTGGTGACTTCGGCCGGGGCGACGATGTCAGGCTTGGAGCGGGTGCCGTCCCCGGTCGGGCCGATGCTGCTGGCACCCCCGTAAGCGCCGACGGCGATTCCGTTGTAGTGCGTCGCCGGCGGAGACACGCCGCCCCCGTTCCCGGCCCCGTTCACGAAGAGCACGTTGAACCTGTCCGCGTAGTCGTCGTATTCGCGGTCGATCGCCACTTGGTCGGCCAGATTCCTGGCGGAGATGATGAAGCTCTGGTTGACGATCCGAGCCTGGATCGTCACCCGCTCAAAGACGTTGGATTCGACAAAGAAATCGGCGTCGTAGCTGTCGAGGGCGGCAATTCCGGGAGCCACTCCGTTGAGCGCCCCGAAGAGCCGGTCAGCGACCGCGTTGGCGTGGCCGGATTCCGTGCTGAGTGGGTTGGGAAAATTGGTTGAGAACCCGGTTTTGTCCTCGAAGCGGAAGATGATCCCTGGCCGGCCAACAGCCGGATTGACCTGCCAACCAGGAGCGGCGGCTTCCGGTTGGGCGATCCGGACCCCGGAACCGTCAAGTCCCGGGCTGATTGTGCGCAGAAGCCTGAGCCCGATCGGATCGACAAACTGGGCGCGCCCCGAAAACGTCGTCATGGCGATCCAGAGGCCCGCGAGCAGCCATAACGGCGCCAAAAGGAGGCTTTCGGAGGTGTTGGGGAGTTTCAACTTGCGACGCACTGTAACTTCCTGTTAAGAGCCACCATACACTATGGCAGCGATCGGCCGGTTTCAAAAAGGTGACGAGATATTCTACGCCAAGGCCGTAGACGGCGAGCTTTTCAGATTGATCGGCGATGTCTTCGGCTCGCCGTCGTTTGAAAAGAAGCCGACACCGGCCAAGGGCATCAAGACTCTTGTCCCAGTCGAACCCTCGAAAATCATCGCGGTGGGGCTGAATTACGCCGATCACGCGCGTGAATCCGGCAAACCCCTGCCCAAGGAGCCGCTCTTCTGGCTGAAGGCCACGACGTCCCTCATTCCCGACGGGGCCAAGATCGAGATCCCGTTCGCCAAACACAGGACCGACTTCGAGGCCGAATTGACCATCGTCATCGGCCGCAAGTGCCGCAACGTCACGTCCGCCGCCGCCGCCCGCTACATTTTCGGCTACACCGCCGCCCAGGACATCAGCGACCGCACCATCCAGGCCGCCGAGAGCCAGTGGGCCCGCTGCAAATCCTTCGACACCTTCACGCCGGTCGGACCCTTCGTGGAAACGAAGATCGACCCGCATGATCTGACCATCCAGCTCTTCCAAAACGGCCAACTGCGGCAGAACTCCAACACGTCGCAGCTCATCTTCAACTGCTTCGACATCGTCAGCTTCGTCTCGACGAACATGACCCTGCTGCCGGGTGACATCATCCTCACCGGCACGCCCAGCGGCGTCGGTCCCATCGAATCGGGCGACCGGCTGGAAGTCCGCATCCAGGGCCTTGCGCCCTTGGTCAACACGGTGAAGTGAGCCTTGCGTCACCGGCCGTTTGAGTTGACGCTGCGCGCGTGAAAGCGAAGTCCTCCAAAGCGAAAATCGCGTCCAAGATCGACGTAAACAAGGTGGCGGAGGAGAACCGTAGCCAGTGCAACCGGTTGACCGACGGGGAGCGTGAACACTACGAGATGCTGGCCCTTAGGATGATTTACGGAGCAGATGCAACGACACCAACTCGTAGCCGTTGACACCAATATCCTCCTCGGAATCGGTGGGCGGGACGAAGACACGGTCGATTCGCTTCGCTTGATTCTGAAAAAGGCGGCTCCGGTTCAACTTGTCCTCTGTCCAACCGTCCTGCAGGAGACCGCCCATCTCGCGGCCAACTCCGACGATCCCGCCACCCGATCCTTGGCCGTCATGAGCATCGGTGAGATCGCCGCTTGGGGCCTGCATCCAAACATCTTCAACGCCGTCCAGAGAGCCGTTGCCGACCACGCTGCTGCCCTTCTGCTCCAGCGCGGCCTGGTGCCTTCGGCCGAGCGCAACGATGCGCGGATTCTGGCCGAGGCCGCTGTGTTGGGCTGCGTTTTGCTGGTCAGCAAGGACTCCCATCTCATCGGCCTTGATGCCTTGGCCCTCTCGATCATTTTCCGCGAACTGGACCTGACTGCGCCCGTGGTGGCCACGCCGCGCGATCTTCTCCGCAAGTTTTACCGCTGACACCCTTTACCATGCGCTGGACCCAAACCTTCATTCCCACCCTCAAGGAATCCCCCGCCGACGCGGAGATCCTTTCGCACAAGCTGCTCCTCCGTGCCGGCCTCGTCCGCAAGCTCACCGGCGGGCTCTACACCTTCCTGCCCATGGGCCTCCGCGCCCTGCGCAAGATCGAGAAGATCGTCCGTGAGGAGATGGACCGCGCCGGTGGCATCGAGGTGCTCATGCCCGCGCTCCAGCCGCCCGAGATCTGGCAGCAATCCGGCCGCTACGAGACCGCGCGCGACGTGCTCTTCAAGGTGCGCGACTCCGCCAAGCGCGAATGGGTTCTCGGGCCGACCCACGAGGAAGTGATCACCCACCTCGCGGCCAACGAGATCAACACCTACCGCCAGCTCCCGAAGAACTTTTACCAGATCCAGACCAAGTTCCGGGACGAGATCCGCCCGCGCTTCGGCCTGATGCGCGCCAAGGAGTTCATCATGAAGGACGCCTACTCGTTCGACACCACGGACGAGGGCGCGATGGCCAGCTACAAGAAGATGTATGACGCCTACACGCGCATCTTCGCCCGTTGCGGCTTGCAGGCGTTCCCCGTCGAGGCCGACACCGGCGTCATCGGCGGCAACCATTCGCACGAATTCGTCGTCCCGGCGGAAACGGGCGAGGACAATGTCGCCTTCTGCGAAGCCTGCGGCTACGCGGCCAACATCGAGAAGGCCACCAGCGGCCTGCCGAAGACCGCCGCCCGCGACGTCGGTCCCGAGATCGAGAAGTTCGCCACGCCCGGCGTCGTCACCATCGAGGCGTTGAGCAAGGAACCCTACAAGGTCGCGGCCAACCGTCAGATCAAGACCCTCGTCTACATCGCCGACGGCAAGCCCGTGCTGATCCTCATCCGCGGCGACGACCAGTTGAACGAAGCCAAGTTCAAGGCCCGCTCCGGCGCGGTCGAGGCCCGTCCGGCCGACGTGAAGAGCGAGGCCGACCTGGCCCACTTCCAGAAGCTCGGCGCCATGCCCGGTTCACTCGGCGCGGTGAAGAACGTCCCGTCCGACTGGAAGGTCTACGCCGACGAACGCCTCCGCGGCGCCAACGACATGACCACCGGCGCGAACGAGGACGGGTTCCACTTCCGCAGCGTTTCGATGGAGCGCGACGTGAAGGTCACCGACTGGTTCGACCTCCGCACCGTCAATGTGGGCGAACCCTGCCCGAAGTGCGCCAAGTCGTTGAAGATCCGCCGCGCCATCGAGGTCGGCCACGTCTTCAAGCTCGGCACCAAATACAGCGAGAAGATGGGCGCCCTCTTCGTGGACGAAGGCGGCAAGCAGCACCCGGCCGTCATGGGCTGCTACGGCATCGGCGTCACCCGCACGCTCCAGGCCGTGATCGAGCAGAGCAACGACAAGGATGGCATCGTCTGGCCCGTCAGCGTCGCGCCCTACACCGTCTGCCTCACCCCGTTGGCCGTCGCGCCCGAGAGCCCCGTCATGCAGCTTGCGGAGAAGATCTACGCCGAGCTGACCGCGAAGGGCATCGACGTCATCCTCGACGACCGCGACGAACGCCCCGGCTTCAAGTTCAAGGACAGCGAGCTCGTCGGCTTCCCGCTCCGACTGGCCATCGGCGAGAAGTCGCTGGCCAAGGGCGAAGTGGAGATCAAGCCCCGCGCCGGCCAGATCCTCGCCGTGAAGGCCGAGGACGCCGTGGCCAAGCTGCTGGAGCTGATCGAAGCGGGCACGCCGAAGGTGTGATTCGTAGGTCGGGCGTCCGCGCCCGGCCTGCTTCCGCGCCGCTACGCGGTCGACTCGACCTTGAGCGGCTATCCTTTGGTCGCCGGAAGTTCCTCGATGTTGATGTCCTTGAACCACACTTCCGCCGGTCCGCCGCCGTGGATCTGGAGGCCGATCCGGCCCCACTGGATGATCTTCTCGTCGGCTTCGGTGTAGTCGACGGCGAGGACGCCGTTGATCCAAGTGCGGATGCGGCGGCCTTCGGCCTGGATCTGGTAGTCGTTCCACTCGCTGCGTTTGAGGACGGAATCGACGGCTTTCATGTCGGACTGGGCCATGAGTTTGTTGCGGCGGGATTCGTCATAGACCGAGCCCCACCAGGTCGGGTCGCCGAGATCGCACTGGTAGCCGACCATCTCGCTGTCGCCGGCGCGGCGTTGGCTGCGGATCTGGACGCCGGAATTGACGAAGTTCTTCTTGGATTCGCCGAGCAGCTTGAACTGCAGCTTGATGATGAAGTTCGTGTAGTTCCGCGTGGTGGCGAGGAACTCGTTCTGTTTGACCTTGGTGGTCGTCGACCCGCCGACGAAGCAGCCTTCGGTGATGTGCCAGATCGTGTTGGTGTCGCCGTCCCAGCCGGCGAACGACTTGCCGTCGAAGATCGTGGTGGACGCGGCCCGGGCCGTTCCGATGGCGGCGATGCACGAGAGGAGGGTGAGAAAGAGTCGGTATCGCATAGGGAGGTGGCGGTTTGTAGCGGCGAGTCGACGAGATGTCAGCAGCGAAGCCTTGGCCAGCGTCGATTGGATTGCCCGGAGCCCGGCCTTGCGGGCCGCGCTTCCAGGATGCAGGAAATCCATTGAACCGGTGTTCCATGAAAACCTAGCTTCGTCCCCAGATGTCCGGCCAAGCGCCCGCGCCCAGCACCAAGTCCTCGAAGTTCCCCCAAGTCTGGCTTGTCCTCGTTTTCCTCAACATGCTGGTGTTCGCAGTCGAGCATTGGCTGCGGATGAGGAATCCCGAGTTGGCCGACCGCTGGTATCGGGAACTGCGCCTTCTTCCACGGGACGTGCAGGCCGGAAAATTCTGGCAGCTCATCAGCTTCCAGTTCCTCCACGCCAACCTGTCGCACCTCGTCCTCAATCTGATGGGTCTCTCGTTCTTTGGCCGGCCGTTGGAGGTGGCGCGGGGCGGATTCGCCATGCTGGTGCTGTATCTGGTCTCGGGCGCGGTCGGCGGACTGGCGCATTGCGTCCTGGGATGGGTCTTTCCGTTCCATTACGGCAAGGTGGCGGTCGTCGGGGCGTCGGCCGGGCTCTACGGATTGATCGGGTCCTTCGCGTGGGCGCATTGGAACGAACGGTTCACCAGCAGCTTCCTCGGCGGTCGGATCAACTACACCTGGACCGGGCAGGGGATGTTCATCCTTTTCCTCGTCGTGGGCGTCGTTTGCATGGTGGACACGAAGGCGAAGGTCGCCCACGACGCGCACCTGGGCGGCATGATGATGGGGATTGTCTTCGCGCAATGGTTCTTCACCCGGCTGAAGAAGCCCGCAAGGGCCGTCGATCTGGGCTCCAAACCAGGCTAGGCGGTGTCGATCATCCGGATGGTTTCGGTTCTGTGCGGCTGACATGGAACTGAAGCCGTGACGGTTCATTGCCGATTCCCTACGGAAGTCCTAGAGTCACCTTACTTCAATGATTCACGACCGTAGCTACATGCAGGAGCCTTCGTGGCGGAGCCGCGGTGTTTCCGTGGCGGTGGCGTTGATCCTCATCAACGCCGCGGTCTACCTCCTCGAGGGAACCGCCACCTATTGGACGACCGACGCGTCGGGACGATCCGCCGTGGGTGAGTTTGTCGGCAAGTATCTCGCGCTGGGGCCGGCCGGTATCGGTCATGGCTTCCTCTGGCAGTTGGTGACCTACCAGTTCCTCCATCAGGGATTCTTCCATCTTGCTTTCAACATGCTGGCGGTCTGGTTTTTCGGCCGTCACTTGGAGGACCTGATGGGGCCGCGCCAGTTTCTGAAGCTGTATTTGGGAGGAGGCGTCATCGGTGGCCTGCTGCAGATCACCTTGTCGGCCGCGGCACCGTTGCACTTCGGGAGCTCGGTAGTGGGGGCATCCGCCGCGACATTCGCCCTGACTGCGGCTTTCGCGCTCATCGAACCGCACCGGATGATCACGCTGTTTCTCTTCTTCGTGTTCCCGTTGACGTTTCGGGCGATCTGGCTGCTCCGGATGGCTCTCTTCATCTCGATTGCGGGAGTCCTGATCCCCAGCGGCGGCGTCGCCCATGGCGCTCATTTGGGCGGACTGCTCTTCGGCATGGCTTTCGTGAAATGGATCTGGGCCAGCGAGTTTTCGTTCACCGCGTGGCTCAAGAAATTCCAGGGAGAGCCCAAGCCACAGGCGCGATCGCCGCAGGCCGCGGTTGCCCGCGTGTCGAAAACGGCGGGTGCGGCTCCGGTTTCTGAGATGACCCCCGACTACATCAGCCGCGAGGTCGACCCGATCCTCGACAAGATTTCCGCCCACGGCATCCAGAGTCTCACGGACCGCGAGAAGAGGATCCTCGAAGCCGCCCGCAGCAAGATGGCGAAGAAATAACGAAGACCGAAGGCCAAAGCCCGAATGAGCGGTGAGGCCGCTAGTTGATCTGGTCTCTGGCCTTCGTCACTCGGTCGTCACATCAGAGTCCCCATTCGATCGCCGATCTTCGCGTAGACCTCGCGCTGGCGGGAGCCGTTCTCCTGAAGATCAGGTTCCAAGCGAACGCTGCCTTTCCGGAAGACGGTGATCGTGAGCGAACCGCCGAACTTGAAGAACCCCTTCTCCTGTCCCTTCACCACCCGGCTGCCGGCGGCGAAGGTGTAGTCCCAACTCCCGACGTTCGTCGCGCCGACCTCCAGCGTGACCACGCGTCCGAACCCTTCCGCTTCGATGACCGAGAGCGACCGCTTGTTTTCGCAGAGGTAGCCGAGGTTCCGCCGCAGCGCGATCGGGCTGACGGAAAAGAGCGGTCCGTTGATCAGGCGGGGAGCGGGTGCGATGCCGGACACGGGAAAGTGGAACCGGTGATAGTCCACCGGGCAGAGCCGCGAGAAGACGATCGTGCCGCCCGCGAACTCCTTTGCCAGAGCGGCATCGGCAAACAGATCGGCGAGGTTCATCCGTTGTCCCTTCACGTAGAATCCCTCGGCGGTCGAAACGTCCTGCAACGCGAGATGGCGTCCATCGGCCGGGAACACGGCAACGTCTCTAGCCGCGTCCACCGGCCGGGCCGAGGGTTTCAGCTTGCGGTAGAAGAACTCGTTGAACGTGCGGAACGACTCGGGCGCGTCCGCGAATTCCGCGGGATCCAGCCCGTAGTTGCGGATGAAGGGCGCGACCTTGCCCCGGCTGACCGGGCGGCTCATGCGCCAGCCATACCAGCGCGAGAAGAGGGCGCGTTTCGCCACCGTGTGCAGCACGGCGATG
>CANJSG010000182.1 GCA_947476875.1 Verrucomicrobiota bacterium | reverse complement strand
GTGGTTGAGGGACGGTTGGTGGAACAGGCGGGAGGATTCCTGCTGGCCGGGGCGCTGTGCGCGGTCGTGGACTTCGGGGTCTTCAACCTGCTGGCCGGCCCGAGACGGTGGCGACGCGTGCCGGCGAACGTGGTGTCCACCGGGCTGGCCATGACGGCGAGCTTCCTGCTGAACCACTACGTGTTCACCCATGGCAAAAGCCTGGGTGGCACGGAAACATGGCGGTTCCTGGTTATCACCCTTTTTGCGGCGTTGGTGCTGCAGAATGCCGTGCTGGCGGTGGCGTCCGGCTTTATGGAATCGGGCAGCAATTGGCCGGATTGGCTTCAACGGAACTTGGCAAAGTGCCTGGCCGTCGGGGCAGGCATGGTCTGGAACTTCACCTGGTATCGCGCGTGGGTGTTCACTTGATCGTGCGCGTTTGAGCACTCCGCTTCTGTTGTCGGGTTGAACCCGCCACGCCGCCCAGCCCGCCATCGACTAGGTTTCGCCGCCGCGTTTCGGCTTCGGCCAGTCACTTTGGCGCTTGGTCGGGAGTGGAGGAATCGGTTAATCCCTACGGGTGCCTCGTGATTCGAAGCAGCCCGCGCCGAAGTCCTCGAAACGCCACCAATCCGGTGGCGTGATTGGGAAGCTGTTCCTGCTGCTCATCCTCGCCGCCGCAGGTGGCGCCGCGCTCTGGTGGTTCACGGGACGTTCGGCCGATGTCCGTGGGGTAAGCGGGCCGGCCACGCCCGTCAGCGTTTCCCATCTGGCTGGAACCCCTTCGGCCGGCCAGTCGTCGACCCCCGTTATCCGTGCCTTCAAGACGAACGGGGTGGTGGTGTTCGTGACCAACGACGTGCCCGTGATCGAGCCGAAGCCTGTTGCTGCTTTGCCAACGAATGCGGTGGCGCCACCGCCGGCGACCAATCGTCTTGCGGCTTGGCCGACCAACTACACGACCCCGCTGCCGGTGATCACGAATCCGCCCGCGCCCAGAGGTCCGACGGAACCGATTGTCCGCGTTTTCTCCACCAACCGGGTCGATTCGAACACTCTCCGGGGTGCGATCACGCCGTTGCCCTCGCTCGTCACGAATGGACCGATGCCCACGGTGGTCGTGAGCGGAGGCCGGCCGGTTCGTGGGACGTTGGAAACACAGATCGCGCTGGCGCGCCTTGGCATTTCGAGCGGTTCGTTCGACGGAGCCATGGGCAGCCAAACCCGGGCGGCGATCCGGGCGTTCCAATGGCAGCAGGGTCTGGCGCAATCCGGCGAGCTCGACGCGGCTACTCGGCAGAAACTTCAGATCCGCGAGCCCGTCATGACCAACGTCGTTGTCACCGCTGCGGACCTCGCGCGGCTCCTGCCGGTGAGCGATACGTGGCTCGGCAAGTCGCAGCAGCCCCGGCTCGACTACGAGACGCTGCTCGAACTGGTCGCGGAGCGGGCTTGGAGCCATCCCGCGCAGATCAAGCTGCTCAATCCCGGAGTCAATTGGACCAACGTGGCCGCAGGTGCCGTGCTGGTCGTGCCGTTCGTGGAAAAGCCTCCGGCGAGAACCCGGGCGGCGTTCCTCCGCATCCAGCTTTCGGCGAAGTCTCTCGAAGCCTTCGACGCCCAGACGAATCTTTTGGCTCACTTTCCGTGCAGCATCGCCGCGCGTGTGGAGAAGCGGCCCGTGGGCGAACTCAAGGTGCAGGTCATCGCCGATGGGCCGGACTACACCTGGAACCCGGAGGTCTTTCCCGAGTCGCCGGAGTCGAAGACGATCACGCGCAAACTCCGCATTCCGCCGGGGCCGAACAATCCCGTCGGCACGGTCTGGATCGGCCTCGACCGGCCCGGCTACGGCATCCACGGCACGCCCCAGCCGGAGCAGGTGGGCCGCACCGAGTCGCACGGCTGCTTCCGCCTCGCGAACTGGAACGCGGAACAGCTCCTCCGCCTGACCCGCACGGGCATGCCGGTCTTTGTCCTGCCCTGAGGAACTGCGGCGATGAGTCACAAGTTCAACTTCGTCATCGACAGCCAGGACAGGCGGCGGGAGATACCGCGCAACGTGATCATCGGCCGCAAGGACACGGAGACGGTCGCGCACGTGGCTCTGAAGGTGATCGGCTACATGCTGTTCTACCGCGACCGCCTCCGCATCGAACCGCGTTTGCATGACGACGCGATCCCATTTGAGCCTACGCTTGTGCAGCTCGACTACGAATTGCGGCCGATGCTCTGGGTCGAGTGCGGCGAGTGCGGCATCAACAAACTGGACAAGCTTTCGGTGAAGTGCCCGGAGGCTGAGATCTGGGTCGTGAAACGATCGTTCGCGGCGGCGGCGGAGCTGAAGGTCCAGATGGCCAAACACGAACTCCGGAAAGGCCGCTACGGCATCATCGGACTTGATGCGGCGATGTTCGACGAGGTCGAAACCCTGGTCCGTGGACGCAACGCGATCATGTGGCTGGAGGGCGACTTCGAGGAGAAGAAGATGCAGTTCGACTTTAACGGCCTGTGGTTCGACACCGAGTTCACGGTGTTGAGGCACTGAATCGATCGCTTCTAGGCCAGCACGGCCTTCAGCACCTGCCCGTGGACATCCGTCAGCCGGAAGTCGCGCCCGCCGAAGCGGAAGGTCAGGCGCTCGTGGTCGAGGCCGAGCAGGTGCAGCACCGTGGCCCACAGGTCATAGGTCGTGCACGGGTCCTGCACCGCATAGTAGCCGAGGTCATCGGTCGCGCCGTAGACGCTGCCGCCCTTCACGCCGCCGCCGGCCATCCACATGCTGAACCCGAACGGATTGTGGTCGCGTCCGCTTCCGCCCTGGGAAAACGGGGTGCGGCCAAACTCGCCGGTGAAGATCACCAGCGTGTCCTTGAGGAGCCCACGGGCTTTCAGATCCTTCAACAGCCCGGCGATTGGCTGATCGACCTGCCGCGCCATGGCGCCATGGCCTTCCTTGATCTGGCCATGCTGGTCCCACGGATTGCCTGCGCCGCCGGCGCCCAGTCCTGCGGTGATGCAGCTGAGTTCGACAAAACGGACGCCGCGCTCGATCAGCCTCCGGGCCACGAGGCATTGCTTCGCGTAGGCGACGACGGCTTTGTCCGTGGAATCGAGGCCGTAGAGCTTCTTCGTCGCTTCGGATTCGCCGGTGATGTCGCAGAGCTCCGGCACGGCGGTCTGCATCCGGTAAGCGGTTTCGTAGTTGCTGATGGCGGCTTCGATCTGCGGTTCGCGGGCGGCGGCGGAGAAGCGGCTGTCGAGATCGCGGATGAAGCTGAGGCGGCGTTTCTGGAGCCCGTCGCTTTCGCCCGGCTTGATGTTGGCCAACGCGGGATTGCGGTCCACCTGCAGGATGGACGCCTGATGCTCCGCCGGAAGATAGCCGCTGCTGAACATTCCGACACCGCCGTGCGGAACCTGCGCGCCGCCGCTCTGGAGGACGACGAACGACGGGAGGTTTTCATTCTCGGAACCGAGTCCGTAGCCCGTCCACGCGCCCGCGCTCGGGTGCCCGGCGAATGGAAAGCCGGTGTGCATCATGTAGCTGCCCTGGGCGTGTTCGTTCACCTTGGTCGTCATCGAACGGATCACCGCGAGGTCGTCGGCCATCTCCGCGATGTGGGGGAACAGGTCGGTCATCTCGATGCCGCTCTGTCCACGCGGTCGTGACTCCCAGGGGCTGGCCATGATGTTGCCGTTGTCGTTGAACATCGTCGGTTTGACCGGCACCGGCATTCCCTGGCCGTGGCGTTTCTTCAACTCCGGCTTCGGGTCGAACGAGTCCACGTGCGACACGCCGCCGCTCATGTAGCAGAAGATGATGTGCTTCGCCCGTGGCTTGAAATGGGGTGCACGCGACGGACCGGCCAGATTGGTGGCCCCGAAAGCCTTTTCGGAGAGCAAGGCCGACAACGCCAAAGAACCGAAGCCCAGCGACGTGCGCCGCAGCATCTCGCGGCGGGTAAGAATTGCGGACGGGCGGCTGTGGGGAAAGATCGAGAAGCTCATGGGGTATCAGCGGAGGTAGATGAACTCCTTCAGGTTGAAGAGTGATTGGGCGAAGTCGCGCCAGGCGAGCTTGTCCTTGCCGTCGCCGTGTTCGCGGGCCAGATCGGCGAGGTAGGTTCGGCTTCCGGCCAGTTCGAAGTCGCTGGGCGCCCTCGCGAGAGCCGCCTCAAACATCCGGCGGATGCGTTGATCCGAGTCAGCCTCGGCACGCAGCATGGTGTCGGCCCACTGCGCGGCTTGTTCGATCACGAACGGATCATTCAGCAGCGCGAGCGACTGGGCGGGGACGTTCGTCACTGCCCGCTTTCCGAGTGTGGAGAACGGCCGGGGCGCGTCGAAGGTTTCGAGGAAAGGGCTGAGGAAATTCCGGCGCACCGTCAGATAGACGCTGCGGCGGCGTTGATCCTGCGCCGGTGCGAGCGCATTGACGCCGACGCCGAACATCGTCGGATCCAGTCTTCCGCTGATGGCGAGGAGGCTGTCGCGGATCGATTCGGCCTCAATTCGCCGGACGCGGGCGTGCGAGAGCAGTTCGTCCGAGGGATCCTTCTCGCGGGCCAGCGGCGAGGCGTCGCTGGACATCTGGAATGCGCGGGTCGTGACGAGGAAGCGGATCAGCTCCTTCGAGGACCAGCCTTTCTCGACGAACCGGGCCGCGAGGAAATCGAGGAGCTCGGGGTGCGTCGGCTTTTCCCCGAGCCGGCCGAAGTTATCCACCGTCCCGACAAGCCCACGCCCGAAGAGGTGAAGCCAGATGCGATTGACCAGCACCCGGGAGGTCAGCGGGTTTGAGGGGTTGACGATGTCGTTCGCGAGTTCGAGCCGGCCGCTTGCCTTGGTGGCGTAGGGATGGGCAGCGATCAACTGCAGGTAGGCACGGGGCACCACGTCGAGCGGCTTCTTCGGGTCACCCCGTGAGAGCAGCGGCGCATCGTAGCCCGTGGCTTCGACGATTCCAGGAACGCGGCGGGGCAGGGGAATCTCTCCTTCGAGCCGCCGGTAGTCCGCCACCAGGGCGGCGACGGGCGGGAGATCTGGAAGCGTCGATGGCAGGAGGCCGCTGCGGATGAACGAGTCGAGCAGGACCCGCTGCGCCTCGGTCATGGAATCACGACGCCATGCGGCGATGGCCGCGGAGAGTTGGTCCGTGAGGCGCTTCGCGAGTTCGGTCGATGAGTTCGGCGCGGTGCTTGAGAGAAGCCAGTCCTTCGCCGTGAGCTCCTCCTTCGGCGGGGTCTTGCCGTCGTGGAAGACCACCCGTTCCACCCCGAAAAACGAGCGCCCGCCCGGGCCGGGAGCCGAACGGTCACGGGACGTCACGTCTTCCGCCGTGGCGAATTCCAGATAGGCCATCGATCCCTTGCGATAGGCCGTGTCGAGGCGAACCCAGGTCGGGGCGTCGCTGTTAAGGTTTGCCTGCGGGAAGATGTTGCCCTGGCCGATGGGGTAGTTGTCCGTGATCAGGCGGACGCGCGCGCCTTTGCCGCCGACCACGCGGATGCTGACGCTGTCGTTGGTGAGTTGGAACCGTGGCGACGAGAACACGCCGTTGTGCTTCTGCGAGCGAAGGTGGCTGAACACGCCCGCTGGAAGCAGGCCTGCCGTCACGCGGTCGCCTTCGGGTTCGATGGTGAATTCCCCCGGGAGTCTGACCGCGTCGGGTGGATTGATTCCGTAGAGAAACCACCGGCTGACGTCGTCGCCGGTCAGGTCCCAGGCGGGCTTGAAGCTGTCGGAGTTGAACTTCTTCCGGGCCACCATTTCGCCATCGAGCCTCGCTGCGATGGTGTGCAAGGCTGGAGTAAACTCCGCGCCTTCCTTGCCTCGCAGTTGGGCCCAGGCATGGAGCGGATGGTTCTCGTTCCTGGTCGCCGCTTCGAGGGTCGCGTGTCTACGACGGCGAGCAGCGTCGCGGGTTGCAAAGTCGGGAACCTGTTTGGCCAACGCGTCTCGGTTGACCGCGATCTCGGCGACGAGTCGCTCTCGTTCGGCGCGCTGCTCGGGCTTCATCGCCCTCGTGATTTCGTCGGGCGAGACGAGTCCTGTGCCGATTCTGAACGAGGCGGAGATCTCCTCCGGCGTCAGTGCCCGGTCGTAGATCCGCGCCTCGTCGATCTCGCCGGCGAAGAAGGGTGTTCCGCCACCGGTGTGGCGCATGCCGAGGAGGACGCGCGCCGACTTGGCCTCGAAGGTCCTCAGGGTCGCACCGTCGCCCGTCGGTGTGTAGGCATTGCCGTAGGGCTCGCCATTGCGGAACAGCGCGATGCTGTTGTCCCCGCGGTAGACGATCGCGATGTGGACGAGTTGCCCGGGTGTGGCCGTCTCTTTGGCGGCGGCCGAGTTTTGGCTTCGACGAAATCCGTCGCTGCCGGTCGCCCATTTCCCCGGCTCACGCTCGGCGAAGGCGATCGAGTCGAACACGGCTCCGTCCTTGGATTCTACGGTGAGCACGCCGCCTCCGCGTTGGTCGAGGTTTCCCGGGGCGACCCAAGCTTCGAGCGTCTTCTCGGTCAAAGGCCGTTCCAGCGCCGCAGTGCGGAGGAAGGCGCCTTTGCCATCGAGAACGAGGCGTCCGTTCCGGATGACCGCACCTCCTTGAAGTTCCCCGTGCAGTCCGCCGATCGAATCCTTGGCATCGGAATCGAATGTCCATGCGGCGATCGGCTTGAGCGACGAAGCGGCGGCGTTGGTCGCTCCGCGGGCTTGGTGTGCGGCGGCACGTCCCAGGGCTTCGATTGCTGTCACCCGATTCTTGAGGGTTTCAATGGCCGTCTGGACCTCGTCTCCGGGAATGGCGGGTAGGCGCAACTCTCCCGAGCCCGATTGCGTGAGCAGTTCTTCGTTGAGCTGACGGGCGGAGGATTCCCATGCATCGGCCAGGGCGGTCTTGATCGAGCCCTTCAGTTGGGTGAGTTCAGCGCGGTGGATCCGGAGCCGATCGGGCTGGTCGATGGTCAACTGCGTGGGCCGGATGCTGGCGAAGATGCCGTGCAGCGCGTAGTAGTCGCGCTCGCCGATGGGGTCGAACTTGTGGTTGTGGCAACGGGCGCAGGAAGTCGTCAGTCCTTGGAACGCCTTCGAGACGACGTCGATCTGGCTGTCGATCGTCTTGATCTGTTCGTCGAGGGTATCGACCGGGTTGAACCCGTGTTCCACCAGACGGAAGTGGGCGAGGCCGAGCAGCGATTCGTTGATGCCCTCGGCGCTGTTCACCCGGGGTTTCTCGGTCATGTCACCGGCGAGATGCTCCCGGATCAACTGGTTCCAAGGCACGTCGGCGTTGAAGGCGCGAATGAGGTAGTCCCGGTAGCGCCAGGCATTCGGGATGTCCGGGTCGCCTTCGCTGCCGTGCGTCTCGGCGAAGCGCATCAGGTCCATCCAATGGCGCGCCCAGTGTTCGCCGAAACGCGGCGAAGCCAGCAGGCGATCCACGACTTTCGCGTAGGCACCGGGTGAAGTGTCCTCGACGAAGGCGCGCACTTCCTCGGCGGTGGGCGGAAGTCCGGTGAGCACGAAGCTGACGCGGCGGATGAGCGTGCGGCGATCGGTCGGCAAGGCGGGCGCGAGCTTGGCGGCTTCCATTTTTGCCAGAAGGAAACGGTCCACGGGATGCGCGGACCACTTCCTGTCCCTCACGGACGGAACCGCCTGTTTGGTGACCGGCTTGAAGCTCCACCAGTCCTTGCGCGCAGTGAACGTTGCCTCCCACGAAACGCTGTTGGCGGCGGCGAGGGTCGGGGCTGTTTCGCGAGGGTCCGGCGCGCCTTGGTTGACCCACTTCACGAAGTCCGCGATCACCGCGTCCGACAGCTTGGGCCGGTCTTTTGGCATCTCGGAATCCGGATCCTCGTGACGGATCGATTGGATCAGCCGGCTCTTCTTGGCGTTGCCCGGAACCAACGCCGGCCCCGAGTCGCCGCCTTTGAGCAGGCCCTCGCGGAAGTCCACGCGCAGGCTGCCCTTCTGCTTCTTGGCGCCATGGCACTCGTAGCATTCCGTTGCGAGCATTGGCCGGATGCGCTGCTCGAAGAAGTCGAGCAGCGCGGGCGTGGCCGCGCCCGCGGTTCCGCAAACCAGGGAACACCACAGCGCGACCCCAGCGGCGAACGAGAGCTTCAGGAGATTGGCGGGATGAGATGGCATCAGCGTTCCCCGCAATATGGGCTCTCGCCGCAAAGTCTTCCGGGTTCCTGTGTTGAATACCCACTGGCACTCTCCGCTGTCATGCGGAAAAGCCTGAGGACATGATCAATCCGGAAATGCGCCCATTGCTTGAGCGAGCCAAATTGGCCAACACCTGAGCGTGTCCGGCTAGGCCAGCACCCGCTCCAAGAGCGCGTTCATCCGTTTGAGCATGGCGCGCGGATCTTCCATCACACCGGCGGCGACACGGGCCTGGTCGAGAATCGTTTCCGCGATCTCGACGGCGAAGGGCGCATCCTTTTGCCGCATTTGTTCGAGTCGAACGATGATCGGGTTCGCGGGATTGATCTCCATGTCGTGGGCGGCGGGAGCCATGGCGTCGTCGTCCTTCTTCATGGCCTTGAGCATGCGACGCATGCTGCTGGTCATGAATTTATCGGAGTCGACGACGACGGCGGGGCTTTCGACGAGGCGCTGGGAGACGCGGACTTCGCCGACCTTGTCGCCGAGCGAGGCCTTGAGCCATTCGGCGAGGGATTTGCCGGTGGCCTCGTCGAGCGCGCCTTCCTTCCTGGGTTCGTTCAGGTTCAGGTCCGCCTTCTCGGCGGCCTTGAGCGGTTTGCCGTCGAACTCCCGCAAATGGTCCATGACGAACTCGTCCCACGCATCGTAGAGGAAGAGCACTTCGAACTTCCGCTCGCGGAAGACTTCGTAATAGGGGCTGCTTTCGGCAGCGGCGCGGTTGGGCGCCATCAGGCAATAGATC
>CANJSG010000181.1 GCA_947476875.1 Verrucomicrobiota bacterium | reverse complement strand
GGCACGGCGATGAAGCCCAGCACCAGCGCAGTGACGAGGAAGATGGAGAGCTTGCCGACCGTGTTGCCGACATCGCCCAGGCTCAACGAACCCGTCATGGCGATGCCGGAGAGCAGCACGAGCATGACGATGGCGAGGATGTCCTCGATGATGAGGATGCCGAAGATCATCCCGGCGAACTTCTCCTTGGCCAACCCGAGGTCGTTCAGGGCCTTGATGATGATCGTGGTGGACGAGATGGAGAGCATCGCCCCGAGGAAGAGGCTGTCCATGGAGTTCCAGCCGAAGCCGCGTCCCAGCGCGTAACCGGCCGCGATCATCAGGACGATCTCGAAGAACGCCCCGAGGAAAGCGGTGCCGCCTACCTTGGTGATCTTGCGCAGGTTGAACTCCAGCCCGAGCGAGAAGAGCAGCATGATGATGCCCATCTCGGAGAGGGTCTTGATCGTCTCCTCGTTGTGGATCAGCGGAAACGGCGGTGTATGCGGCCCGATGATGACGCCCGCGAGGATGTAGCCGAGGACGACAGGCTGCTTGAAATGATGGAACAGGACCGTGACCAGTCCGGCCACGATCATCACCACCGCCAAATCCTGTAGAAACTCGATTCCGTGCATGCCGGTTTTATTGTCCCGTTCTCCCGTGACGCGGACATTGGACCTGATTGGACTCTGGCGCCGCCGGTTGTGTTTGCCACGAAAGTCCCGCCTGAGCGAAACGGGGCGCTAAGTTCGCGACCGCTTTCACATGTTGAACTCGGGCCCGAGGTAGATCTCGCGGGCCTTGGGATCGTCGAGCATCTGC
This sequence comes from Verrucomicrobiota bacterium, assembly GCA_947476875.1. Lineage (GTDB taxonomy): Bacteria > Verrucomicrobiota > Verrucomicrobiia > Limisphaerales > CANJSG01 > CANJSG01. Next base: position 8,102 of record CANJSG010000181.1, on the reverse strand, counting down.
ATGCCGCCGCCTTCGTAGACGACTTCGCCCTTGTGGATGAGGTAGGCGCGGTCGACGAGCTTGAGGGTCTCGCGGACGCTGTGGTCGGTGATGAGGATGCTCAGGCCTCGATCCTTCAGCCGGCGGACGATCTTCTGCACCTCGTAGACGGCGATGGGGTCGATGCCGGCGAACGGCTCATCCAACAGGAGAAGCTTGGGGCTCGTGACGAGCGCGCGGGTGATTTCGAGGCGACGTTTCTCGCCACCGCTCAGGGCGTAGGCCTTGGACTTGGCGAGGCGGGCCATGTCGAGTTCGTCGAGCAGCATCTTCAGCCGGACGTCGCGCTCCTTGGAACCGATGTCGAGGGTCTCAAGGATGGCGAGGATGTTCTGCTCGACGGTCAGTTTACGGAAGATGGAGGGCTCCTGCGTGAGGTAACCGATGCCAAGCCGGGCGCGCTTGTGCATGGGCAGGGTAGTGATCTCCTTGCCGCCGAAGGTGACCTTGCCCTCGTCCGGCCGCACGACGCCGACGACCATGTTGAAGGTCGTGGTCTTGCCGGCGCCATTCGGACCGAGCAGTCCGACGATCTCGCCCGGCTTAACATTGATGGAGACGCCGTTCACGACGCGGCGTTGGCGGTATTCCTTGACCAGACTCGTCGTCGCCAGGAGCGGAGCCGGTGCGGCGGTGCTGGTCTTGGCTGCCTGTGCTTGGGGCGTCATGTGTGTTGAAATGTCACGGTTTCCTGGCGGGGGCGTTGGTGGCAACACCCGATCCACGGAACGCTCCCCGGGCCGAGGCTCTCCCTGTGCCCTGGTCCCAGACAAGCGTCTCGGCGTCGTCGAGCGCGACGCCTTGCACGACGGCCTTGGGCTGGCCGGAGACTTCCAGGACGCCGATGCCGTTGGTGGCAAAGTAGACCGCCTGGGATCCGGTGATCACGTCGGCGTTGCGGGTCATGCGGACATCGTCGCGGGCGAAGAAGCGTTCCACGAAATTGTTCGTCGCAAAGTAGGCGACGGCCGACTTCGAAGCCAACCGCGTCCGGTTGGTGGTGCCGTCGCCGTTCCTGTCGGTCTTGTCCGTGTTGATGCCGCCGTCGGCGCTGAAGCTCTGCAACGTCCTGAGCGGTGTCATGCGGGCAGAGAGCTTCTCAGTCCGCACTTCCTTCGTCAGAAAGTTGGTCCGACTCCCGCCGGCGATCTCCCGCGCGTAGACAGCACCTTCCGCCTCGATGCCTTGTAGATCCCGATCCGGCCCGAAGGTCGACCGGATCTGCCGTGCATCCATGACGCCGGCGAGCAGGTCTCCCTCGTAGAGGCGCGTCTGCGCACCGCCGGAGAACGAGGCCTGCGAGCCGCCATAGGTGAAACGGTCGGCGCTGGTTTCGATGAAAAGATTGGTCGCGGTGACGCGGGTCTCGCCCGTGCCGCTGGCGGGAATCCGCGAACGCATCAACGCGTGGCCGATGGATTCGACGCTCTGGCTCGTGCGGTTGACCTGCAGCACGTCTCCGGCGAGCGAGGTCTCGTCGATGTGCCAACGCGCTGTGCCGGAAAGTTTCAGGTCGCCCGTCGCGTCGTCGAACTCGGCCTTGGAAGCAGTCGCGCGGCTGGAGCGTTCGGGCGAGGCAATCACCACGTTGGTCTCGGCGATGATCCGCTGGATGGGGCCGTTGGTCGGTCCGCGTTGCACGAAGACCTTCTCGGCGCTGAGCTCGGTGAACCCGCCGCGCCGGTTGGTTGAAACCGTGGCGCCCACGGGCGTGTTTGTGCCGAAGAGCTGCCCCGGCTGGGCGAGCGAACCGCTGGGCAGCTTGAACCACGCGCCGCCCTCCGCGACGAGCGTGCTGGCGGTCTTGTTGATGATGAACCGCCGGGCCCGGCTTTCGCGTTCCGCGTCCCGCCACGAGGGCTGGCCGGTCAGGTCGATGATCTCAGCGCCGTTCTCGGTGAAGTAGAGGGCGCGCTCGGCGGTGGCGCGGGACCCGTCGGCGGTGCCGGTCAGGACCACATTGCTTGACGCGTCGAGGCGGGTCAGTTGGGTGCGGTTGGTGGCCGTCTCGGCGAACGACGCGGTGAGCCTTCCGCTGGTCATGGTGAAGTCGTTGTCGGCCACGCGCACGTCCTGATCGTAGGTCGCTTGGCGGAGATTCTGGTCGAAGAGCGCCCGTTTCGAACGGACCTCGATCGGCTCGAAGGCTCCCGAGGGAAGCTGGCGCCGGATCGTGGTGACGACTTTGTTGGAGATGAAGAGCAGGCCGTTGGTGCCGTAGCGAAAGCCGTGGCCGTTGAGCTGGTAGTTCGTGTCGCCGGTGCTGAAGCGGATGGGGCCTGCCGAACGGACCTCACGGGAAGTCTGGTCAAACGTGCAGAACGGCGATTCCACCAAAAGATCGGTCTGCGTCTGGTCGCCGTCGCGCACGACCCGCATCGTGAAGTTGGAGGCCTGCAATTCACCGCCCACCAGCGGTTTCACGGTGAGCGCCGTAAAGACGGCCTTCAGCTTGTCGCCTTCCCAGTAGGGCGCGGTGAAGCCGGGGCGGGCCGGGGCAGGCTGCGCGGCTGCTTGAAAGCCCAACACGACCCAGGCCACCAGGCTGATCAGCGCCAAGCGTCCCACCCGATCGATGGCGCATTCACTGGGCATACTCTGCGACGATCGCATCCCATTTATTCTGGGCCTTGAGGATCAGCTCCACCACTTCGCGGACGGCGCCACGTCCGCCGTTCGCAAGCGTGACATAGTGGGCGAGATCGCGGGCTTCGGGGGTCGCGTCGCCGGGGGCCACGGCCATGCCGGCGCGTTTGAGGCAGCCGAGGTCCACGATGTCGTCGCCGACATAGCAGATCTGGTCCCATGTGACGCCGGCGGTTTTGGCGATACGTTCGACGGCGAGGTGTTTGGGCTCCTTGTCCTGATATACGAAATCGATCTTCAACTCCTCCGCCCGCGCCGTCGTCGCGGCGGAAGGCCGGGCGGAGATCCAGCCGACCTTGATGCCGTGTTTGCGGGCCAGCACGAGGCCAAGGCCGTCACGGATGTGAAACGTTTTCGATTCGGGAGCGCCTCCCGTGATCTGGACGGTCGCGTCGGTCAGGACGCCGTCGACATCGAGCAACAGCAGCCGGATGCCGGCGAGGCGTTCAGCCAAGGGAGGATGGACCATGGAGCTCATAATTTGTGATCGGTCATCCCGGATCGAGTGTCCGGCATCCGATCGCGGATCCCGGATTCCTGATGCCGGATGGAAAGGTGGTTCGTCATCCGAGGCCTCGATTCACGACCTCACTGCTTCAAAGACTCGCACCATGCTCTTCAGCACCTTGGGCATCTCGGACAGCGGAATCATGTTCGGCCCGTCGCTCAGGGCTTGGTCGGGATTCGGATGGGTTTCGATGAACAGACCATCCGCTCCGGCAGCCACGGCGGCGCGTGCGAGCACGGGGGCGAATTCACGCTGGCCCGACGAGCGGTCACCGCCTCCGCCAGGAAGCTGGACCGAGTGGGTCGCGTCGAAGATCACCGGATAACCGAGCCGCTGCATGATCGGGATGGAACGCATGTCGGCCACGAGGTTGTTGTAGCCGAAGGTGGCGCCGCGTTCGGTCAGGAGCAGTCGCCGTCCGCCGAAGGCTTCGGCCTTCTTGACCACGTTGCCCATGTCGGTCGGCGCGAGGAACTGGCCCTTCTTGATGTTCACGATTTTTCCCGTGCAGGCGGCCGCTTGGACGATGTCCGTCTGGCGGCAGAGAAACGCGGGGATCTGGAGAATGTCCGCCACTTCGGCGGCGGGTCCGACCTGGGCTTCGGAATGGATGTCGGTCAGCACAGGCACGCCGAGCTTGCTGCGGATCTTCGCAAGGAGCGAGAGACCGGCTTCGAGGCCGGGACCGCGCTCGGTGCCGGCCGAGGAGCGGTTGGCCTTGTCGTAGCTGGCCTTGAAGACGAAGTAGATCCCGAGCTTGTCGCACGTGCGTTTCATGGCCCGGGCGACCTCGAAACAGAGTTCCTCGCTCTCCGCCATGCACGGCCCGGCGATCAGGCTGAGACGGCGGCGCGAGGACAGTTCTTTCCAGATGATGGCAGTCGAAAGCACAGGACGAAGCTAAGCGGGCAGTTGCGCCGAGGGAAACCACGAATGGTCCGGCAGTGCGGGAAACCATCGCGATGCCATTTGTTTAAAGGAAGCTCTCCGCAGTCCTCCCTTCACATGATGGAGCCGTTTATTTCGGCAGATATTTCGTCGGATTCTTCGTGAACCTCTCGCGGCACTCGTCGCTGCAAAAGTAGTAGGTTTGCCCCGCAAGTTCCATGCGCGGGGTCGTCGTCGTCACCTTCACGTTGATGCACGCCAGATCATTGTTGTAGCGGCAGACGTGGCATGTCGACCGGGGGCCGCCGGAGAAGTCCCGGCGGGGACCGGAAGCACAGCCTGCAAGCAATGCCGGCAGGGTGATGACGAAGAGAAACAGGACGCGCATAGTGGTGCGGGATTAAAAGCCGACGTTCAAGGCTCCGGTGATTTTGAACCCGGTCTCAAGCTGTTCGCCGTTCAAGTCCTGCACGATTGGAAGAGGCGCGCCGAAGGTGACGCTGAGGTTCCGATTGATGCCGATGCGGATTCCCGGCGTGAAGAACAACGCGGTGCCGCCCGTGTTCGGATCGGGAACGCCCCCGTCCTCGCTCTTCGACAGATGCCGCACGTTGGCTTCGGCGAACACTCCCACCTGTGGAAAGCTCTGGATGTCCCCGGTGAGCCGATACGCAAGGGCCGCGCCGCCATCGATGCGGTCGCCGAGCCTGAATCCGCCGTGGTCCGTGCGAAAGGTGTATTGAGCGCTGGCATCGACCGTGAGACGGCTGGTGAGGAAGCGCGAAAAAGCCAGCCCAAGCATGCCGTCGAAGGATCCCGATCCTGCGGTGGCTGACGGCTCCAGCGGCGCGCCGTTGGAATCCGACACCATGTGGCGGCCCGTGGGAAACTTGACGCCGCCGTAGACGGCCAACTGCCCCAGCGGGCCGCGATAGAACCTGTATTTTGCCGACAACCAGAGGTCGGTCACGCCGTCGGGGGCGGATGTCGCCGTGCGGAACGTCGCCGTCCCGGCATCGTATTCGGTGCTGCTTGCACCGACGGCATGGTAGTAGCCGATGGAGATGCCGGCCTGAAAATTTTCCGCGATTCCGTAGGCCAGGCCGAAGGTCTCGATGAAGCTGCGGTCAAGGATGTCGATGCCTCCGGCGTTGACCGCCTTCGCATTGATTTCGGCCTGAGAGAGGTGCTGGAACTCGGTGTAGTCCTCCTTGAATTCCAACGAAAATCTGCCCGTTCTGAGAGTCTCGGCGGACTGGGTGGAAGCACCGCCTCCTGAAGTGCCGGGCCCGTGGTCAGCCCGGGCTCCAGCCATCGGCCACAGGGCTATTGCGAGAACCGGGATTCTGGCAACGGCTGTCAACAAGGCTGGCTTCATTGGGGTTATTAGAGCGGTGGAAGGTGACTCAGACAAGTTTCGTTTAATCGGAGGGCGGGCCGATGTCATTTCTTTTTCCTCTACAATGAGCGTTCCGCCGACATCTTGCGTCCAAAACAACTCGCGGAGAATCCCATGAACTCGAAAGCAACTTGGACGGTGGCGGTGCTCGCAGGCGTTGTGGGCGTGGTGTTGGGCGTTTCGGCGGACAGGCGTTGGATAAGCCGTGGCGCACCCGCTTCCGTAGCCAATCCGGCGACCGGCGACATTGCCGTTGGCGCTTCGACAACGACGACGAAGCCGGCCAACTCAGTCGTTGCCAACAAATCCTTTCCGGCCCGCAAGTTCGCCAGCGCACGCGAAGCACTCGAGGCGACGCTGGGCAAGCCGCGCACCAACGGCTCGCGCTACGGGGAGATGCTTGCCGCCATCACGACCGCAGGACTTGAGGAATTCCCCGATCTCGCCCGCTGGGCCTCCACGCTGAAGAACCAGAACGACAGGCAGACTGTTCAGAACGCGCTCTATTCCCGTTGGTCGACGCTGGATCCGAAGTCTGCGGTCGCATCGGTGCAGGCCCAGTCGAAGGGCGCCGAGTCCAAGAATCTCCTTTCGGCGGTGCTCCGGGGCTGGGCCGAGACGGATGTCCTGGGGGCCAAGGCCTACGTCGACGCCATGCCCGACAGCTTCGAGAAGAAGCAGTTGATCGCGTCCACCATCCTGCCCGCTCTGGCGCGCACGGATCCCCGCCTGGCTCTCCAGCTCGCCGACGGCTCGGCCTCGGTGCGCGACGGAACCTTCAGCCGGATTTTCTCCGGCTGGGCGGAGACCGATCCAGCCGCCGCGGCGGCGTATGCCCTCTCGTTGCCGGCGGGCCAGAAACGCGAGCAGGCCATCTCGGGCGTCCTTGGCACCTGGGCCCAGGCGGATCCGCAGTCGGCCATGTCGTTCGCAGAGCAGCTTCCCCCGGGAAACGCACGCCGCAATGCGCTGCGCCAGGTCTTCTACGGCTTGTCCGGCAGCAATCCGGAGGAAGCCGCGAAGCTGGTGCTCTCGTCGAAGGACATCTCGTTCCGCAACGAACTCATCCAGAATGTCGCCAGCAGCTGGGCTTCCCGCGATCTCGACGGGGCCATCGCCTGGGCCAAGTCGATCCCCGACGCCGGCCTCCGGGCCAAGGCGATCGGCGGCATGATGCACCAGTGGAGCCAGACCGATCCGGTCGCAGCCGCGACGTTCGTCGAGGCATTGCCCGCCGGTCAGCAGCGGAACAACGCGATCTCATCGATGGCCTCCAACTGGGCGACGCGCGATCCGCAGGCGGCGCTGGCGTGGGCCGAGAAGCTCGGGTCCGCGGACTCTCGGAACCAGGCGTTGCATTCGGTCATTTCCTCGTGGTCCAACACCGATCCTGCGGCCGCCGCCGTCTATGTCGCGGCCTTGCCGACCGGGAGCGTGCGAACTTCCGCGATGCAGTCGCTCGTCCAAGGCTGGGCCAACACCGACCCGGCCGCTGCGGCCGCGTTCGTCGACAAACTTCCGTCCGGCTCCGCCAAAAACCAGATCTACGCATCGGTCGCCGGGCAATGGGCCCAGAGCGATCCCGCCGGCGCGGCCGAATGGGTGAAGCAGCTGCCGGTCGGACCCATCCAGAAAGAGGCGGCCCGCAACATGATCTACAGCATGATGAACTCGGATCCGTCGATGGCGGCGAAGTTCGTCGATTCCATGCCGGCGGCATCGGGCAGCGCGGAGCTCGCCGGCACCCTTGCCTCGCAGTGGAGCCATCAGGATCTCGACGGGGCGTTGTCCTGGGCCAAGCAGTTGCCGGACGGTCCCGCCAAGAAGAGCGCCGTGCAGAACCTCGGTTACCGATGGGCGGAGGCGGATCCCAACGCCGTTCTTGAATACGCCATGAACGAAACCACGGGCGACGTGCAGAAGAAACTGGTGAGCAATGCGACCAGGTTCCTCGTCGATGCCGGCCCGGCCGCGGCCGTCGAATGGGCCCACAAACTTCCGGACGAACTGCGCACACGGGCCTATTCGGAGATCGCCAACCGGTGGGCCGAAATCTCGCCGCAGGACGCGGCGACGTTCGTCTCGACGCTTCCACCGGGTGACGGCCAGCGGAACGCCGCGCAGTCGGTGCTCAACACCTGGTCGAACAGCGATCCGGCAAGCGCCGGCGCGTGGGCGGCATCCTTTCCCGAGGGCGAGATTGGCAACAGCGCCCTACGCACGGTCGCGCAGGCTTGGTCCGGCAACGATCCCACCGCCGTTGCCGACTGGATGGCGAAACTCCCACCGGGCAAGGGCCGGGACGCCGCCGTCGGCGTCTACGTCGACACGGTGGCCTACCAGTATCCGCAGTCCGCGCTGCTGTGGTCCTTGGGCCTGCCCGATTCGGAGAAGACCTCCGGCCGCATCGAGACCTCATTCAACCGCTGGAACGAACAGGATCCCGCCGCCGCCCAGAAATGGATCCAGTCCGCAAACCTTCCCGAGTCGACCCTCAAACGTCTTTCCAAGCCGAAGCCGTAGTCCGGGCGGCTTCGGACACGCATCGTTTCCCGTCGCATGGCCACCCGCTAGACAGGACTAGCCCAACGGCCAGCTCGGCTTGCACTCGGCGTCGGGGTC
>CANJSG010000180.1 GCA_947476875.1 Verrucomicrobiota bacterium | reverse complement strand
TTCTTCCAAGTTCCCATTCACCAACGGTTTCCGTTCCAAAACCTGCCAAGCTGGAAAGCCAAGTCAGAATCACAGTCAGAATGGCAACGCCGATGTCGGAGGTTCCCGATCCGGCTGGGTCGGGCTTTTTGTTCCCTTCTTTTCGAGGTCCTATCCGTTTTCGAAGCCGTCGTTTTCCTGCCCACTATCTGGCGACCGCCCGTAGGAGAATTGTGATTCCGAGCCGCTTCTCCCGCTCCTCAAGAACCGTTCAGTATCCATCCGCCTTCCTCCCCGCAGCTCGGACTTTCTCGCTCACCGTTCCGCGTCGTCCCTGTCCGTCCATCCGTCCACTCTCCCTAGGGACTGCGGACAGATGGACGATGCCGCTTCGAGCCTCGCGATCTCCGCTGGGTCCGTCCGCACGGTTGAGAACCGACGCCAGGCCTTCTCGCCTTGGCGCGTGCGATTCACCATCGACCGGAAGGACCTGATCAACCTGGTGAAGCGGGTTGAGGGACGGCAGCAGAAGAACACTGACGGCAAGCCGTTGCTCCGCCTGTCCGCGCTCGGCGCGCGGGTCTTCGTCGAGGGTGTGAACATCACGTGCGGCAATGAGGCCTTGGTCCTTGAGGAAGGTTCTTGCCGGGTGCCGCGCACGCTGTTTCTGGAGCTGCTGAAGAGCTACAAAAAGAAGAACCTGACCATCTCGGCGGATGAAAAGGTGATCCGGATCGAGAGCTTCTCCATGCCGCACGACGGCTACTCGAAGAAGGTGAAGGCGCCGGCCGAGTTCATGGAATCGCCCGTGACGGATACGTGGGTCGTCCAATCTTCGGGCGAAAAGCCCCAATCAAGAGTCGATTCCGAAGGCGCGTCCGATCCGGTGCCGCCAGCGCGAGAAAGACGGCCACAAGGTTCGTGAGTCGGGAAGACTGGGGAGCCGGCTTCGCGAGGAACGGAGCGGTGACTTGCTCGCGGCGTTCATCTTCGCATCGATCATGGCACGGAAGATTCCTGCTTTGCCAACTCCCAAACTTGTCCTGCTTTGCTTGCCCCGCGACAGGCGAAGTTTCGCCCGGCGACGAACGCACGGTGGGAGCAAATGAAAACCCGGGCCGGCGGTGCTCGCCGGCCCGGGTGAGTGAGTGCGGATGCCCGGATTACTTCATCAACTCCGCCAGCTTGGGGGTGATGGCATCGGCCCAGATCTGGTAGCCCTTTGCCGATAGGTGGAGAAGGTCAGGCATGATTTCCTTCGTCAGAGTCCCGTCGGTCTCAAGGAATTTCGCGCCGATGTCGAGGTAGTGGACGTTCCTGCCATCATGCAGCTTTGCGATGATGGCATTCACTTTATCGTTCGTCGCCCGTCCTTTGTTTGCGGTCGGCGTGGCGCCACGCGGGAAGATGGCCAGGAGGAGGACCTTCGTGTTCGGCAGCTTCGCGCGGATGGATTCGACGATCTTGGTCACGCCGCGCGCGGTGCCTTCTGCTTCGTCGGAGCCGGAGTTGTTGGTGCCGATCATGAGGACGACGGCCTTGGGCTTGATCATCTCGAGTTCGCCGTTGGTGATGCGCCAGAGCACGTGCTGCGTTTTGTCACCGCCGATGCCGAAGTTGGCCGGCTTGTAGGCGCCGAATGCTTTTTCCCAGATCGCCTTCTGCCCGTTCCATCCCGCGGTGATCGAGTCGCCGAGGAACAGCAGGTCCGTGTCGCCAGCCTTGGCGATCTTGACGAAGTTCTCGTGCGCCTTGATGAAGCCGGCCTGGGGCATGTTGTTCGTGCCCATCTTGGGCGCGGCAACGTCGGGCAACTGGGGTGGCGCCTTGGGTTTTGCGGGAGTGTCGGCGGCAAATGTTGACGCGGCGATCAGCAGCGTGATGGCGAGGAGACGGGAGATGGCTTTCATGGAGAGGAAGACTTTGCCAAGGAGGAAGCGTTTTCCAAGGAGAACTCGTTCTTGTGCCGCGTAGTTTCCATGCGATTTGAAGGGCCTTGGTTGAGATCTCGCGAAGCTGAACCCCCGGCGGGCCGCGCCCGTAAACCGATTTCCCGCGTTGCGCGCGGGGTCCACTTGTCTGCCCGGCTCATGCCAGACTCAGCGTGAGAGCTCGGCCGGCCTCACTTCCCGCCGCAAGCGCCGAAGTCCTGCGGACTAAGTCCCGGCGAGTGATCGCGTCGGGCGATGACGGGGATTTCATGCCTGTCGTAAACTCGCCGGCCGGATAATTCCGGGCAAGCCCGGTGGATCAGCGGGAATGGATCGTGGATGCGTCCCTCTTTCCTGCACGCCTGGCGCGCGCGGCCAGCGCCACCCAACACGCCGCGCCGACGGCTTGTCAGGCCTCTTCCAAAGGTTGACGATCCGATCCATCCAATCAGCACCATCCATGAAAACCCCGCCTTTTTTCGCTCTCGCCCTTCTCGCCGCTTCAACCGCCTTCGCCGCGGACTTGCCGGCCATTCCTGATTCGCCCATAGCCAAGAAGAAGGAGTTGCTCTTCTCCGACGACTTCGAGGGCGCGGAGCCCGCCAAGGTCTGGCACAAGGTCGTTCCAACCTTCGCCGTCGAGAAGGGGGCCTTGAAGGGAACGCAGACCCGCGACCAGAACATCCCCGCCGCCGACGGAAAGGCGGCCGTGACTTCGCACGCCGCCGTGCACGGCCTCGAGATCCCGACGAAGGACAGCGTCGTCGAGGTGAATATCCGCTTCGAGGGCGCGTCGATGATCGACGTCGAGTTCGACGACCGCAAATACACCGGCGCCCATTACGGGCATCTCTGCCGTGCCCAGGTCCGCCTCAACGGAGTCACCCTCATCGACGAGCGCGATGGCAACATGCGGAACGACATCTACGAGATGAAGGACCCCGCGAAGAAAGCCGAACGCGCCAAACTCCTCGTGGGCCGCCAAGTGACCTATCCGGCCAAACTCGAAACTGGCAAATGGTATGCCCTCGTCGTTGAAACCGTAGGCGACACCATGCGGGTGACCATCGACGGCAAACCCGCCGGCTATCTCAAATCCTCAGGCATCGGCCACGCCACCAAGTCGAAGATCGAACTCGGCGTCGCCGGAAAGGACGGCTTCTTCGACGACATCAAGGTCTGGAACGCCGAACCGGCCAAGTCATGAAATTTCTAGTTCTGCTGCTGCTCTCCGCGCTTCTTTGCGCCGCGCAGGCCCAGACCGTCCAACGCGGCATCCCCTCCGCATCTCCCTTCTCCGCCTTCGCCTTCGTGGCGGCGAATTCCTTCTTTGGATCCGCCTTCAACCGTTCGACAGATCCCTCGTCAGCGGCCCGGGCTTGGCCTGGTGCAATGACCCAACCGACCACCAGAAGAACAAGAGTTGCGAGGCGCATTGGAGTTTTCATGCGATTAAAAGGCCTTGGTAAGACTCTCCGAGGCTGAACCAAGGCGGGCCGCGCCCGTAACCCGATTTCCAGAGTCGCGGGCTTGGTCCTCGTGCCTCCCAGCTCACGGCAACAACTCCGTCTCCGGTTCATTGTCCGAAGACGGTTACGCCGAGCGCAGGCCGGCCAGCCCGTCCGAGTTCCTTTAGAGCAGATGCGAGAACCTCCCACCTTCCAGCTTCAGCGCGTCGTAAGCCGCGCGCCGGCCGGAGTTGGCGAAGAGCTTCCGAATGTGGTCCTCCGTGACCTTGGCGACCTTGGGTTTGAAACCGCCGCTGTCGAAGGCTTCGAAGTCGAGCGTGGGAACAGGATCAAACCACGCTTCGCTGCGTTCCCAGGCCGTGCGAGGCCCCAGTTTCCCGTCGTTGTTCTTCGCGGGAGTGACGACCACGCGCGAGTCCTCGGTGTCATCGCTCGCTGGCTGCATCACGAGGACCGAGCGGGCCACACTGACGAGCACGTAAGAACCCGAGAGCAGGTTGGTGAGGTTCCTTCCCTTTTGCCGGTCGTCGGACTTGGGCTTTCGAAGGTGATGCAGGATCAAGCAGGCCGGTTCCTTGGGCGCTTCGGCGAGCACTTCGCGAAGGCGGGTCAATCCCTCCTGGAAGTCCTTCTCCATCGCATCGCGCACGCACGCATTCCACGGATCGACAACGACCAGCTCGGGCGCGAAGGCGGGGATCATCGCACCCAGCTCTTTCCGGAAGAGTCCATTGGCCAAAGCCAAGCCCGTCGGCGGTGGTGAAGAGATCCTGACCCACTCATCTAACTCCCCGGGCCCCGGGCCCCGATCACCCATCGAACTCACCGCCAAAGTTCCGGAGCGGAGCGCCTCACTTCTTCGCCTGGAACTTCAGCGCGACGCCGTTCATGCAGTAGCGCAGGCCGGTCGGGGCCGGGCCGTCGTCGAACACATGGCCGAGGTGGCCGCCGCAGCGGGGGCAAAGCACTTCGGTCCGGGTGGAGAAGAGCGACTTGTCCTCCTCGGTCCGCACGCTGGCCGGACTGAGCGGGCGGAAGAAACTCGGCCAGCCGGTGCCGGAATCGAACTTGGAATCGGCGGCGAAGAGTTCGAGATCGCAGCCGGCGCAGAGGTAGGTGCCGTCGCCCTTGATCTTCAGGAGGTCGCTGGTGAACGGGCGTTCGGTTCCTTTCTTGCGGAGCACATGGAACTGCGCGGGTGTCAGCCGGGCTTTCCATTCGGCTTCGGTAAGGGAAAACGAGTTGGACGATGGGGCGGTGGGCATGGTGGTAGTGGTTGCTGGCGGTGGCGTGGAAGTCTCGGAGCAGCCAACCGCCAGGACGGCGACCAGCGCGACGGCTGCGAGGAGTGGAGGAAAAGCATTCATGAGTTGTGGCAGTGGGTCGTTGGTCGGCCGGGGTGCCTTACACAAAGCAACCGGATAGTTCGCGAAAAGCAAACGGCCGGTTTGGCCGGGCAACCCTTCGCTGGCGACAGGCCGGTCCGCGCGCTAGCGTTGTCCTGTGACGGTCGAAATCATCAATACCGGTTCCGAGCTGATGCTCGGGCGCGTTCTCAACACCCACGCCCAATGGCTGGGGCGCCGTCTCGGCGATCTCGGCTACAACCTCGTCCGGCAAGTGGCCGTGCCCGATACCGGGAGGTCCATCCAGGACGCGGTGCGCGAGGCGTTGGGCCGCGTCCAAGTGATCATCGTCACCGGCGGCCTCGGGCCCACGAGCGACGACCTCACCCGCCAGCTCATTGCGGAACTTCTCGGGAAGAAGCTCCTCACGGACGACCGGGTGTTGCGCGAGATCGAGGAGTTCTTCGCCGTTCGCAAACGCCCCATGCCCCCGAGCAACGCCGTCCAGGCGCTCGCCCCGGAAGGCGCGATCGTCCTCTACAATCCGAACGGCACCGCCCCGGGTCTGGCAATGGAGGTGAATCCGAACCCTTTCGGATCCGCTCCGGCGTGGATTTTCATGCTCCCCGGACCGCCGCGGGAACTGCATCCGATGTTCAAGGACCAGGTCGTGCCCTTGCTCAAGGCCAAGTGCCCGCCCGGCGCCGATGTCGTCTGCGAAACGTGGCGGAGCACGGGCCTGGGCGAATCCGCGCTGGCGGAACGGCTCGAACCCAAGCTCGCGGCCTACGTCGCGCTGGGCGCCGACCTCGGCTACTGCGCCCACTACGGCGCGGTGGATGTCCGCATCATCGCGCGCGGCGAAACGGCTGCCGAGATCGTCCGCAGTGCCGGAGCGATCATCGAGGCGGAGCTGGGTGCGAGCATCTTCGGGCGCAATGACGACACGCTGGAATCGGTCGTGGTGCGGGAACTCACCGAACGCCACAAGACGCTCGCCCTGGCCGAGAGCTGCACGGGCGGCGTGATTTCCCACCGCATCACGAATGTCTCCGGCGCGTCGGTGCCATTCCTTGGCGGGTTCGTCACCTACTCGAATGAAGCGAAGCAAAAGTTCCTCGGCGTGCAGGCCGAAACGCTGGCGCAACACGGCGCCGTCAGCGAACCGACCGCGCGCGAGATGGCCGAAGGCGCGCGCCGGGCCATGGGAGCCGACTACGCCATCGCCGTCACCGGGGTTGCCGGTCCGACGGGTGGCACGGAGGCCAAGCCGATCGGGACGGTCTTCATCGCGTTGGCCACGGTCGACGGCACGAAGGTCATCCGCATGTTGAACCGCTGGGACCGGGAAGCCTTCAAGGCCGTCACCGGCAACCAGGCATTGGAGCTGTTGCGGCGCGCAGTGCTGGGAATCGCCTGATGGCGGGAGTTGACGATGCGGCTGGGCAACTTGACCGTTTCGCCATGCAGACGGAGTCCTCATCGATGCTCCCTTGGGTCGTGGTAATCTTGCCGCTCCTCGCCGTAGTCGGCGTCTTCGGCCTCGTCTGGTTCATGGGCTTTGCGTCAGGCTTGGGCGACCTGGCCAAGGCGTTTCCCAACAAGCCTGCAAGGGTCATCCGGTCCACGGTCGGTTCCATCACGCTCGACCAGATACCCATGAGCTCGATCACCATTTGGACCTCGGCGGAGGGTGTTCATCTGTCGCCGAACTTCCAGTTTGGAGTGGGAACGGCCTGCATTCCTTGGAGCGAACTGCACGAGCGCTACGACGACCCCACGGTCTTTGGAAGCCGCGTTCATTTCGCGGTGGGAACTCCTCGCCGGTGGCATCTGGTCCTGCCAGGCAAGCTGTTCGCTCCTCCTCCGTTGCCAACTCCTGCGGATCCGGTGAACCCCGTCCCGGAGAAGACACTTTCGCGCGCGCGTTAAGGCAAATCACTTGCAGGAAGTGGAATCCGCCGTATAATTCCTCTCCCCGCCTGAAAGTTTCGCTGTGCGTTGCTGCGACCAGTGGACTTACGGCCCGACCGGGGCAATTTGCGCGCCATGCCTTTCAGCTTCAAATCATCCGCCCGCTGGGCTCTCGCCGTGCTCGCCGTCGTGGGCGTCACCGCCTGCTCCCAGAAGCGCGAGCCTCGCGAAAAGCCGCTCGTCGTCACCAGCTTCTTCCCGCTCTACGACTTCGCCCGGCAGCTCGGCGGAACCAACTTTGACGTGCGTTGCCTCGTTCCGCCGGGAGCAGATCCGCATTCCGTCGAGGCCAGCGCGGGTTCGGCCAAGCTGGTGGCCGACGCGGATCTGGTCCTCCTGCTCGGTCTGGGAATCGACGGATGGGTCGAACGGTTGGCCAAAGCCGAAGGGCGGCGCCAGATGGCCACGATCACCGGCGGCATTCCCACCCGTAAACCCACGACGCTCGCGCTTGAGGAGTTCGGCAAGGGCGGCGTGGCCGCGGACAAACATGATCATGGCCACGATCATGACCATGATCATCCGGTCGACGTGGATCCGCATCTCTGGATGGACCCGCTGATCGCGCAGCGGCTGGTCAAACGCATCGCCGGCGAGCTCGTCACATTGGCTCCTCAGCACAAGGCCATTGTGGAAGAACGTCAGGCCAAGATCGTCGCCGACATCCAGAAGCTGCATGAGGACTTCGAAGCGGCGGCGAAGAAGTTTCTGAAACGCGAGGTCGTCACCTTCCACGGTGCATTCAGCTACCTGCTGGCCCGCTACGACGTGAAGGAAGCGGCCATCATCCAGATGTTTCCCGGCGACGAACCTTCCGCGTCCTATCTCCGCAAGCTGGTGGACCTCGTGCGGTCCAAGGGCATCACCGTCGTCTTCGCCGAGACAAGCGTGCCCGACCGCGCGGCCCAGGTGATCGCCAAGGAGATCGGTGGATCGGTGGAGAAGCTCGATCCGCTGGAGCTTCAGTTGGCCGATGCGCCGGACCGCGGTTACGTGGAACGCCAGCGCGCCAACCTCGACGCCTTCAAACGCGTGCTCGGCCAGAAGGACTGATGATCGCCAACGCCGCCAACGTGTTGAAGGTGGAGAAGGTCGCGCTCGACCTGAGTGGACGTTCCATTCTCCGTGACGTGTCCCTGTCGCTGAACTCGGGCGAGTTCCTCGGGATCATCGGGCCCAACGGCGGCGGTAAGACGACGTTCCTCCGCCTTCTCGTCGGGCTGCTCCGGCCTTCGTCCGGAAACATCTGCTGGCAGAACCGCAACGGCGCCGCGCCGCGCATCGGCTACGTGCCGCAGAAGATGTCGATCGAGCCGCACTATCCGCTCAGCGGCATCGAGGTCGTCCGGCAGGGCGGCGACGGTGGTTGGCCCGCGTTCGGCGCCCGCCGGCGCGAGTTGTTCGCGCGCGCCGACGAGTTGATCCGCCGTGTCGGCATGACGGACCATGTCCAGACCCGCGTGGTCGACATGTCGGGCGGCCAGCAGCGGCGATTGCTTCTTGCGCGGGCCTTGATGAGCCAGCCGGAGATGCTGCTGCTCGATGAACCCACCGCCGGGGTCGACGCGTGGGGCCAGGAACAGTTCTGCGCCATCCTCCATGAGCTTTCGCGGCAGGGCATCACGGTGGTCCTGGTCAGCCATGACATTCCCCTGATCACGAAATACGCCGACCGGATCGCGTGCATCAGCGGCAATCTCCACTGGCACGGCGCGGCGCGGGACCTCAACGACAGCATCGTCCACTCGGCCTACAGCTGCGAACTGGAGCGTTACCAGACCAGCCACGACGGCGAACCGATCACCTTCCGCAAGCCGGGCGGCATCCCGCACCAGGTCCACCACGACCACACGCACAAGCCGGGCGAAACCGGCCACAAGCACTGATCCCCGCGTGGACCTCCTCGAAAGCATCCGCTCGTTTGCCGGCTACGGTTTCATGACCCGGGCGCTCATCGCCGGGCTGCTGCTGGCGTTGACCTGCGGGCTTCTGTCGCCGTTCGTGATCCTGCGACGATTGTCCTTCTCCGCGGATGGTCTGGCGCACGCGAGCCTGGGCGGATTGGCCGTCGGCATCTTTCTTTTGGACACCGGTCCGAATCCGACGCTGCCGGCCTACTTGATCAGCTTCGTCTTCACCTGCCTCGTGGCGGCGGCGATGGCCTACGTGAGTTCGCAGAAGCGGATCGCTTCGGACACGGCCGTGGGCGTGTGTTACCTCGCGGCGTTCTCCCTCGGCGTGGTGCTGCTCACGATCAAACAACGCGCTTCCGGCCAGTTGGAACATTTCTTCTTCGGCAGCATCACG
>CANJSG010000179.1 GCA_947476875.1 Verrucomicrobiota bacterium | reverse complement strand
GGTCATCCGCCATCGCCCGGCACAACTCGAACACCCGGCGCGCCTGCGTTCCGAGCGTCGGGTAAAAGGTCTCCATCGATTTCACGCAGAGCTCGACGGAATGCTGGAGGTTTTTCTGCAGGGCCTGGTTGAGGCCGCCGAGCTGGATATTGCAGGCTCCGACCTGGGAGACGCGTTCCTCCAGCTCCGCATTCAGCTTCGAAAGCTTCTCGTTCATCGCCAACGTCGCGGCCTGGAGGACGAGGTTCTTGCAGATGAGCTCGTAGCGCTGGACGGCGTTCCGGACGGTCGCGAGCAGCTCCTCTCGAAGCCATGGCTTGATGACGAAACGGTAGATTTCGCCCTTGTTGATGGCGTCGATCACCGTGTCGAGCTTCGGCACGGCGGTGATCAGGATGCGCGTCGCGTCGGACTGGATGTGACGGGCTTGGGAGAGGAACTCCAGGCCGGTGAGCATGGGCATCGCCTGGTCGGTGATGATGGCGGAAAACTGCCGCTCTTGGACAATGCGAAGCGCCTCGATCGCGTTCGGGCAAGTGACGACCTGGTATCCCTCGCGTTGGAGGGTTTCCCTCAAAGCGACGAGAACAATCTCCTCGTCATCGACTACGAGGATGCTGTGGACGCTGTTTTCCGCCTGCATGGACATAGTGTTGCGTTACCCTTCCGATTTGAGGAGCGCCTCCAGGTGCTGCTCCACGTCCGTGTCCATCGCATCCGAAGAAAAGACCGCATCGGCCAAGCCCGCCGTGTGGGCGTCGATCTCGTCGAGATTCCGCCCGACCAATTGGATGAGCACCCGCAGCTCCGCTGGATGGCGGCGGCGAATCTCCGGCAGTTGAAGAAGAAATGTCTGGTCCCCCGGCTCGACAAAGAACATCACGCCGTCGACCCGGCATCCGGTATTGAGCGTGTCATCCACGCCTTCCACCGAGCTGGCGGTGACGACCTGGTGGCCGATCTCCCGAAAACGCTGGATGCGCCGTTCGAGCATCTGCCCGCCGGAACCGACGAGCAGCAAGGTCCGCCGCTCCGCGCCGCTGCTGGCCTTCTGGTCTTCCGGCGCATCGAACGTCGCCTCGGGCAGCCAGAGGCAAAAGGCCGTGCCAGCGCCTTCCTTCGATTCCACCGTGATCATCCCTCCGTGCTTTTCCACGAAGGACTGGGCGTTGTAGAGCCCAAGCCCGGTGCCCCGCTGGGCGCCCTTGGTGGTGAAAAAGGCGTCGAAGATCAGGGACAGATGGCGCTCCGGAATTCCACAGCCCGTATCCGTGACCTCAAGGCAAAGGGCCGGCAGCTTGGGAAAGACTCCCATCGTGTGGCGCTTCGCCGGAATCCGCTCATGCCGGCTGGTGCGGAAGGTGAGCGACCCGCCCTTGGGCATGGCATCGGAGGCGTTCAGGGCCAGGTTGATGATCACCTGCTGGAACTCGACGGGATCCACGAAGATCGGCAGCTGAACCGGGGCGACGTCGGTGTTGATGGTGATGCGCCGCGCAAGGACGATCCGGACCAGGTCGGCGTTGTCGGCCACGATGACATTGAGATCGTGGTAGTTCTTCTCGCCGGGTTGTCCCAGATGGAGGTTGATCATCCGCCGGACCAGACCGCTCGCCTGCATGGAGTTTCCCATGATGAGGCCAAGGCCTTCGTGGAACTTTTCGTCGGGTTTGAAGTCCGCCCGGTAGGTCTCCGAAAGGCCGTGGATGCCGGTCATGATGTTGCTGAAATCATGGGCCAATCCCAAGGTGAGAACAGCGAGCGTCTCCTTCCACGAGGCCGTGGTGAGCCGCTTTTCGGCGATGGTCTGCCGGGTGACATCGACCCAAAAACCTTCATACCCGAGAAGCAGTCCGTTACGCGTCAACATCGGCTGCCGATGTTCGAGCACGTAGGACACCTTCTTTGTCTGCACGTGGCAGACGCGGAACGTGAGCGAGCTGCTTCCTCCGGTCTTGGTCGACTTGGACAGCACGTCTTGAAGCTCCTGTTCATCGCCGTCATGCACCACTTCCCAGAAACGGCCCGGCTGCCGGCACCAGTCTTCGACGGAGACCCCGGTCAACGTCTCGATGTTCGGGCTGACAAACTGGAAGCTGAAATCCGGCCGCTGACGAAAGATCACTCCGGGCCAGCGTTTCATGAGCCGGTCCAACTGGGCCTCGGAACGCAGCAGCCTCATGAACATGGAACGCCGGGCGCTTTCCGACCGGAGATGCTCGTCCCAGGTCGCCTCCTCCAGTTCGCTCAGCGGCGGGAGCACTGATGAAATCCGCAGCGTGAATCCGCCGGGAAACCGGGCGATCTCCATCTGCATCCACTGGCCAACCGATGCCCCGATCATCGAGACGCAGAACTGGGCCTTTGAAAATTCACCGGAACTGCGCCGGAGCATTTCGTAGGCGGACTGTGTTTCTGCGCCGCGACGCGTAAGGAGTTCACCGAAGGTGCTCCCGACCGCCGGCCCATGCCCGAGTTCAAGCCATTCCAGCAACGCCTCATCAAGCGTTACGACGAGGCCCTCGGCGTCGATGACCGCAGTCCCGGAATCGAGCCAAAAGGACGTTCCCGATGCCGGCTGCGGTTCCGGTGAAGGCAGCATCCCGTCCAGAAGATCCGGCTGGTGCATTTGAGCTATGAACATGCTGGGAGGGGAGGGTCGAAATTGGATATTTCACGCGCCGACGTCGAAACCCGCCGGCACAGGGCCAATGCCGTCGATGGTATCTGAAAAGCCGTGAACCGTGGGGGGCTCAGCATAACAACAATTGTATAATCGGATCCGCAGTTTTCAGGCTTGAGGAAGCGACAAAACAACCAGCCGGTGATTCAAAAGACATATCTGTGTGGCCAGACAAAACCAACGAAATACCAACTCCGCCAAGGCTCGCTGCGCAGAAACCGCCTTGGCCGCAGGCCTCAACCACGAAAATCGTCCACAATTTTGACAACCAGCTTGACGGAAGAGTTGCACACTCCGGATGTTGTCCCGGCAAATGATGAAAGGCCTAGGACTCACGGCCGCAGTCGGTCAAATAGGTGCGTCGATTGTGGTCACCAACCTGTCCGGCCAGGTGGTTGATCATAGCCCCGGCGTATTGGAATTATTCTCTCTGGAACAGCCGCCTGGCGGAGGCGCACTGGACCTTTGGGCTATGTTTCCCGCCCGCTCTCAAGTGCAGCTGGGCGCGATGGCTTCGTTGGCGCCCTCGGTCCCATTCGTGGAGTTCAAGATGAGCGTGGACCGGCGTGACAGGCCGCAGACGTGGCTCGAGATCCGCGCCTACGTGATTCTTGACGAGGCCCGGAAACCCCAAGGGGTAGTCCACCTTTGCAACGACGTCTCCTGGATGATGCGGGACGGAGCCGCCCCCGTAGGCACCGGAGCGGCCAAACCGGAAACGCTGAAGAGCCTTTTCCAACGACAGAAGCACGAAGCGCTGGGCACGTTGACGGCCGGACTCGCCCACGACTTCAACAATCTCCTCACGGCGATCCTGTCCCACATCGATCTCGTTCTATCGGCCCCCGAGTTCCCTTCGTCTCAGCAACGCCATTTGGTCATCGCCCGGACGAGCGGACGCCGGGCCGCCGAGTTGGTCAGTCGCCTGCAGACCTACAGCCGGCAGGCCCCGACCGCGAAATCGCCTGTAAAGCTTTCACCGATCATCCAGGAAGTCGCCGCCGTGCTGAAACGAACGATCGACCGCCGGATCGTCATCCGCAGCGAAATTGAAGCGGGCGATGAATGGGCCACCAATGGGGACGCAAGCCAGATCACGCAGGTTCTGATGAACCTCTGCCTCAATGCCAGGGACGCCATGAATGAGGGAGGAACCCTCACGATCTCCCTTCAAAAGAGGGCATTCGAAGGACCTGGCCTCGTCGAGCCCCGGCGGGCCGGAGACTTCATCCACCTTGCGGTGGCCGACACGGGCGAAGGGATCTCGAGCGACACGATAAGCCGTCTTTTCGAACCTTACTTCACCACCAAGGAATTCGGCAAAGGCATGGGGTTGGGCCTCGCCATCTCGAACAGCATCGCGCACGACCACGGAGGTTGGATGGACATCGAGAGCACCGTCGGCCAAGGCAGCCGTTTCGGCGCGTTTTTCCCCCGTCTCGCCTCCGGAAAGACCGAAACCCGGAGCGCCCCGGCGCCGGTCGCCGAGACCAAATCCCTCGAAGGCACCGAGACGATACTGCTGGTCGACGACGAGGACCTGATTTGCCTCGTGGCCAGCGCCGTCCTTAGATTCCGGGGCTACCACATCGTCGAGGCGGTCAACGGCGAGGACGCGGTCACGAAATACTCGGCAGCCCCCGGGAAGTTCGCGCTCATCCTGATGGACGTGCACATGCCACGCATGAACGGCTGGGATGCGATGGCGAAGATCCGTGGGTTGAATCCCAAGGCGAAGATCATCCTGCTCTCCGGAGACGCCACCGAGGACCTTCCGGAAGACCTGAAGGCAAAGGGCGCGATGGCTGTGCTGCGGAAGCCGTTCGAGAACATCGAACTGGTCAAAGTTGTCCGTCGCGTTCTCGACGGGGACAACGGCGGGTAGAGCCAGGAAGAAATCGCGGGGCTTTTGCAGGCCGAAAGACCGGCTCAAGAATACGCGGCCCAAGCCGACTCGGTCGGCTGGGCATAGCGCTGAACCCGTCGCAGATTTCCCGCGGCGGAATCGATCAATGACATCTCCTCGTTCGCTTCGCGGCGCTTGGACTCCAAGGCCGAGTCGTTGGAAAGCTCCAGCCGGATCAACTCCGAGACGAAGGCGCGGACCAGCAGTTCATCGTCGCCCGTGAGGGAACCGGCGACCCCGGCAAGGGCGCCGGACTCGATCCTCTGGCGGAGCAGAACTTTGCGCGACTGGATCACCGAAACCTCCGTCCAATCGCCCAAGGAAATCGCGGAAGCTTCGGACAGCGTTTCGCGACGCCACTCCTCGTATACCGCCACGAGCTGTTGTGCGGCGGGCGACATACCCGGTCACGCGACCATTTCAGACCGCAGTTCCGGCTTCTGGACGCCCTGCTGGAGCATCTCGGACCACGTGTCCCGGAGAACGCGGACCCGGCCGAGGACGTCCTCGATTCCGGCCTTGTCCTTGTTGACGTTGCTCTCTTGGAGACGCCGGTCCATGTAGCCGTAGAGGCGGCGCAGGTGGATGGCGATGTCGCCGCCGTCGCGCAGGTTCAACGAGAGGTTCAACTCGTTGATGATGGCCTGGGCGCGGAGGACGTTGTTGTTGACCGTGAGATTGAACTCGAGCGGGTCTTCAAGATCGAAGCCGCGGAGCCCTTTCTCAAGGAACCCGATCGCTCCCTCGAACAGCATCAGGACCAGATTCCCCGGTGATGCCGTCTGCGTGGCCACCTGACGATAAGACTGCCAGGGATTCTTGGAGATCATCGTCGAAATCCTTAGAGCCGGTCCTTCAACTGGATGGCGAGGAGCTGGGAGATGCGGTCGATGCCCTCTTTCGGGGGATAGTTCAGCTGGGCGACGAGCTCGCGTCCCCGCTGGACCTCCTCGGGCCTGGCATCAGGCAGGCTCTGGAGTTTGTCTTCGAGCTTCTGTGTGCTCGAGAAGTCGACGGACGACTCGTTTGACTTACCGGGACGCACCGCGGGTTTGCCCACAGGAGTGGGGTTTACCGGCTGAGGACCATGGTTGGATCGGATTTCCATACATTCACTTTCAGGCAGGCATTAGATTGTCATACTGCCCAATTTTTGCCCATGCGTTGGGAATCGGCACACTGTGAAAAAACTTTAGCACTTTCCCGCTCAGCGTTTCGGCATCGTCGATACCAGGGTCGACACCACGTAGCGGCCGAAGCGTTGCGGGGAGTCGAGGATGCTGTGGGAATCGAACGGCTCGGACCCGGGTCCTCTCAGGTTCGCGAGGTAGAAGCGCCTCGCTCCGGCCGAGACGGCCGGATTGCCCGCATCCATGACTTCGTCGACCGACCAAAGAATCCTTCCTGACTGCACTTCCACCAGTGAAAGCCGAAGCCCGGCAGAAAGCGGAGGAAACGCGGAAAACTGCGTCACCTCGCCAAACATGACCGCATCGCAACCAGTCCGCTGCCGGATTGATTCCAGGACTCCGGCCGGAAGCTCCTGCGTGAGCCGCAGCTTCGGTTTACCCGTCCATTTGGAAAGTTCGGCCGCGGAGACGTCGACCGCTTCGACCAGTCCGGATGCGATCAATTCGGGCGCGATCAACGGCCCCAAGGCCTCGGAGCCGGACTCGAGGCCGGACCGGTCGCCGCCAGGAGCCAACGGCAACACCGCCACCCGCCTCACGGTCATGGGCAAACGTTCCGAGCTGCGATGGACGTTCGACGGGACAAACGAATCGCCCGACACGTGGTCGCCCATCGGCAGCGTCCCGCACCCGGCCAGGCCCAACAGGACCAACAGCAGCGCCAGCCGGTTAAAGTGGCCGGTGCTCATGGAGACGATCCAGGAAATCGAGGTTGCGACCGAGCCACGGACCGAGCCGGAGCTCGAGCAATTGGGACAACGCGATGGTGTCCTCGTCGCCCCGCAACATCCGTTCTCCGTCGGCGAGAATGCCGTCGAGCATTTCCCAATGTTCACGAAAGGAACCTGGCCCGCTGGTAATTTCATCGATCGACACTCCCCACAAATCCTTGAGGAATCCAAGCCCCAGCATGGGTGTCTTGAACGCCGGCAGCAGGTTCAGCCAAATCGAACGCGCAATCGGCCAGTCGTTGATCAGCACGAGGACAGCCGCTTCGTTCACCTCGGCGATCAAAATCCGGATCTGCCGCCGGGCGCCGGCGATCACCTGGTCTCCAAGGGCGCCGGTCGTCACCGTCTCCACCTCAAGCCGCAGGAACCCGGTCCGGTCGGGCTGATGGAGGAAGTGGTCCACGGGTTCTCCATCGACCGACACGCGAGCAATCACGCGTCCCAGCTTGAGCGCGAGGGTGGACAGGTGGCCGATCACCGCGTCCAACGGAAGGGTGGCCGCGTTCTGGATTCCGACAGGCGCTCCATCCATCGTGACGACGGGAATGGCGCCCGCTTGTTTGGTGGCTTTCACTTCGCTTTTCTTTGATTTTCCGGGCGCAGGGCGATCACCCGAAGTTCTTCTGGAGGTAGCTGAGCTGCGCATTGCTCTTCGACTGGGCGGTCTCCATCGCGACAAACCCATCGATCAACTGCTGGCGCCGGACCTGCACCATCCGCTCCTGATCGGCGACCTGCTTGTCGACCGAAGTCGACTGGTCGGTGAACAGTTTCTGCTTCTTAATCAGCAACCCGTCGTCACCCACCATGGTATCCATGTATTTCACCAGCTTGGTCGCCAGACCGGTGGTGGAATTGGTGAAGAAGTCACGGACATCGGACAGGTTCGTGGCAAGGGCCGCGTCGAGCTTGCCAGGATCGGAGAGGCTTATCTTGTTGTCCTGCCCATTCGTCGTGATCCCCAGCTTCTCCAGCCGGTTCAAAGTTCCGGAAAGTCCTTCGACATCGCCGTAGGAAAGGCGCCTGAGCCGTCCGGCGATGTCCCCGGCGTCCGAATCCCCGGCGAGGACCGATGATGAAACCTTTCCCGACGAATCGATGGTGCTGGCGGTGCGGCTGTCGATCAGGGTTTGGGTCGAGTTGTATTCCGCGATGAAGTCGTTGATCGCGCTCTTGATCCTGGCGGAGTCGGATGAGACACCGATGGTCGCCGTGCCCGCCTTGACGACATTCACGGTCAGACCAGGGATCCCGGACGACTCTTCCGTGATCGTATTGCCCCGGGCCGTGAGCGAAGGGCCGTCGTTGATCGTATAGGTCATGTCCTGCCCTCGGGCCAGCGTTCCGGAAGCGAGGCCCGTAGCGGCCAGGAAGTTCCCGGACACGTCCTCCAGGGCCATGCCGACGTCCCCGCCCTTCTTGTTCGTCAGGATGAACCGGTCATTGACGACGTCGTAGCCGGCCATCACGCCGGCGCCGGAATCGTTGATCCGTTTGAGAACGTCGCTGACTTTGTCGGCGGCCGTATCGAATGAAATCTCGACGCCGTTGACCTTGAACTTGCCGGCGCTTCCCCCGGTCAACGGTGTCGCGAAGTTGGCCGAATCGAGAGCCGTGTTTTGCCGCACGGAGCCCAGCTTGGTCGCGCTGGTGACAGGTCCGTTCCCGGACACGGTGTTGTAGAGCTTGGCGACCTGGAGGAAATTCGAAGTGTCTGTGCCGCTGCCCAGGATCAGAGGGCCCGTCGAGTTGAGGGTGATCTGGTCGTTGTCCGAAGAATAGCTTCCCGTGACTTCTCCAAACGTCGCGGTGCTGATCTTGTCGAACACATCCTGCAGCGTGTCCGTTTCGGCGATCGCCACGCTCCGGCCGTTGACGGTGATGTTCCCTGCCGAGATCGCGGTGGAGAAGCCGGCGTCCTTGAGGACAAGCCCCGAGACATCGTCCCCGGCGCTGAGGGCGGAACCGACATTGACGCTTCCCTGCTGGGCCGCCGCCTTGGAGAGCTTGGTCACGTTCAACGCATAGCTTCCAACGGCAGCGCCGGTGCCGGCGGTCGCGGTGGCTACGGCAGAATCCGAAGTGTTCGCGGCGCGGGCATTGAAAAGATCGGTGGAATTGAGCGCCTCGGACCGCGCACGGAGGTTCGAAACCTGCGTCTGGATGCTCTTGTAGGCCGAGGCGCGGAGGCTGGTTGCGTCCTGCTCGGCGCGGCGTCGCGTCTGCGGGGTCCGCTCGAGCTGGGTCAACTGCTCCACGACGGACTTCCAGTCGAAGCCCGAAGCGAGTCCGGAAAGGCTGAGGTCTACAGAGGCCATCTCAACCGTCTCCATCGGCGGAAGCCTGCCCGGGCTTGAGTCCGTGGTTTCCAGGATGTTCCTGAACAAAAAAAGTCCCGGACGGCGCTCACGCGCCGTCCGGGGTTTGTGCCGCAATTACTTCGACTGCTTATTGAAGCAGGCGGAGCGCGGATTGCGGTGACTGATTCGCCTGAGCCAACATCGCGGTGCCTGCCTGAACCAGGATGTTGTATCGGGCGAACTTGGTGCTTTCGTCGG
>CANJSG010000178.1 GCA_947476875.1 Verrucomicrobiota bacterium | reverse complement strand
GCCGCCGGCGAGCTTGGCGAGGCGCTCCTGGAGCTTCTCGCGGTCGTAGTCGGAGGTGGTCTCTTCGATCTGGCGGCGGATCTGGTTCACGCGGCCCTGGATCTCGGAAGCCTTGCCGGAGCCTTCAACGATGGTGGTGTTCTCCTTGTCGACGACGATGCTCTTCGCACGGCCGAGGTCGGAGATTTCGAGGCCGTCGAGCTTGATGCCGAGGTCTTCGCTGATGAACTTGCCGCCCGTCAGGATGGCGATGTCTTCGCACATGGACTTGCGGCGGTCGCCGAAGCCGGGGGCCTTGACGGCGCAGACGTTGATCGTGCCGCGGAGCTTGTTCACGACGAGGGTCGCGAGGGCTTCGCCTTCGACTTCTTCGGCGATGATGAGGAGGGGTTTGCCGGTCTTGGCGACCTTCTCGAGGATCGGGAGCAGTTCCTTGAGGGAGCTGATTTTCTTCTCGAAGATGAGGACGTAGGCGTCTTCCAGCTTCACTTCCATCGACTCGGCGGAGGTGACGAAGTAGGGGGAGAGGTAGCCCTTGTCGAACTGCATGCCTTCGACGACGTCGAGGGTGGTCTCGATGGACTTGGCCTCTTCGACCGTGATGGTGCCGTCCTTGCCGACCTTGTCCATCGCGTCGGCGATGATCTCGCCGATGGTGGTGTCCCAGTTGGCGGAAACGGTGGCGACCTGCTTGATCTCTTCCTTGTCCTTGACCTTCTTGGCGATCTTGGCGAGCTGGTTGGTGGCGGCTTCGACGGCCTTGGTGATGCCGCGCTGGAGCGAGATCGGGTTCGCGCCGGAGGTGACGTGCTTCAGGCCTTCGCGGTAGATCGCTTCGGCGAGGACGGTGGCGGTGGTGGTTCCGTCGCCGGCGGTGTCGCTGGTCTTGGAGGCCACTTCACGGACCATCTGGGCGCCCATGTTCTCATAGGGGTCTTCGAGCTCGATCTCCTTGGCGACGGTGACGCCGTCCTTGGTGACCGTGGGGGAGCCGAATTTCTTGTCGAGGACCACGTTGCGACCCTTGGGTCCGAGGGTGGCCTTGACGGCGCGGGCGAGCTTCTCGACGCCCCGGAGGAGCGCCTGACGAGCTGCTTCGTCGAACAACAGTTGTTTTGCTGCCATAATCTTAAATCAGTAGTGGGTTGATGTTGAAAGTGAGTGGGTCGATCAGGCGATCACCGCGAGGATGTCGTCGGAGCTGACGATCTTGTATTCCTTGCCGTCGAGCTTGATGTCGGTGCCGCCATACTTGCTGGTGAGGACGCGGTCGCCGACCTTCACTTCGAAGGGAAGCTTCTTGCCGTCGTCGTTGGTCTTGCCGGTGCCGAGGGCGCGAACGACGCTCTCCTGCGGCTTTTCCTTGGCGGTGTCGGGGATGATGATGCCGCCCTTCTTGACTTCTTTTTCCTCAACGGCTTCCACGAGGATGCGGTCGCCGAGGGGTTTGATGTTGAGTGCCATGTGTGTGTTCTATTGGTTGGTTTCTACTGTTAGATGAAATCCCGCCGCACCCGCGGCAGGGAAAAGTTTACTTCTTCTTCTCGTCCACGACTTCGGCGTCGATGATCGGGCCATTGTCACCCTTGGCGGAAGAACCTTCTTTGGCTCCGGCCTCGGATTCTCCGGCTCCGCCAGCGGCTTTGGACTTCTCGGCCTGTTCGGCGGCGGCCTTGTAGAGTTCTTGCGAGGCGCCCTGGACGGTCTCGTTGAGCTTGTCGAGGGCGGTGCGGATCGCGGCGGCATCGGAACCCTTGAGGGCTTCCTTCACCGCGTTGACGGTGGTCTCGACCTTGGACTTGGTGTCGCCGGAGATCTTGTCGCCGCTGTCCTTGAGGAGCTTCTCGGTGCGGTAAATGGTGTTGTCGGCCTCGTTGCGGGTCTCGACTTCCTCGCGCTTGACCTTGTCTTCCTCGGCATGGGCCTCGGCGTCCTGGCGCATCTTGTCGATCTCGTCCTTGGAGAGGCCGGAACCGGCGGTGATGGTGATCTTCTGGGTCTTGCCGGTGCCGAGGTCCTTGGCGCTGACGTTGAGGATGCCGTTGGCGTCGATGTCAAAGGTGACTTCGATCTGGGGCACGCCACGCGGGGCCGGAGGCAGGTCGGTGAGCTGGAACTTGCCGAGGGATTTGTTGTCCTTGGCGAACTGCCGGTCGCCCTGGAGCACATGGATCTCGACGCCGGGCTGGCTGTCGCTCGCGGTGGAGAAGATCTCGGATTTGCGGGTGGGGACGGTGGTGTTGCGCTCGATGAGCTTCGTGGAAACGCCGCCCATGGTCTCGATGCCCAGCGAGAGCGGGGTCACGTCGAGCAGGAGGACGTCCTTCACTTCGCCCTTGAGCACGCCGCCTTGGATGGCCGCGCCGATGGCAACGACTTCGTCGGGGTTGACGCCCTGGTGCGGCGGTTTGGTGACGAGGGTCCTGGCCACTTCGACGACGCGGGGCATGCGGGTCATGCCACCGACGAGGACGAGTTCGTCGATCTTGTCGGCCGCGATGCCGGCGTCCTTCAAGCAGGCTTTCACCGGCCCGATCGTGCGCTCGAAGAGGGTGTCGCAAAGCTGCTCCATCTTGGCGCGGGACAGGGTCTTCTGGATGTGCTTGGGGCCGGAAGCATCGGCCGTCACGAATGGCAGGGAAATGTCGTAGGACTGCGAGGAGCTGAGGGCGATCTTCGCCTTTTCGGCCTCTTCCTTGATGCGCTGGAGGGCGTCGGGCTGCTTGCGGAGATCGATGCCGGAGTCGCGCTTGAACTCATCGAGGATCCAATCCATCAGCGTGTTGTCCCAATCATCGCCGCCGAGGTGCGTGTCGCCGTTGGTGGCCTTTACTTCAAAGACGCCGTCGCCGATCTCCAGGACCGAGATGTCGAAGGTGCCGCCGCCGAGGTCATACACGGCGATCTTCTCGTCCTTCTTCTTGTCGAGACCGTAGGCGAGCGAGGCTGCGGTAGGCTCGTTGATGATGCGGAGGACTTCGAGGCCCGCGATCTTGCCGGCGTCCTTGGTGGCTTGGCGCTGGGTGTCGTTGAAGTAGGCGGGAACGGTGATGACAGCCTGCGTGATGGACTCGCCAAGCCGCATCTCGGCGTCGGCCTTGAGCTTCGCAAGGATCATCGCGGAAACCTCGGGTGGGCTGAAGGCCTTGGGTTTGCCTTCAACATCGACCTCGATGTGGGCGTCGCCGTTGCTGGCCCGGACAACCTTGTAGGGGACGCGCTTCAGCTCTTCCTGGACCTCGTCGAACTTGCGGCCCATGAAGCGCTTAACCGAGTAGACGGTGTTGCGCGGGTTGGTCACCGCCTGCCGTTTGGCGGCTTCACCTACGAGGCGTTCGCCGTTCTTGGCGAAAGCAACAACCGAAGGGGTCGTGCGTTTGCCTTCGGAGTTTTCGAGGACCAAAGGCTCACCGCCCTCCATGACGGACATACAGGAATTCGTCGTGCCTAAATCAATGCCAAGAACCTTCGCCATAGCTTTTGTAAAGTAGTGCCGACTCTTGCGGCACGTGCCTTCCCGCAAGGCATGTGCCGTCGGGGTTGGCCAAGACTCAGAACATTGAAGACCAATTTGTTAGAGCTATTTTGAAGTCTGTTCCACCCAAGGCGTGCTCCTCAATTCGTGCCATGATGGCACGAATTAAGGAGAAGTGTGCCAAGGGGAAGAGCTATTATTGGCTCACTTGGGCGAGGAGGCCGAGTAGCACTGATGGTTCCAGTTCCTCCCCATCGTTCTCGTTAACGAGAACGACGAGGAGAATGAGAAGATCCGAAGCTTGAGTGACCTTACAGGCTCACGTCCATGTTCTCATAAACCCCAGCCGCCACCGTCTTCATCTCGGCAGAGGCGTTAGTGAAACCGACCCTGCCCCGGCAGACCACCCCTGGCGCGAAGTTCATCAACCCTTTCACTGTCAGGCTTTCGCAGCCGATCAAAGAGGGCGTGCCTTTGTCGAAGAACGGTTCGAAGCCGCCCATCGTCTTGTAGAACTTGCCATCAAGGTCGATCACGGGCGGTTCTCCGTTGCGGCTGGCCGCGAGTTGGAGCCGGAAGTCGGGCGTGACTTCGTAGGCGTCGGAGCGGACGGCCAGCAGGTCCGCCGTCGTCTTCACCGGAGCGAAACGGCTGCGGGGCACGACGACGGCGCCGGTATCCGGGAAGCACTCGATGGCCGCGCCCATCGCGGTTTCCAATTGCACGACCTTGGGCGAGGCCGCGTTGGTAGGATCGACGGTTTTATTGTTCGCGATCAACGGCAGCGGAAGCATCCCGCCATTGCGATCCAGCTCGGCCTTCAAATGGTCCAAGC
Organism: Verrucomicrobiota bacterium; assembly: GCA_947476875.1. Taxonomy (GTDB): domain Bacteria; phylum Verrucomicrobiota; class Verrucomicrobiia; order Limisphaerales; family CANJSG01; genus CANJSG01. Next base: position 4,797 of record CANJSG010000178.1, on the reverse strand, counting down.
GGAGCCAGAGGTTGTTCGTGTTGAAAGAGCCGTGGCGCGTGATGTCTTGGAAGGCGTCGGTATCGGCCGACGGACATTGGGCGGATTCGCGGAGGACGAGCCGGTTGTCCGAAACGCGCCGGGCGAGATGGCCACCCTTGCGATCGGCGGCGGTGCGTGTAGCCACTTCCATGAGGAACGAAAATCCCGATGCGGCGAAGTAGGCCAGCAGCCGTTCATCCACCGTCGCGCCGAGATTGTCGGAATTGGAGACGAAGGCGTATTTCACGCCCTTGGCCAGGAGCTGGTCGAGCAGTCCGGTGCCGAGGAGCGACGGATAGATGTCGCCGTGGCCGGGCGGGCACCATTCGAGTTCCGCATCCGCCGGCCATGAGACGGGTTCGAGCGTGGAGGCGTCGAGCTTCGGCACCCTGCTCTGGAGGAAGTCCACCGGCCCCGCAGCGAGCAACGCGGGATGCCGCCCGCGCAAGTAGTCGAGCGTGTCCTGCTGGGTGGAGAAGCTGTTCATCAGGTAGAAGGCCAGTCCGCCCGCACCCTCGCGGCTCCGGAGGTAACCGACCTGCCGGGCGATGAGATCGAGGAAGGTGTCGTCGCCCTTCACGCGGATGAGCGACTTGGCGCGGTCAAGCCCCATGCCGGTGCCGAGGCCGCCGTTGAGCTTGATGACGGCGAGCTGGCCGATGAGCGCGGCGGCGTTGCCTGCGGGAAGCGATTCCAGCGTCGGCAAACCTGTGGCCGGCCGGATGGACGCCTCGGGCATCATGCCCTTGTCGCCCTTGGCGAGGCGGGTCAACGCGCTGCTGAAGGCGGCGACGACCGGCGGCATGGCCTGGATGCCGCGGAGCTTGGAGACGGAGGCGTTGAGGACGTGTTCCACGTTCATGCTGATAAGTGTCGGATGAAAACCGCCCGGAGTTTCCCGGGAAGCGCGGCGAAGTTCCAGCAAAGGACGCTGTTTTCAGATTGCTTCTCAGACCTTCACCACGCCCGGCGGCGTCCAGCGCTTCTCGGCGGGCACGCAGAGCAGGTTCTGCGAAACGATTTCCCCGAAGACATTCTCGGCGTTGCCGAAGAAATTTCGCGGGTTGAAGAGCGGTGGGAGATGTTCATAGAGGTCGTAGTCCAGGCCGCGCAGATGGCCGATCAGTTCGGCCGCCTTTTCCTCGCGGTCGTTCTCCAGATAGAGCAGCGGGCGACAGCGCTTGATGGTTTCGGCCGCGCCTTTTAGCACCTTTAGTTCCATGCCTTCGACGTCGATCTTGATGAGCTTCACGTCGGACTCGTTGAGTTGGTCGAGCGTCACCTGGCGCGTGGTGCAGCCCTGCTGGTGGCCCTCGATGCTCAGGCCGCCGAAGTTGATTTCCCGCGTCGGGTCGAGCTCGGGAATCTTCACGAAGCCGGGTTCGTCCGCCACGGCCATGGGGTAGGCGAGCACGTTGCGGAAGCTGTTCAAGGCGATGTTCGCGCAGAGCGTCTGGAAGACGATGCGCTGGGGTTCGAAGGCGATGACCTGCCCGGCGGGACCGACCTAGCGGGCGAGGAAGACGGTATGGGAACCGATGTTGGCCCCGACCTCGATGACCTTGTGGCCGGGCCCGACGATCGTGCGGAACATCTCCACCTCGCCCTCGCTGAACTCGCCGTAGCGCTCGAAGGAGCCGCCCACGTAGACGTCGTTCTTGTTGTAAAGCATCAGGCCGTAGCGGCACTGGCGCACGCGGTTGAACTCGGACTCGGCGAGGATCGGTTTCATGTTCGTTCCCATGGATTTCGGCGGAATGCGGATCGGACTTCACCTTCCGGCGCCACTGAAACGACTGGCCCGCCAACCGGACGTCCATCCCGTGGAAAAAATCCAAGCCGGAACCGGTGGGCCGACCAACTCTTCCCTGCATGGCTCGATCCAATGACCCCCTGGGCGGATTTGGCGGACGCATCGCCCGCAACGTCACCTCACGCCTCATTTCCAAGCTGGTCGGCTTGGCCGTGGCGGCGCTGTTGGCGGGCGTGGGGCTGAACCAGTGCGGAAAGGCCAAGCCAGCCAGCAAAACGGTGCAGGAATCGACCGCCATCATCAATGTGAACTACGCCTCGCTGGAGGAACTGATGACGTTGCCCCGCGTGAACGAAAGCCTCGGACGACGCATCATCGCGGGCCGTCCCTACGCCAAGGTGGACGACTTGGAAAAGGTCATGGGCATCGGCCCGAAGACGCTCGAAGCCATGCGGCCACGGGCGACGGTGGGGCAGAGTCCGGCGGCGGCGGCGAAGTAGCGCCGTGTAGGGGCGGCAGGCCCAGCCGTCCGTGATTCGAGCGAAGGGAGGCGAAGGGAGTGAGCGTCTCGTCTGTGAGATGCGCTTCCACCCGAGATGCTCGCTTCGCTCGCGCAGGCTCTTCCTGCAAATGGGGACGGCTCGACGAGCCGTCCCTAGCACATTCGTTACGCCATCGCCCGCGCGATGCTGTTCCACCACGGATCGTGCAGGTCGGCGACCTTGGACGAGAGCGAGGTGGCGCCCGCTTTGATCGTGAGCGACGAGCCGCCAACGGTGCCGATCTTTGTGGCGGGAACGCCGGTCGCCTGGGCCTGGGCCAGGACGGCGTCCACGTTGGCCGGAGCCACGGAGAGGACGATGCGGTTCTGGGTTTCACCGAAGAGCAGCGCATCGAGGCGCGTGCCGGTGACGGCGGAGAGGTCCACCGTGGCGCCGAGGAACTGGAAGGTTTCCTTCGCGATCTGGTGGCTGAAGCAGCTTTCGGCCAGCGCGACGGCCAAGCCGCCTTCGCTCGCATCATGGGCGCTCTTGACCGCACCGCTGCGGATCAGGCTGAGGGTGGTGTCATGGAGCTTCCTCGCCGCGACGAGATCGACGCGCGGCGGCAGGCCGGTCTTTTGACCGTGAATCGTCTTCAGGCAGGCACTGCCGCCGAGGCCCTGGAGCGGATCGGCGGTGTCCACGGGCGCGCCGAGCAGGATGATGGCGTCGCCCTCGTCCTTGAACCATTGCGTGGTGATGTGCTTCGGATCGTCGATGATGCCGACGACGGCCACGGTGGGCGTCGGGTCGATGGCGCCGAGCGCGCCGCGCTGGTTGTAAAGAGAGACGTTGCCGCCGGTGACAGGCGCGTCAAAGGCGCGGCAGCCTTCGGCCATGCCGCGCACAGATTCCTTCAATTGCCAGAAGATCTCCGGGTAGTGCGGGTTGCCGAAGTTGAGATTGTCGGTCGAGCCCACAGGCACCGCGCCGGTGCAGGCGAGGTTGCGGCAGGCTTCGGTGATGGCCGCTTTGCCGCCTTCATAGGGGTCGAGGTAAACGTAGCCGCCGTTGCAGTCCACGGTGAAGGCCACGAACTTGTCGGGGATGACCTCAGTGGCAGGGCTAGTGGCACAGGCGCCCTCGCCTGTGCTGGTTGCCGTAGAGCCAACAGCCGGGGGCGCCTGTTGGACTTCACCGGCGAGGGCGCCGGCGCCACTAGCGGAGCCAATGCCCTTCGCCGCCTGCTTGGCGGCATACTCGGCCTTGGTGATCGGGAGACTGTCGGCCTTGATCCGGATGACCGCGGCGTCGCTGCCGGGGCAGACGATGGAGCCGTCGCGGACCATGTGGTCGTATTGGCGGTAGACCCAGTTCTTCGAGGCGATGGAGTGGTTGGCGAGAAGCTTCTTCAGGTCGCCGGCGGCGTCCGTCGTGTCGGCGATGCCATCGAGGCGGAAGGCGCGGACGCCTTCCATGTAAGCGCCCTCTTTCGCCTCACGCTGATAGACGGGCGCCTCATCGGTCAGTTTCGCGGCGGGAACGTCGACCACGATCTTGCCGCTGTGGCGGACGATCATGCGGCCGGTGTCGGTGACGATGCCGATCTCGGCCCAGGGCAGGTCCCACTTGTCGAAGATGCGTTTGACCGCCTCTTCCTGGCCCTTGTGGACCACGATCAACATGCGCTCCTGCGATTCGCTGAGCATGATCTCGTAGCTGGTCATGTTCGGCGCGCGCTGCGGCACCTTGTCCAACTCGATCTCGATGCCCGTGCCCGCGCGGGCGGCGGTTTCGCAGGTTGAGCAGGTCAAGCCGGCCGCGCCCATGTCCTGCATGCCGGCCACACAACCGGTGGCGAGCAGCTCCAGGCACGCTTCGCAGACGAGCTTCTCCATGAAGGGATCGCCCACCTGCACGGCGCCGCGCTGTCCTTCGGCGGATTCTTCAGTCAAATCCTGTGAGGCAAAGGCCGCGCCCGCGAGACCGTCGCGACCGGTGGCGGGCCCGACGTAGAAGACGGGATTGCCCACGCCCTTGGCCGCGCCGCGCGTGATCTGGTCGTGGCGCAGGACGCCGAGCGCGAAGGCGTTGACCAGCGGATTGCCCTCGTAGCTTTTGTCGAAATAAACCTCGCCCGCGACGGTGGGGATGCCGAAGCAGTTGCCGTAATGGGCGATGCCGGAAACGACACCCGAGAAAAGGCGGCGCACTTCAGGATTCGAGAGTTCGCCAAAGCGGAGCGAGTTCAACGCGGCGACCGGCCGGGCGCCCATGGTGAAGATGTCGCGGATGATGCCGCCCACGCCCGTGGCCGCGCCCTGAAAGGGTTCGACGGCGCTGGGGTGGTTGTGCGACTCGATCTTGAAGGCGATGGCGATGCCGTGGCCCACGTCGATGATGCCGGCGTTTTCCTCGCCCGCGCCGACAAGGATCTTGTCACCCTTGGTGGGGAAACCCTTCAGCACCGGGCGTGTGTTCTTGTAGGAGCAGTGCTCCGACCACATGACCGAGAAGATGCCCAACTCGGTGTACGTCGGC
>CANJSG010000177.1 GCA_947476875.1 Verrucomicrobiota bacterium | reverse complement strand
TGTTTGATTTGAATCAGCCCACAAACGAAACTAACTCCATGCCATTAACGGAAGGACCTGTGACGTTGACGCCTGAACCGGTGAAGGAACTTGCCTCGGGACTTTCCCACATGCGGCACGAGATCAACAACCACCTGTCCCTGATCATGGCCTCCGCTGAACTGCTGAGGCTCAAGCCCGACATGGCGGAAAAGCTGGTGAAGTCGATCGTTGACCAACCGGCCAAGATCTCGAAAGAGCTTAAGACCTACGGGGATGTGCTGGAACGGATCGTCGGCCCGATCCGTTGATCCGGAGGCAGCCTCCGGTTGCCGAGCCGTCTGTAACCTTTCCCGGCGGTTCCCGTCTCGCTGGTTAACCGTTGCCGAAAAAGAAAGGCTGATCCGATGAAAACCATTCGCTCGTTGATTCTGACCGTAGCCGTGTTGGCCGCTGGCGCCACCGTTCCCATTTCCTTCGCCGCCGAGAAACTCTCCGACGAAGAACTTCGAAAAGAAGCCCTGGAGCTGCGGGACTTGCCACCCGAGGAGCGGCGCGTGAAACAGCGCGAGCTGATGGAAAAAATCTCGCCCGAACAACGCGCGAAGCTCCACGAGCGCCTGCAGACTGTCCGTCCCAGCGTTCCATCTGGCGGCACCAATGCAACGGTTGCGACTCCGGAGCAGCGCGAAGCACGGAAGAAACAGGTCGGGGAGATGCTAGGAAAGCGCATCGCCGACCTCGAAAAGAAACAGACGGACGGAACCATCACAGAGCAGGAGAAACAGCAGCTTGGACGCGCCACAAAAGCCCGGGAGCAGCTCAAGAACGGACAGCCTCCCCTTCTCGGCCAACGCCCGGCAAACGCCGCGCCGGAGCAACGCGAAGCCCGGATGAAAGCCATGAGGGAAATGGCCGTCAAACGTCTCGCCGATCTGGAAAAGAAGAAGGCCGAGGGAACCCTGACATCCGACGAGGAAACCCAACTCGGACGCCTGAAGACGATGCAGGCCCGACAGCAGCCCGGGTCGGCCGACGCGCCGAAATCCAAGTGACCGGTCCCATGTTGTTCCAGAGCCATCGCCGGAGACGGCGGTGGCTTTGTGTTTCAAGCGGTTGGCACCCGCCCACATAGTCACGAGACACTCATGGAACCCACCGACCCGGAGTTGATCGCGGCTGTCCTCAAGGGCGACGCCTCAAGCTTCGAGCCGTTGATCGTCCGGTATCAGCCGCGGGTCTTCGCCACCGCCCGGCGCTATGCCAGACGCGAGAGCGAAGTGGAGGACATTGTGCAGGAGGTCTTCATGAAGGCGTTCCAAAAGCTCTCGTCATTCCGAGGCGACGCGCCGTTTGAACACTGGCTCATGCGGATGGCCGTCCGGGTTTGCTTTGATTTTCTGCGTGGCCACCAGAGAAACCGCGAGCAGACCTTTACCGAACTCAGCCACGAGGAGGAGGACTGGCTGGAGCGCTTCCAAGCCGACCCGGACTCGGCCGACGAAGAAGCCGCCGCCGCGAAGGCCCTCATCGAGCGCGTCATGGACCAGCTTTCCCCGGCCAACCGCCTGGTCATCCAGCTCCTGGAAATCGAGGAGAAGTCCGTGAAGGAAATTTCAGAAATCACCGGCTGGTCGGGGCCGTTGGTCAAAGTCCGGGCTTTTCGCGCCCGGGCGGAGATGAAAAAGATCCTCTCTAGGCTCGGTGCCGAGAAGTATTTGTAACCCCTGATCGTCAATAACCGTCGAAAACTACATGGACGCAGACAAACTCAGGAACACGCTCGTGAAAGCTGCACAGAAGCAGACGCCTTCGGAACACGTGCCGTATGCCTTCGAGCGACGGATCATGGCGCGCCTGCGGGGTCGCGTGGTCGAGGATCCGTGGACCCTTTGGGGCCGCTGGCTCTGGCGTTCGGCGATGTCCTTCGGCGTCGTGGCGATCGCCTGCGGGCTCTGGGGGTTCGGCCCGGTGGATCAGAATTTGGCCGCAACGGGAGAGGATGACCTCTCAGCCCACCTGGAGCAGTCGCTCTATGCCTCTGCGGCAGACCATGCGGATCAGATCGAGGAGACGTGGTGAAACCTTGGAAGGTCATTCTGGCAGCGATCCTCATCTTCGTCGCGGGTGCGATGGCAGGCACGTCTCTGACCCGACGATCTCCCCGCGCTGCCGCTCCGCGCCTGCTGGGCACCAACCAGGCCTCGCCGACGACTGCCCCGCCCAATTTTGTCGTTCAGCGGTTGGAGTTTCTCCGGCAAGCGGAGCGCCAACTGGATTTGACCCCGGAACAACGTGCCAAGGTCGAGCAGATCATGACTGACAGCCGTCAGAAGACACGGCTCGGCATGGACAAGCTCGCTCCCGAGCTGCGCGATGAACTCAAGCGGACCACCCAGGCCATACGCGAGACGCTCACCGGCAAGGAACAGCGCGAGAAGTTCGACCGCCTGATGCGGAACAGCGCGCAGCAGCAGATGCAGAAGCGGGACGAGAAACGGCCTCCCAACGAAGAGCGGAAAAAGAAGCTATCTTCCACCAACAACCAGGCCTTCGGGCAGCCGGGCGAATGACCCGTTGATCAAGCCCGAAAACGAAAAACCCGCCGGACTTCCGGCGGGTTTTTTCGTTTTGAAAAGGATCAGGTCGCGGCGGCCGGGGCTGGCGGCGGCACGGGAGCTTCCTCGCCTTCGATGAAGCCCTGGAGCTGCCGGAGACGGGTTGGATGGCGCATCTTGCGGAGAGCCTTGGCCTCGATCTGCCGGATGCGTTCGCGGGTGACCTTGAACTGCTTGCCGACCTCTTCGAGCGTGCGGCTATAGCCATCGGCCAATCCGAAGCGGAGTTCGAGGACCTTGCGTTCGCGCTCGGTCAAGCTGGTGAGGACTTCGCCCAGCTTGTCTTTCAACAGGCTGTAGCTGGTCATGTCGGACGGATTCTCCGCGGCCTTGTCCTCGATGAAGTCGCCGAAATTGGTGTCTTCCGAATCGCCGACGGGGCTCTGCAGTGAAATCGGCTGCTGCGCCATCTTGAGGACGGCGCGGACGCGGTCGACCGGCATCTGCATTTCATCCGCGATCTCCTCGGGCGTCGGCTCCCGGCCGAAGTCCTGGATCAACTGCTTCTGCACGCGCATCAGCTTGTTGATCGTCTCGATCATGTGGACCGGGATACGGATCGTGCGGGCCTGGTCGGCGATGGAGCGGGTGATCGCCTGGCGGATCCACCAAGTGGCGTAGGTGGAGAACTTGTAACCGCGGCGATACTCGAACTTCTCGACCGCCTTCATCAGGCCCATGTTGCCTTCCTGGATCAGGTCGAGGAAGGACAGGCCGCGGTTCGTGTATTTCTTGGCGATGGAAATGACGAGGCGGAGGTTGGCCTCGACCATCTCGGTCTTGGCCTGGAGCGCCTTCTTGGAGAAGTGCTGGAGCTGCTTGTAGGCCTCGATGTAGCCGGGGCCGGACATGCGCACGAAGTCTTCGAGCGCTTTGATCTTACGCTCTTCACCCTGGATGATCTGCTGAGCCTGGGCGTGGCGTTTCTGGTGCTCCAGGTCCGCAATGGCGCGCAGGCTGGCCTGGATCTTGTCGTGGATGTTGTCCGCGACGAGGGCCATTTCCTCGATGACCTTCTGCTTGTAGAAGAACTTGGGAAAGGCGCGCTGGAGCTTCTCGTCGAGCTTCTTGAACTCTTCCGCGGCCTTCTCGAGCTTGGCCTTGCTGCCGACGCCGGAAAGCTCGGAGAACTTCTCGTCCACAGACTGGTCCACCTCGCGGACGTTCTTAACGAGCTTCCGGAGGATCTTCAGGTGGTTCTCACGACCCTCGATCTTCTTGTCCACGATGACGCGGTCGAAGCGCTCTTTCGGCGGTTCGGAGATGAGTTTCTCGGCGAGGGCGATGTGTTCCTTACCGGAAAAACCAAAGCTGTAGATGATCCGCTTGACCTCGTTCTCGGCGTCCTCGATCCGCTTGGATATCTCGACCTCCTGTTCGCGGGTCAGCAGCGGGACCTGGCCCATCTGCTTCAGATACATCCGGACGGGGTCGTCGAGGATGTCGAGGCGGCTCTTGTCCTCGGGGGCTTCCTCTTCGGGCTCGGGCTGTTTGACGCGGTCCACCTCGGCCTGCTCGACGACCTCGATCTCGAGGTTCCGGAGCTTGGCGTAGACGGTGTCGATGTCGTCGGCGCCGATGCCTTCGGGCAGGGCTTCGTTGATGTCGTCGTGGGTCAGGTAACCCTGTTCCTGGGCGAGCCTGACGAGGTCTTTCACGCGCTCGGTCAGATCAAGGCCGGCCTCGGTCTTGATGTTGCCCATGTTCTGGAGGGCGGCGGCGAGAGGATGCTCCGAGTCTGGAAGCTTGGAGCCGGCGGCAACAACCGCGGCGGCGATTTGGGTGGACTTGGACTTGGGGGCTATAACAGATCCTGGGGGTGAATGTTTAGTGTCCGACGAGCTCCTGCGGGCAGGGGGCTTGGCGGCAGGGACCGCCGCAGGGGCGGCGTGTTTTTTGGGCTCGGCTTTTGGCACCGGCTTCTTGCTCTTCGGTTTCACCATAAAAGAATTTGGGCAAGGGGAACCCCGTGCCCATTCAAGGATTGACGAATATCCAAGTCACCCTCCCCCGCGTCAAGACACCATCTGGAAGGATTTGCTCTCCTTCCGCCGAAAGCGCGGTTCACCCGGCCAACCCCAGATTTCCCATGATGGCTGCGGTCGATGGAACCTTGTTGAGCGTGTAGAAATGGATGCCGGGGACGCCTTCGCGGATGAGTTCTTCGCACTGCCTGGTCGCGAACTCGACGCCGAATTTGGCGCACCCCTCATCGTCTCCGGAGAACTCGTTGAGCCGAGCCAGCAACGAAGCGGGAATCTTGGCTCCGCAAAGCTGGCAGAACCGCTGGATCTGACCCGCGCCCATGATCGGCAGAACGCCAGCGATGATCGGGACCGTGACTCCAAGCTTCGCCAAATAGTCGCGGAAGTAGAGGAAGTCGGTGTTGTCGAAAAACAGCTGGGTGACCACGAAATCGGCGCCGCAATCGATCTTCGCCTTCAACCGGCTCCAGTCGACCTCACGGCCTTCCTTGCAGGCGATATGGCCTTCCGGAAAACCAGCGGTGCCAATGCTGAAACCGCCCAACTCCTTGAGAAAACTAACCAGCTGATGGCTGTATTCGAAGCCGCCTTCGGTGGCCTTGAACTCGCCGGTGCCGCCCGGCGGATCACCGCGAAGCGCGAGAATGTTGTCGATGCCCCGGGACTTCGCGTCGGCCACCACCGAACGGATCTCCTCCTTGGTCGCGTTCACGCAGGTCAGGTGCATCAGCGTGAGCAGGCCGAATTCGTCCTGCATCCGCTGGGCGATCCCCAGAGTCTTTTCGCGGGTGCTGCCACCCGCGCCGTAGGTCACGGAGCAGTAGTGGGGATTCAGTTTGAGAAGGGCCGGAACGGTCTTCTCAAAGAGCGTCTTTTCACCTTCCTCAGTCTTGGGCGGGAAGAACTCGAACGAAATAACCGGTTTGGAACCCGGTTGACGCGCCGCGTGGATATCCCGAATCAACTTCATCTGTGTGCTAATGTTGCGGAGGAAGCCTGCCGGGTGCAAGTGCGCGGCTGACCGGAGCTTGCGCCGCACGGGTTGAGCCGCTTTCACTCGTGGCCGATGAACCGCCGCCTCTCCTTTGCCTGGAAGCTCCTGATCGTCGCCGTCCTCGCGCTGGACGCCGGCGCACAAACCGTCCGGCAGAAGGCAGACATTTTCCGCGCCGGCGAAAAGGATCCCTCCATCGGCGAAAACCGCCCCGATCCCAGCGCAAACCTCAACCGTCTTTCGGGCGTCGATCGTCCCAATTTCGTTTTCCTTCTCTGCGATGACCTCGGTTACGGCGACCTCGGCTGCTACGGCAACACCAACATCCTCACGCCCAACCTCGACAAACTCGCGGCCGACGGACTGCGTCTGACCGACTGTTATTCCGCCGCGCCGGTTTGTTCGCCGTCCCGAGCCGCCTTGTTGACGGGCCGCATCCCCCAGCGGTTGGGCATCGACGACTGGATCAAACCCGGCTCCGGCGTCCACCTGAAGCGCGACGAAACCACCATCGCCCAGCTTCTCCGCAAGGCCGGCTACAAGACCGCCCTGTTCGGAAAACTCCACACCAACAGCCGGCTCGACGGCTCCGAACCGACCCCGACCGACTACGGTTTCCAGTCCTGGCTCTGCACCCAGAACAACGCGCTCCCCAGCCACCAGAGCCCGACCAACTTCGTCCGCAACGGCAAACCCGCAGGCCCCATGCGTGGCCACGCCACTTCCATCGTCGTCGATGAGGCCATCAACTTCATCGAACGCTCCGCCGGCAGCTCGTTTCTCATCTTTATCACCTTCCACGCGCCGCACGAACCCATCTCCACCCCATCCCGGATCACGTCGCTCTATCCCGGCGAGACCAACGCCAACCGGGCGGCCTACTTCGGGAGCGTCTCCATGGTCGATGCCGAGATCGGACGGCTCCTGCGGACACTCGATGGTCGCCTGCTCCGCAACAACACCGTCGTCATGTTCACCAGCGACAACGGTCCCGAAACGTTGAACCGCTACAAAGGATCCGAACACTCCTACGGTTCGCCCGGAGCGTTGCGCGGGATGAAACTCCACGTCACCGACGGAGGCTTCCGGGTTCCAGGAATCATCCGATGGCCGCAGGTGGTCCAAGCCGGCAGCGTTTCCGCCGAACCTGTCTCCGGGCTCGATCTGTTGCCGACCTTCGCCGAACTCGCCGGCGTTCCGGTTGCCAAAGAGCTTCGGCTCGACGGCACGAGCATCCTTCCGCTGCTCCAAGGCAAGGAACTCAAACGCAAGCAACCGCTCTACTGGGAATACCCCGCCGCTCTCAGCACCCCCTGGAAGCTCGCCCTCCGCGACGGTCCATGGAAACTCCTCTCAACCCCGGATTTCTCGCGCTTTGACCTCTTCAACCTCGCCTCCAATCCTTCCGAGTCGGCCTCGATGACTCCTCTGGAAACCAATCGAGTCGCCCAGATGTCCCGCCGCCTGCGCGAACTCCACGCCGAGGTTCACGGCTTGGCGGCCCCGGTCCAGTAAGCCCTCCGCTCACTCATTTCATCAGCCGGACTGCTTCCAGCCGGCCGTTCCAAACTTCTCTTGCCGCGGCCCGAACTGCGGCGAACCATCACTTCCCTTTTATGGCGCACGTCAAACTCCACATTCCCGGTCCTGTTGAAGTCAGCCCCAAGACTTTCCAGGCACTCTGCCGCCCCGCCATCGGTCATCGCGGCCAGGGCTTCAAGGACCTCTACGCGGGCATCCAGCCCCAGCTCCAGACACTCCTCTCCACCAAGCAGCTCGTCTATCTCTCCACCTCCTCCGCCTGGGGCGTGATGGAAGGCGCCGTCCGCAACCTCGTCACCAAGAAGGTCCTCAACTGCATGAAGGGCGCCTTCTCGGACAAGTGGTTCGACGTCTCCAAGAAGTGCGGCAAGGAAGCCGAAGCCCTTCAAGTCCCGTGGGGTTCTCCGATCCGCGCCGAACAGATCGACGCCAAGCTCGCCACCGGCCAGTTCGACGCCCTGACACTCATCCACAACGAGACCAGCACCGGCACCATGAGCCCGTTGGCCGAGATCGCCGCGCTCAAGGCGAAGTATCCCGACGTGATGTTCATCGTGGACGCCGTCAGCTCCATGACCGCGCTGCCGTTGAACTTCGACGCCATGGGCATCGACGTCCTCCTCGCCGGCACCCAGAAAGCCTTCGCGCTGCCGCCCGGCCTCGCCGTCTTCACCGCGTCGCCCGCCGCCTTGGCCAAGGCCGCCACGGTCAAGGATCGCGGCTACTACTTCGACTTCGTTGAGTTCGAGAAGAACGCCAAGGATTCGATGACCCCCAGCACTCCGAGCACGCCGCACATCTACGCGCTCGACTCCAAGCTCGGCGAGTTCTTCGCCGAAGGCCTCGACGCCCGCTACGTGCGCCACCAGACGACGAACCAGATGCTGCGCGACTGGGGGTCCAAGCACGGATTCACCCTCTTCCCAGAAGCCGGCTTCGAATCGATCACCCTTTGCTGCTTCAACAACGGCGCCAAACCCGGCGGCCGCGCCGTGGACGCGGCCAAGCTCCAGAAGCTGGTCAAGGAGCAGGGCTTCCTGATCGACGGCGGCTACGGCAAAATCAAGGGCACCACCTTCCGCATCTCCAACATGGGCGACGAAACCGTCGAATCCATGACCCCGCTCATCGCCGCGCTGGACAAAGCGATGACGCAGCTCTAATCGAAAACTGGGTAGGGACGGCTCGCCGAGCCGTCCCACTTTCGAGCGCAGCGAGGCGAGCAACGCGAGCATCTCCGATGAATGCCGACCAACCTCGCGAGCCCGGCCGCAAACAACTTCCGCATGAAATCCCGCTCTGGATCACTCCCGAGCAGGAATTCTATTTCATCACCATCAACTGCGCGGAACGAGGCACCAACCAGCTTGCGCACCCGGAAGTCGCGAAGGAACTGTTCGCATCGATCAAGTTCCGCACCGAACGTGGAGACTGGTTCCCTCACTTGGTTCTGCTCATGCCGGACCATCTCCATGGCATCTTCCAGTTTCCGGCATCCAAGAAGCCGTTCCGTGAAACCATCTCCGACTGGAAACGCTGGACCTCTCGTCAGCTTGGTATTCGTTGGCAGCGCGACTTCTTCGAACATCGCCTGCGGGGCGACGAGCCGTGGCGGCAGAAAGCGGACTACATCCTGGAAAACCCGGTCCGCGCGGGCCTTGTTACCAAGCCGCAAGGCTGGCCCTACGTCTGGTTTCCTTCGAGGTAGGGACGGCTCGCCGAGCCGTCCCCATTTGCGGGCGGAGCGAGGCGAACGAAGTGAGCATCTTCTTTTCATCTGACATTCCTCCCGAGATGCTCGCTGCGCTCGCGCCTCCTTCGTCGGCAAACAGGGACGGCTCAGCGAGCCGTCCCTACCCAGATTGATATGAGTTTCACCGCCATCGCCGCTATGTCCGATAACCGCGTCATCGGGCGCGGCTCGCAGATTCCTTGGCACCTGCCGGAGGATTTCAAATGGTTCAAACAGACCACGCTCGGGCACGTGCTG
>CANJSG010000176.1 GCA_947476875.1 Verrucomicrobiota bacterium | reverse complement strand
TTCCGGGACACTCGATCTGCGGCCCGGTCCTACGCCGCGATCTCAGATCTATTTCCCCGGATTTTCACTCAAGCAAACCCCTCCCGGACCGATAGCTACGGCGCTTGCTTCGAGTGGTCCGCCCTGCGGCATGGACGTCGTAGAGCGCTCCTGTTTTCGGAGCGGCCTCATGGACTGGGCCTATTATGAAAGTTGGAATCTTGAGTTCGGCCGCGCGCTTCGGCGTCGTGGGCCTTGGGTTGGTCGCGATGGGGGCAACACCGGCGCGGGCCATCGTCTTCTACTCGACGGCCGATCCGTCCTACAACACGGCGGCTCCGGGCGGATCGTATGCCGACAGCGGTTGGCAATACGTCGGCTACTGGGGCGGCGTGGTCGGAACCCCGATCGGGCAGAACGCGTTCATCACCGCGACCCATGTCGGCGGCAGCATCGGCGATACTTTCAGCTACAACGGCCTGAGCTACACCACGACGGCGGTCCACAACAACGGCGACTTGGCGGTCTGGGAGGTCAGCCAGCCGTTCACAAGCTATGCGCCCCTGATTTCGATCAAGCCAGCCATCAACTCCGAGGTCGTGATCATCGGGCGAGGAACCCAGCGCGGAGCCGAGGTGGCTGCCAACGGCCAGGTGAAGGGCTGGGAATGGGGCGCATCCGACGGTGCTTTGCGATGGGGCGTAAACCGCGTTACTTCGAATTCTGGAACGTTTGTCCGATTCAATTTCGACGCCGGCGGTGGAGCCAATGAAGGCTTCCTGACGGCCGGTGATTCCGGCGGTCCCATGTTCGCGATGGAAGACGGCGTCTGGAAACTGGCGGGCGTCCACTATGGTGTAGACGGTCCCTACAGCTACACGTCCGACGGGCCGGCCTTCAACGCCGCGCTGGCCGATCGGGGTGGCATGTATCGCAACGGCGTCCTTTTCACCGACAATCTCGCCGACAATCCCGGCTTGGCCTACTCGACGTCGATTGCTCCGAATCTCTCCTGGATCAGCAGCGTGGTCGCGGTGCCAGTTCCTGAGCCGGGCGCGGTGGCGTTGATGGCCATCGGCAGTGGTTTCTTGGGCTGGACGGCGCTGCGTCGGCGGCGGAACTGATCGGGTCTCCCGGCGAGGCCCTTGCCCAGCGGGCTCCTGCATGGGCAGACTCCGCGCTCATGCGCGACGCCATCCGTCAGTGGACGGAGGAGGCCGAGACCTACGTTCTCGAAGTCATCCTCGGTGACCGCCGTGGCAAGGGAGCCACGGCGTTGCGCGGCACCCTGTTCGCGTTGTCCAAAGTCTTCGCCTTGGCCGTCAAGACACGCCGTTTCCTCTACAACGTCCGTATTCTCCGTGATTCCACCGTCGGCGTGCAGGTCATTGCCATCGGCAACCTGACCGTCGGAGGCACCGGCAAGACGCCCGTCGTGGAGAAGTTCGCGCGCGAGCTGAAGGACGCCGGCCGCAACGTTGCCATCCTGTCCCGTGGCTACCGGTCCAAACCTCCGCCGCTGAGCCGGCGGCTGATGAACAAGATGCTCTTCCGCCACGAGTCGGAACCGCCGCGCATCGTATCGGACGGCAAGTCGCTCCTGCTCAACTCGGAGGTGGCCGGCGATGAGCCGTATATGCTCGCGTCCAACTTGAAGGACGTGGTCGTGCTGGTGGACAAGGACCGCGTCAAAGCGGGCCGGTATGCGATCGAGAAGTTCGGCTGCGACACGCTGCTGTTGGACGACGGGTTCCAGTATTGGAAACTGCGCGGCCGGCGGCACGACGTCGTCCTCGTCGATTGCCAATCGCCCTTTGGCAACGAACACCTGCTGCCGCGGGGAACGTTGCGCGAACCGCCCGAACACCTCGCCCGTGCCAGCACCATCTTCCTGACCAAGAGCGACGGGAAAACGGGCGAGCTCCGCAAACGCATCCACGCGTTGAACCCCAAGGCCGGCATCATCGAGTGCATCCACCATCCGCTCTACTTCGAGGATGTGTTCACTGGAGAGCGCAAGGACCTTGATTTTCTGAAGGGCAAAAAAGTTGGCAGCCTCAGCGGCATCGCCCAGCCGGAAAGCTTCGAGCGAAGCCTGGTCTCGTTGGGCGCGCAGCTCGTCTACGCGAAGCGCTTCGCCGACCACCACCGCTACACCCAGCAGGAGATCCTCAATGCGATCAACCGAGGCAAGAAGCGGCAGGCCGACTTCATCCTGACCACGCAGAAGGACGCGGTGCGTTTTCCCAAGATCGACCGGCGCGACCTCCCGATCTACTTCATGCGCGTTGAGATCAAGATCCTCAACGGCGCCGACGATTTTCGTGATTGCGTTCGCCGCATCTGCTTTCGCTGAGCATGGAAACAATTTTTTACGCGATTGGTTGGACTTTCGTGAGCGCGCTGCAGGCGTTGCCGTTGCGGATGGTCGCTCGAATCGGCCGGGCCGGTGGTGCGATCGCCTACTTCCTCGATGCGCGTCACCGAAAGGTTGCGTTAAAGAACATGGCGCGATGTTTTCCCGAGAAGCCAGCCGCCGAAATCACTGCACTCTTGAAAGAGAATTTCCGGCGCCTCGGTGAGAACTACGCCAGTGCCGTCAAGACGTCGTCCATGTCCGCCGAGGCGATCCGGCCGCATCTGTCCTTCTCGGGATGTGACAAGGTCGCGAAGTTCCGGGAAGATGGCACGCCCCAGAGCCGGGTCATCGCCATCGGGCATTTCGGCAATTTCGAGCTCTACGCCCGCTTCGGGGACTTCGTCACCGGATTCAAGGCCGCCTCCACCTACCGGGCACTGCGTCAGCCCTCGTTGAACCGGCTCATGCAGTCCATGAGAAGCCGGTCCGGCTGCCAGTTCTTCGAACGTCGAACCGGGGCTGCGGCGCTCAAGGCGGCGATGGCGGACACGGGTCTCTTGCTGGGTCTGCTTGCCGACCAGCATGCCGGCGACACGGGCATCAAACTTCCTTTCTTTGGACGCGATTGTTCCACCAGCGCCGCGCCGGCTGTCTTCGCTTTGCGTTATCACTGCCCGCTCCACACGGCCATCTGCTACCGCGTAGGGCTGGCCAAATGGCACGTCGAAGCGGGGGACGCAATCCCGACCGCTATCGATGGAGAACCGCGATCGTCGGCCGATATCATGCGGGACGTGAACGCCGCCTACGAAGCCGGCATCCGCCGTGATCCGGCCAACTGGTTCTGGGTGCATAATCGTTGGAAACCGGGCAAATGGCGCGAGCGGGCGGTAGATCGAGCGGCCTCGCCCGAATCGGATCCTGCGGGTGAAGCCTGAGCCGAAGATGAACGCCTCCGAAAACCTTCAGGCGAACGGCGCGGGGCTGTCGAACAATACCGCTCTTTCACGCATCCTCGTCCGAGGGGTGAATTGGCTGGGCGATGCGGTCATGACGACTCCGGCGCTGCGGCGGTTGCGTGAGCTTCATCCGGAAGCGCGTGTGACGTTGCTGATGCCCGAGAAGATCGCGGACCTTTTCGCGGGGCATCCGGACGTTGACGAGGTGGCGACTTTCTCCGCAGGCGAGAGTCCTTGGCGCATCGGGCGGCGACTTCGACCGGGGCGATTTGATCTCGCAGTCGTGTTTCCCAATTCACCGCGTTCCGCGTTGGAGGTGTGGTTTGCCGGCGCCCGTCGGCGCGTCGGATACGCCAGATCGTGGCGGAGCTTCTTCCTCACGGACGCGATTCCCGCACGGGCCGACGAACGGCCAATGCGGAAACGCTGCGTGGGCGAGATTCGTCGGCTGATCAGCTCCCCGGCCGGCGGTGCGATGGCTTTCCCGGAAAAGGCCCACCATATCCACCAGTATCTGCAGCTGATCCAGGCTATCGACGGCTCGGCCGAAGCTTGCGAGCCGCGTTTGTATGTCACTGATGGCGAACGTGCCGCTGCTGGCGCTCGATTGGGAAGCCGGGCGACCACTTGGATCGGGTTAAATGCCGGGGCGGAATATGGCCCGGCGAAGCGTTGGCCTATCGACCGGTTCATTGCCGTGGCGAAACGGTTGGCCGAGGAGCCCGGGTGCGGCTTGATCCTCTTTGGTGGGAAAGCGGATGGTGTTTTGACATCGGAGATCGAACAGGCGGTTCAGAAGGCCCATTCACTGAGCGCTCTCGTTAACGTGGCAGGAAAAACGTCATTACGGGAGCTTTGTGCCCTGATGTCCTTGTGCCGGGTAGTTTTGACGAACGACACCGGTCCGATGCATGTGGCGGCGGCGGTTGGGGCCAAGGTGGTTGTGCCTTTCGGAAGCACGTCGCCCGAGTTAACCGGCCCGGGGCTTCCGGGAGCCGGACGCCATGCGTTTCTTCGAGGCTCGGCACCTTGCTCTCCGTGCTTTCTTCGGGAATGCCCGATTGATTTTCGCTGTATGGGTGCAATTGGCGAAGATTCCGTGGTGGGAGCGGTGCTCGAAACCCTGCGGCGCACGTGAAGAACTTTCTGCGTCAGGTTGTAACCTCTTCTCCGGCGCTCGCGTCATTACGATCGTAACCAATGGCTGCAACAACCGGGAATCCGGTCGCCTAAGCCGTTAAACAGCAGAACCCAACCACTCATATCGCATGAAGAAGATCCTCTCCCTCGCTCTCGGCCTGGTCCTGGCCGGAGCCGTCGTTTCCCACGCTGCCGAAGACGAAAAGAAGGGCAAGCGCGCCCCGTTGACCGAAGAGCAGCAGAAGCTCATGAAGGAAATGGTCGCCAAGTATGACGAGAACAAGGACGGCAGGCTGTCCGCCGAAGAGCGCGCCAAGATCTCCAAGGAAGACAAGGAGAAGATGGACAAGGCTGGCATCCCCGCCGCCGGCAAGGGCAAGAAGAAGGCTGAGTAGGTCTTCGCTATTAGTTTTCAGGCGCGGTCCGGGCAGCCGGACCGCGCTTTTTCTTTGGCCGAATCGACTCCAAAGAAAAAGCGGCGGAAGATTACTTCCGCCGCTTCGGTTGTTGGAGAGTTGCGTCAGGCCGCGACCGCGAGCGACTTCTTCCGCTGGGCAGCGAGGTCGACCTTCCGCTGCTGGAGGCTGCGGAAGAACTCGTGGCCTTCACGGAGGCGGCGGACGGCGACGTCCTTGTCCTCGAGCATCGTCTTGATGATCCGGCCGATGGGCCGGGGACGCAGGTAGTATTCACGGTAGAAGCGATCCACGCCCTCGAAGATGTCTTCTTTGTTGAGGCCGGGATACTCGAGGGTGGACTGCTGGAGCCCGCCGTCCTCGATGAGGTCTGTCTTGTCCTTCTTCACGAACCAGCCGTTCTGGCGGGCCATGTCGTAGAGTTCCGTGCCGGGATAGGGAGCGGCGAGCGAGACCTGGAGCGAGAAGACGTCGAGCTCCTTCGCGAAGTTGATGGTCTGCTGCATCGTTTCCTTGGTCTCGACGGGCAGGCCGAGGATGAAGGTGCCATGGATGACGACGCCGGCCTTGTGGCAGGACTTGGTGAAGCGGCGCATCTCGTCGGTGGTGACGCCTTTCTTGATGCGGGTGAGTGTCTCGTCGTTGCCGGATTCGTAGCCGACGAGGAAGAGGCGGAGGCCGTTGTCCTTGAAAAACTTGATCGTGTCGTAGTCGAGGTTCGCCCGGCTGTTGCAGCTCCAGGTGATCCCGAGCGCGCCGAGCTTTTTTGCGATCTCGCGGGCGCGGGGCAGGTTGGCCGTGAAGGTGTCGTCGTCGAAAAAGAACTCCTTCACATTCGGGAAGAGCTTCTGCATGTAGGCCATCTCGTCGGCGACGTTCTGGGCCGAGCGGACGCGGTATTGGTGGCCGCCGATGGTCTGGGGCCAGAGACAGAAGGTGCACTGGGCCGGGCAACCGCGGCCGGAGTAGATGCTGATGTAGGGGTGCTGGAGGTAGCCGATGAAGTATTTCTCGATCTCCAGGTCGCGCTTGTAGACGTCGGCAACCCAGGGGAGCACATCCATGTTGTGGATCAGCTCGCGGTCGGGGTTGTGGAAGATTTTCCCGTCCTTCCTGTAGCTGATGCCGTTGACGGTTTCGAGCGGTCGGCCTTCGGCGATTTCCTTGCAGGTGAAGTCAAACTCGCGACGTGCCACCCAGTCGATCGCGGGCGAGGCCTTCAGGGTCTCGGTCGGGAGCACCATGGTGTGGGCTCCGACGAAGCCGATGATGGTGGAAGGCTTCTGGGCCTTGATGGCTTCGGCGACCTTGCAGTCGTTCTTCAGCGACGGCGTGGAGGTGTTGATGATGACGTGGTCGAAGCCCTTGGCGATGCGGAGGCATTCCTCCACGCCGACGTTGTGCGGGGCGCAGTCGAGCAGGCGTGATCCGGGAACCAAGGCGGCCGGCTGGGCGAGCCAGGTGGGATACCAGTAGCTGGTGACTTCACGGCGGGCCTGGTAGCGAGCACCGGCACCGCCGTCGAATCCCTCGAACGAGGGAGGGGAAAGGAAAAGAGCGCTCATCAGATGGGAAGGGAAGGGGATGGCCGGTTATTCGGGCTTTGGGTTGGTCGTCTTCGAGGCGGCGATCTTCGTGAGAAGGTCGTCACGCTGGGAAGTGTCGCCGGTGCCGCAGGAATCCTCGGCGGCGTGCGTGTGGGGCTTGGCTTCGGTCTTGGTGTTCGAGAAGGCCCCTCGGGCTCCTGCGGCGGGATTGATCGCCGCTTTGGCCTCAGCGAGGTGGCCGTTGCCGATGCTGGCGCCGTTGAAGGCGCGCTTTTCCAGCTCGGCACTGGCGGCATACGGCTTCGGTTTGGAGCCGAAGTTGTATTTCATGTTGATCCAGGTGTCGCGGGGTTTGTTGCTCAACGCGCCGCTCGGATCGTAGCCGCAGTGGACCATGCAGTGTTCGCAGCGCGAATCGCGTGCGACGCCGTCCACTACACCGTATTTCTCCCACTTCACGGTCCCGAGCATCTCGCCGTAGGTCGGATAGTGGCCGTCGGTCATCAGGTAGCACGGCGCTTTCCAGCCCTTGACGTTGTAGGTCGGGATGGCCCAAGCGGTGCAGGTCAGCTCGCGTTTTCCGGCCAGGAATTCCTGGTAAACCGGCGTGCCGAAGATGGTGAACATCTGGCCCCATTCCTCGATCTTGGCGAATTTCTGCCGCGTCATGTCGCGCGTCAGGAAGAACTCCTTTGGATCTCGGCCGAGGCGCTTGACCATGTCTTTTTTGGCGGCGTCGTAGTCGTAGCCCGGGGAAATCGTGTGGCCATCGACGTCGAGCGAGCTGAGGAACTTGAACATGTCCTCGATCTCTTGCACGTCGGTTTCCTTGTAGACGGTCGTGTTGGTCGCGGTCTGGTAGCCGAGAATCTTCGCCATCTTGATGGCGGCGACGCATTCCTTGAAGACACCCTCGCGCTCAACGATGAGGTCGTGCGTGAATTCGAGGCCGTCCACGTGGACGTTCCAATACATCCACTTGCTCGGCTTGATGACGACCTTGGCCTTCGCGGCGGCGTCGGCGGTGCGAATGGTGTCTGCTTCCTTCTCGGTGACGAGCTTCTCGGTGATGAGTTGCTGGAGCTTCGGCTCCAGCTCCGGCGAGAAAACGGCGGCCAGGTATTCCCGCATCTTCTTCCGCATGAACATGGCGTTCGTGCAGATGTAGATGATGCGCTTTTGTTCGCGCAGGCCGACGACCAGTTCCTCGATCTTCGGGTAAATCAGTGGTTCGCCGCCGCAGATGGACACCATCGGCGCGTCGCAATCCTGGGCGGCTGCGAGGCACTGTTCGAGCGGCACCATGTCCTTCAGCGATGTGGAATACTCGCGGATGCGGCCGCAGCCGGTGCAGGTGAGGTTGCAGGTGTGCAACGGCTCAAGCTGCAGGACCATGGCGAACTTTGGGGTTTTGCGGAGCTTATGCTTGACGATGTGACGGGCGATTTTGACCGTCAGTGCTAGGGGGAAACGCATTTGTTTTGGAGAATTTATCTGTGCGCGACCCGGTTAGCGGGCGTCTACGACGGCCACAACCGGGGTCGGAGGATCGGCGGGAATTGAGGGAGCAGGGCTTTCGTTACGGATGAGGCCGGGCAGAAGGAAGCTAGCCGGTGAGACACTGCGCTGCGCCATGAGTCCACCGCAGCCGGTCAATGAAATCATCAGCGCAACTGCGAGGGACCCCGCTAGACCGAGCCTCAGGTTTTTCATGGCAGGTCATTATAGGTTTGAAGACCGGCCCCGCAACCCCATTTTGACCCTGTGGGATCGTGCCTTCTGGGCGGCCGGCCAGAGCGCTGCGAACGGCCTTTGCAAGTTCCTCGAAGTCGATCGGCTTTGGCAGGAAACTGAAGTTGTTCTTCTTCAAAAGTGTTTCGTTCATCACGTCCGGGCTGGAGCCGGTTAAGAGGAGGACTTTGAGTTCGGGATTGGTCAAACTTAACCGCATGGCCAACTCCTGGCCGTTTATTCCTCGCGGCATTACGATGTCAGTCAGAAGCAGGCCGATATCCTCGCGAAACTCGTCCCAGAGCTGGAGCGCCGCAGCGCCTGAAGCGGTTTCGTGCACGGCGTAGCCTTGGTGCCGCAGGGCGCTTTCGATGAGGTTTCGAACCGGAGGCTCGTCTTCTACGACTAAAACGGTTTCGCCCCGGCTTGCCGGCATGGGCGATTAGTATCGAGGCGGCGGTTGATCCGGGGATCCCCCGGATGACGCCGGAAAGAGGATCTGGAACGTGGTGCCGTGGCCTATTTCGCTGAAAACGCGGATTCATCCTCGGTGTTGCTTCACGATGACGTAAATGGTGGCGAGCCCGAGGCCGGTCCCTGCGCCGACTTCCTTGGTCGTGAAGAAGGGTTCAAAAATTCGCGGTAGATGCGCCGGAGCGATGCCCGTCCCGGTGGCGCGAAAGCTCAAGCACACCGATCGTCCGGGGACTGCATCCGGGTTGGACTCAACGTAGTGGGGACCAAAGTCGATCACTTCGGTTTCGATGATGATTTGACCTCCGGCTGGCATGGCGTCGCGCGAATTGACCGCGAGATTCATCACCTTCTGCCCAACCATGGATGGATCGGAACAAACAGCTGGAAGCGGTTCACACGCATGCACATGAATCTGGATATGTTCACCAACGACCCGTGAAAGACGCTTCTGGAGATGCTGGATGATGGCGTTCAAATCGGCATTGCCGAATTGGACGATCTACT
>CANJSG010000175.1 GCA_947476875.1 Verrucomicrobiota bacterium | reverse complement strand
CATCCTGCTCCGCGAGACCTCGGAAGAAGCCCGTCGCCTCGACACTGAAAACAAGAAGCTCTCGGCCACGATGCCGAAGGACGAAGAGGTCACCTCGCTGCGCCGGGCCAACGCGGAAATGCTCCGCATCCGCACCGAAACCCTCCAGGCGCGTCGCGATACCGCCGCGTTGAACCGGTCGACCAACGCCCAACCAGCCGCAGTCGTTCCGGAACTCGCCGACCTTTCCACCGAAAACCAGCGCCTCCGCGCCGAAGCACTGGCCCTGGTCAACAAACCAAACGCGGTTCAACCCGCCGCGTCGGCGGCTCCCGGTGTTCCCATTCGCACCGCCGCCACCGACTCCACCCGGGCGATGCTCGCGATGGTCACCCGCCTTCGCGAGCAAGGGGCCGACGCCGAATCCATCCGCACCGTCGTTTCCGGTCTTAGGCGCTACCAGCAGGAAAACGGGGCCGCCCCGACCAGTCCGGAGGATCTTTCGAAATACGTTCCCGCGGACATTCTCGAAAAGCTGAAGGGCGAACCCTTCGAACTCGTGCAGAAGAGCGCCGACGGGACCACCTACTTCTCCACCAACGCCACCGGCGTGGTCATCCGCAAAGAAAGTCCCAAGCCCTGATCCCTCTTCCCCATGCGCCTCATCTGGATTCCGATCCTTCTCATCGTCGCCTCCCTATCGTGGGCAGGTCTGAGCCTCTCCGAGCACTTCAAGACCACCGCTGAAGCGAACCAGCTCAAGGCGCTCGCCGGAGACCTCTCCAAGATCCGCCAACGCAACCTCGATCTTAAGGCCGGTTCCGGACTTCAGGCCGAAGTGGATCGCCTGAAGAAGGAAAACGAGGGCTTCGACGAAGCCAGGAAGGAGAACGCGAAGGTCATGGCGGAGAAAGCCGAGACCGACAAACGGGTCAGCGAGCTCAAAAAGACCCAGATCGAAGCTAGGCGCGAAAAGCTGGCCACCGAAAACCAGCAACTCCAACAACGAACCAAGGAAGCCCAGAACGCCGCCTTCGCCGGAACGCAACAAGCCTGTTTCCAGATGATGAAACAGATCCAGGGCGCTAAGGAGCAATGGGCGCTGGAGAACCGCAAGGACGCGACCGGCCTGCCGACGGTCGAGAATCTGGCCCCCTATTTGAAGGGGTTCCAATTCAAGTGCCCCGGCGGCGGCACCCACACGATCAACTACGTCGGCCAGCTGCCGATCTGTTCGATCCACGGATCGCTTGGTGCGGGGCATTAGTCTCATCCGGCGTGGATCCAAGGCTTCAAAATCAGCCTTCCCTTTTGCCCTCCCGTTCCTAGATTCACGCGTCTTTTTTGTGCCCAACCACTGTCAATAGAACCTATGGCCGCTGATACCTCCGTCGTCGCAAAAGTCGAACTCCCGCCCCTCGTCCCGCAGAAGCTCAAGTCCAAGCTCGCACCCACCCCCGGTGCACCCAAATACGCCACCACGGTCAAGAACGCCGCCGGTGCCGATGTCACCCTCGGCTGCCCGAAGGCGACCCGCGGGTTGGTCGCGCTCATGGACGTCCACGCCGTCGTCGGCGGTGCGGCCTGCCATTGGGGCGGTCCGGCGGCCTTCGCCGAGGTGAACTCCGCGATCCACGGCCTGATGTTCGGCGTCGCCGGCCGCCAGTGGCACGAAGCCTACAACTTCGTGAACGACGCCGGCCATGCCGAGAACGGCATCTACGCCCTGCGCGCCAACTACGGCTTCGACGGCACCAATTTCGATTCCCTCAAGGGCTTCCGATCCGTCGCCAGCAAGCTGACCGGCCACGGTGAATCGCACCTGAATCCCGAAGGCGTCCTGCTCTCCAACGGCCCGCTCGGCTCCGCACTCCCCCAAGCTCAAGGCCTCGCCATCGGCGACAAGCTCGCCGGCAACGACCGCGTGACCATCGCCGTCGTCTCCGACGGCGCCTCGATGGAAGGCGAAGCCAAGGAAGCCTTCGCCGCCATTCCCGGTCTCGCCGGCAAGGGCCGCGTGAACCCCTTCGTCATGATCGTGTCGGACAATGACACCAAGCTCTCCGGCCGCATTACGAAGGATTCCTTCTCCATGCAGCCGAGCTTCGAGGCGCTCGCCGTCCTCGGTTGGGACGTCCGCAAAGTCGCCAACGGCCACGATCTCCAGGCCGTCTTCCTCGCCGTGGAAAAGGCCGTCGCCGATGCCAAGGCGAATCCTTCCAAGCCCGTCGCGATCTGGCTCAAGACAATCAAGGGCTACGGCGTGAAGGCCACCGAAGAGAACGCCGCTGGCGGCCACGGTTTCCCGCTCGCGAACGGCGAGAAGATCATTCCCTTCGTGGATGAGATCTTCGCCGGCCAGACCCCGGACGAGTTCAAGACCTGGGCCGCGTCCCTCCGCGCTGACTGGGAGAAGTCCGAGGCCGCCAAGAAGGCCAAGGCCGAAGCCGCCGCTGCCAATCCGGCTCCCGCCGCTCCTGCGGTGAAGAAGGACAAGGTGCAGGCCGGTCTCGCCGCCGGCGCGATCAAGGCCGCGATGGAAGGCTACCCCGTCTATTCCGTGAGCTGTGACGTGCAGGGATCCACCGGCATCAGCACCTTCCAGAAGGCCACCGGCAACTTCATCGAGGTCGGCATCGCCGAGTCCAACATGATCAGCACGGCGGCAGGCCTCTCCAAGGTGGGCTTCATCCCCATCGTGGACACCTTCGGCCAGTTCGGAGTCACCAAGGGCAACCTCCCGCTCACGATGGCGGCGCTCTCCCAGGCGCCCGTGATCGCGATGTTCTCGCACGTCGGTTTCCAGGACGCGGCCGACGGCGCCAGCCACCAGGCCACGACCTACTTCGCCGCCGTCAGCGCCATTCCGCACACCGTCGTCATCGCCCCGAGCTGCGCCGACGAAGCCGAGGCGTTCATGTATCAGGCGATCAAACGTATTGGCGACGAACGCACCGCCGGCCATGACGGCGAATCCGTGATCTTCTTCGTGGGCCGCGAAAATTATCCCGTCCGCTGGGTCGAAGGCTCGACCTATCCGTGGGGCAAGGCGCAGGTCATCCAGGAAGGCACCGACGTCGTGCTCGTGGGTTCCGGCGTGCTCTTCAACAAGGCGCTCGAAGCCGCGAAGATCCTCGCCTCGAAGGGCAAGTCCGCCACGGTGATCAACAACCCGTTCATCAACCTCGTGGACGTCGAGACCATCGGCGCCGCGGTCAAGAAGGCCGGCGGCCGTTTGGTCACGATCGAAGACCACCAGCTCATCTGCGGCATGGGCGCGCAGGTCAGCCACGCGCTGAGCAACGCCGGCATCGCGCACCGCGTAAAGAGCCTCGCCATCAAGAACGAGTTCGGCCAGAGCGCCTACATGGCCGAAGAGCTCTACGTGAAGCACGGCCTGACCGGCCCCAAGATGGCCGAAGCCGCGCTGGAACTGATCGGCTAAGCCGCTCCAACTCTTCCACAGAAATCAAAAGTCCCGCCGGAGCGATCCAGCGGGACTTTTTGTTGGAAGGAATTCACATCCGCCTGGCCCGGCGGATCCCGGTCACTTCTTGGAACGCTTTTCGGCAAGCTCTTGCTCGATCACTTTGGCAACTTCGCCCGCCAGCGCCTTCGAGCCGGCCGTGGTGAAGTGGACATTCTTCGGCAGCTGCCACTTGTCCAGATTGGGAACGGTGAACGCGAACAGGTCGTTCACGCGGATGCCCAGCGCCTTCATGACCTCAAGCGCGGCCGCGTTGTAGCGCGGGGGCGCATCGGTCTCGCGAAGCGGATTGGCGGTTCCCGCAGCGACGGGCGTCGTGGTGGCGAAGATCAGACGGGCGCCAGAAGCCCGCAGTTTGCCCATGATGATCTCAAGGTTCTTTCGATACTCTTCGACGCTCGCCTGAAGGGGATCGTTCGCGTTGCTGGTCGCCGTGTCCTCGCCCGCCTTGGGCACGTGCTTGAGGTCGTGCAGGCCGAAGTTCACGTGGATCACATCCCATTTCCTGTCGCCGAGCCAACGGTCGATGGCTTCAACGCCCTTGGTTGTCCCGCTGCAATTCTCCGCGCTCTTTCCGTCGCCGGAGATTGGCCTGAAAACGTTGGCCCGGCCCGCCAACATCTCCCGCACATCGAGGGTGTAACCGATCGAAATCGAGTCACCGAGGATCAGGACGTTCGGCAATTTTGGATCTGCCGTGAACGTCCATGAACGCTTCGCCACTTCGGCCTTGGAACCCTGCTCGGGTTTCGACGGCACGTCGGCCGCCGCGACGCGAAGAGACACCATCATCAGGGACGTGAGCAGGGCAAACGAAGATTTCATGGGCGTAGACAATGATGCGACTGCGGCGAGATAGACTTCTTGGTTTAGCAGAACGTCGTTACCAGCTCACTTGAACCCACACCCCTTCACATTCGTGCGGATACGGACGAAGTGCATGTCGGCCGTGATGTAGAGCGTGTAACCGTCGTCGCCGAAGGCGCAGTTGGCCGTCGCTTCGCCGGTGGCCAGCGTGCCGAGGTGTTTGCCGGCAGGCGAAATGACGAGCACGCCGCCAGGCCCAGTGGCCCACAGGTTGCCGGACTTGTCCACCTTAAGGCCGTCGGGCGATCCCTTGGCGCCGGGTTTCTTCAGCGGGTTCGCATCGAAGAAGACGCGGCCATTGGCTATGAGGCCCCCGGGCTGGACGTCGTAGGCCATGATCACGGGGTTGTTCCCGTCGGACACGGCGACGTAGAGAAGCTTTTCATCGGGCGAGAACGCGATTCCGTTGGGAAAGGTCAGGCTGTCGGTCAGCAGGGTCACCTTGCCATCGGGCTGCAGCCGGTAGACGCCGTTGAAGGGGATCTCCTTCTTGGGATCGGCGTTGTTCTTCTCCAAACCATAGGGCGGATCGGTGAAGTAGATGTCACCGTTCGATTTTACCACGAGGTCGTTGGGGCTGTTGAAGCGCTTGCCCTGATAGTTCGTGGCCAGGGCGGTGAAGCGTCCATCCTTCTCGCGCCGGGCGATCTGGCGATCTCCATGTTGGCACAGCAATAGGCGGCCTTGCTTGTCGGTCGTGAGGCCGTTTGAACCGGGTTCGCCGCCGCGCGGAACGCTCCCGGTGTAGCCGCTGGGCTTGAAGGCAACTTGGACTCCGGACGACGGCTTCCAGCGGTAGACCACGTTTTCCGGCACATCGGAGAAGAACACGGCCTTCTCCGCGGAAATCCAGATCGGCCCTTCGGACCAGTTGAAGCCGCTGCCGAGGACTTCCATCTGCGCGCCCGCAGGCAGGAGCTGGTCGATTGCCGGATCGAGCCGGACCACAGAACCCAGCGTCGCCTGGGCGGCCGGGAATCGGGACGGAGGAGCGGTCTGGCAGGCGGTGAACAATCCGGCCACGGCAAGGGCGGAGGCGATGAGAGGAAGGCGTTTCATGGGTTCGGTTATACTAGGAAGGAATCCACGGACTCCGCAAGCCATGGCAATTTCCTTGGAACAAATCGCGCGGCCGGCCGAACCTCCGCCATGCCCTTCCGGACGATCGAGATCTCCGACCCGACGCTGACGCCGCCGGGTTTCCAGTTCATCACCGTTCAATCCCCTGCCCTGCGCCAACGCGTCGATGTGACCGTCTACGTGCCCACGTCTGCCAAGCCCCAGCAGGCTTTGCCAACGGTGACGCTGCTGCACGGCGTCTACGGCAGCCACTGGGCCTGGGCTTTCAAAGGCGGCGCCCATGTCATCCTCGAAAAGCTCATCGCCGCCGGCCGCATTCAACCGATGGCCTTGCTCATGCCGTCCGACGGTCTCTGGGGCGATGGCTCCGCCTACATGAAACATGGCGACCGCGACTACGCCGCGTGGATCGTGGAGGAAGTGGCCGAAGCCGCCGCTCAAGCCGATGCGCGGCTCGCGGGCGGACCACGCTTCATCGCCGGACTGTCGATGGGCGGATTCGGTGCGCTCAGGCTCGGAGCGCTCTACCCCGAAAAGTTTGCTGCTTTCAGCGGCCTGAGCAGCGCGACCGACCTGTCCCAATTGGAAGAACTCTGCCGCCAATCGGGCTTTCACTACGATCTCGCTTTAGGTCAACCAAGCTCCGTGGCCGATGCGATGCTGACGAACCGCGAACGGCTTCGCCCGTTTCGCTTCGACTGCGGCTCCAAGGACTTCCTGATCGAACCAAACCGCCGTCTCCACCGCGAGCTGATCGCCGCCGGCATCGAACATCGCTACGTGGAGAATCCCGGCGAACACAACTGGCCCTACTGGCAGAAGCATCTGGGCGACACGTTGGAGTTCTTTTCGGACCAGCTGACCGATAGCATCTGATTGCGTGGCCAGGGTTGGCGGGACACCTTTCGCGGCCATGTTCCCCATCTCCCTTAAACCA
Organism: Verrucomicrobiota bacterium; assembly: GCA_947476875.1. Lineage (GTDB taxonomy): Bacteria > Verrucomicrobiota > Verrucomicrobiia > Limisphaerales > CANJSG01 > CANJSG01. Next base: position 2,763 of record CANJSG010000175.1, on the reverse strand, counting down.
CCGCTGACCGGCTGGAAGCCCGGGCCGTATCCCGGCGTTGAACTGCTCGTGTTGCACAAGGACGCCAACACCGGCGGCGTGACCGTGCTGCGGAAGTTCCACGCTGGAACCGTCGTCCCGGCCCATGTCCATCCGGATGCGGACGAGTCGGTTTATGTGTTGTCCGGTGAATGGGACGAGTCGGGCGAGGTCTACGGCCCCGGATCATTCTTCCGCGCGGCCAAAGGCACCGCGCACGGGCCGCATCTGGCCCGGACCGAAGTCGTCAGCCTGACGATATTCAGCGGGCCGCTCACCGTTCTGCCCGCCTGAAAGTTTTCTGAAACTTTGCCATCTGCCGATGCATCCTTAGGCCAGAGTCCGATCTCGCCACGTTATGAATCCGAAGCCTCCCGCCGCCCTACCCCGTCGTGACTTCCTCCGCCATCTTGCCGTCGGCTCTTCCGTCCTGGGACTGGGACCGACGCTGATGCGGGCGTCTGGTGCGCCCGCATCAGCGCCAGCGGCACCTGATCTGGCGCGGAGGGCCTACTCCGGCCCCAACCTGGTCATCGTGCGGTGGGGCGGTGGGGCGCGCCGCAAGGAATCGATCGAAGCCGGCACGACCTACTCTCCGTTCCTTTGCCACGAACTTCTCAAGCGCGGCACGCTCTACAAGAACATGGAGATCACGAAGCTGGAGGGCCTGAACACGAGCCACGGCGAAGGGACGCTCAACATCATGACAGGCCACTACGACCGGTATAAGGACATCGAAAACGGGTTTCTCCGCACGCGTTTCGAACCCAAGGTGCCGACGATCTTCGAATACATGCGGACGGCGTATGACGTGCCGGACTACCAGACGTTGATCGTGAACAACGAGAACCGGCCGGACGAGGAGTTCTACAATTTCAGCAACCATCTCGGCTTCGGCCTGAACGTGCGTTCCCAGACGCTCAGCCTCTACCGTTACAAGACCTACCTCTTCCAGAAGCAGCTCGCCGAAGGAAAACTCCCGGAGAAGGAGCTGAAGGAGAAGCGCGACCAGCTCGCCAAGTGGCGCAAGGCCGACGCCCGCGCCGCCGGCAAGGACGAGATGCCGCCGAAGATGGAGGAGTTCTGGATGAACTGGCGCGGCCACTACGGCGATACCGGCTTCGTCAATGAACGCGGCGACCGGCTCCTGACCCAGCTCACCATCCGCGCCATGACGGAGCTGAAACCGAAGATGGTCATGGTCAACTACACCGACTGCGACTACGTCCACTGGGGCTACCTGGACCACTACACGCGCGGCATCGCCATCATGGACGAAGGCCTGCGCCAGCTCGTCGCCGCCGTGGAAGCGGACGAAGCCTACCGGGACAACACCATCTTCGCGGTCATTCCGGACTGCGGCCGGGACAACAATCCCTACGTCGACGTGCCGTGCCAGCACCACTTCAACTCGCGGTCGTCGCACGAGATCTTCGCCCTGCTCTTCGGCCCGGGCATCGCCAAGGGCCAGGTGGTCGACAAGCTGTGCGACCAAAGCCAACTCGTCTCGACGCTGGGCAAGATCATGAAGTTCGAAACGGCGAGCGCGGAAAGCCGCGTTCTCGAGGAAGCCATCGCCTGACCGCTCAGGCGCATCAACGACCCAACCGCCATGGACCTTTCCCCACAGCCACCGTCGCTGCCTTCCGAAACCGCCGTAACATCACCCGCAGCCGCCGTCAGGCCACCACTGTGGCGTCGCGCGCTCGTCGCTCCGGTGAAATGTCTCCTCGGTCTGCTGATGGTCCAGAGCCCGTTGGGGGCGGTGTTTCTGACCGGCTGGACCACCCGCCTGATGCAACGTGTCGTTCTGTGGACCTGGTGGCGGGCTGCGAAGAAAAAGTCCGGGAGCTTCGCCGCATTCGTTTCCGGAGAAGCCGCGACCTCGCAACACATCCATTGGCCCAACTGGATCGTCGCGCAGCAGTTCGGTTCCACGGTCGCCGGGAAGCCGCTGCTATCGCAGAGAGTCCGCAGCTTTCTCACGGGCCTGTCCCAATCGCTCTGGGAGAACGGGCGCCTGGGTTGCCAGATGGTTCTCAACACATCGCTCGCCCTTCTCCCAGGCATGCTGCTGATGTGGGTGGGCTGGTTCGCCGGCTGGCAGGTCTCGTTCAACAAGCAGTATGAGCACTTCGCCATCGGAGCGAGCGTGAGCCTGATCGGGATGGCGCTCTTCGTTGTGGCGATGTTCTACGTGCCCATGGCGCTGGCACGCCAGGCGTCCACGGGCGACTGGCGGGGCTTCTACGACTTCAAACTCGTGCGCGGACTGGTGAGGCGGGCATGGTTCGGCAACCTCCTTCTCGCCGGAGGTTACGCGGCGGCTTCGGCTCCGATCATTCTGATGGCTGCCGGACCGGCCTTCTTCGGCCAAAACAACACCGGCGCAACCGCGCTGTCTCCGGCCGTCGTCGAACGGAATCTCCGGCTCTACTTCCTCGCGTGTGCGCTCTGGGTTTTCCCGGCGTTCGTCCTGCTCCGCTGCGCCGCCGCCCACCTCTACGCCCGCACGTTGCTCAAGTCGGTCCAGACCGGAGCCTTGGGCGAAGATGAGCTCGCTGAAAACGAATGGCATGCACTCCATCGCCTGGGACTTCTCGCGGATAAAAATCCGCCCAACCGCTCGATCTGGACGCAGCTGATCCTGTGGTTCGGCACGAAGGCGGGACGCATCACGGCCGGCTTCCTTGTGGCCGGGCTGTGGTTCCTCGTGGTCGGCCAGATCAACTACGCCGCCACGTT
>CANJSG010000174.1 GCA_947476875.1 Verrucomicrobiota bacterium | reverse complement strand
GATGCGCCCGGGCTCGACCACGGAAATGCCGGCGCCAGGAAATCCCCCCCAGCGGTCCCGTTGGCCGAGGGCCTTGAGCAAGGCGGCCTTCACGCGTTCGGAAGAAATGGCGACGAGCGACGGATCCAGCCGTATCAGGTCTTTCGACGGCCGGCCGAGGGGCGCCATCATCGGGGTGCTTATGCCGGGCGGACCGATGACGATGAACTGCTTGGATGCGCTCTCGATCTGAAACACCTCGCTCTGTCCAAACGCCGCACCGGCCCAGCACCCAAGCATGGCCAAGATCATGCCGACGCGGAGCAGAACGCCTGCTTTGGAGATCTTGGGGGACACGCGTTGGAGGGTGCCACACATGGCGGAACCGTCAGGTTATTTCTTGGCGCTGCCGGCTTTGGAGGAACTTCCGGAGCTCGGAGCAGCGGCCGGCTTCGAGGCAGCGGGCGCCGGAGTCGCGGGAGCGGCGGCGGCGGGCGCGGCCGGAGTGGCGCTGGCGTTCGAAGAATCCTTCTTGGCGGCTTCCGTGTAGCCCTTGCTGCGGTAGTCGGTGATGTAGAATCCGCTGCCCTTGAAGATGAGTCCGGCACCGCCGCCCATCTGGCGCTCGACCTTGCCCTTGCCCCACTTCTTCCGGCCACACAGGTCGGCGGGGCAGGTCTTCAGGGCGTCGTCCTTCATGGACTGGAACTTCTCAAACTGGTGGCCGCACTTGGTGCAGACGTATTCGTAGGTCGGCATATCGGGTCAAAAATTCAACGGCTGCTAGAATGCGGAATCACGGGCGGGGGCGCAAGGGGCTGGGGAGCTTGTCATCGTTCTCGTTCTCGTTCTCGTTCTCGTTCTCGTTTCCCAGATACCTAGTTCGAGAAGGGGAAGGAGAAGGAGGACGAGGTCGAGAAGGATCGAAGGGCGAAATCACCCCCCGATGCAGCTCATGGTGCGCTCGGGTTGGACGAACTCGGGTTCGCCGATGTGGTGGCGGTCTTCCTTGTGGCCCACGACCTCGCGGATGAAGTCCTTCACGGCCTCGTCGCTCTCACCCGACCGCAACCGGATGCGAAGGTCATGCTCGTGGAGGCTGAAGAGGCAGGTGCGGATCTGGCCGTCGGCCGTGAGGCGGATGCGATTGCAGTGGCCGCAGAAAGGCTCGCTGACCGGCGCGATCAGGCCGATCTCGCCGCGGCCGTCGGCGAACCGCCAGCGGCGCGCGGTCTCCGACTTGTTATCGGAGACGACGGGCACCAACTGGAAACGGGCTTGAAGCCTCTGCAGAATCTCCCGCGAAGGGACGACGAGATCCCGCTGCCAAGAGCGTTTGGAATCGAGCGGCATGAACTCGATGAAGCGGAAGCTCAGATCGTGCTGGCGGGCGAATTCCGCGAGCGCTTCGATCTCATGGTCGTTCAATCCACGGATGACGACGGCGTTCACCTTGACCGGGTTCAGCCCGATTTCCTGGGCCAGCCGGATCCCGGCGAGCACTTCATCGAGACCGGCCCGACCGGTCATGCGTTTGAAGTTTTCCGGATCCAGCGAATCCATGCTGAAGCTGATGCGCTTCAAGCCGGCCGCCTTGAGCGCCTGCGCCTTCTTCCCAAACAGGAACCCGTTGGTCGTCAGCGCGAGGTCGTCGATGCCGGGAACTGCCGACACCAGGCCGACCAGCTTTTCGACTTCGCGGCGGAGCAGCGGTTCGCCACCGGTCAGGCGGAGCTTGCGGATGCCCAATTCGGCGAAGATGCGGACGACGCGGGCGATTTCCTCGTAGGTCAGGATCTTCGACTCGGGTTTCCACTCCCGCTGGATGGGAGTGCTGCCGGCCGAATCCTTCGTGGGTGGAACGAAACGGTTGCGGTAGAAATCCGCCGCTTCCTCCGTCTCGGGCAGGCAATAGAGGCAGCGGAAGTTGCAACGGTCCGTGATGCTGACCCGGAGGTCGCGCAACACGCGTCCGTGCGAATCGATCAACAGACCGGACGAAGCGGCTCCGACGGCGTTCACTTCGGAGCCGGCGCGTTGGTGGGGCCGCCCTGGACTTTGACTTCGCCGCTCTGCTTCAAGTCGACCTTGAGCGACGAGTCGTTGGTCCCCGGATCCTTGGGACGGAAGCCCTGCATTAGAAGCTGGCCGCCCTTCATGTCGCGCCGTTCGTAGATTCCCATGCGGAGCCATTCGAGGCGCTTGGCGACGGAGAGCTGGTCCTTGAGCTTCTTGACCTGCTCGCGGAGCACGACGAGGTCGTTGAACTGGCGTTCCAACTCGGCCTTCTCCTTCTGGAGGCGCGCGAGCTCCTTCACGAGAAAGGTGCGTTCTCCCTCGGAGCTGGCGAGCTTGCGCAGTGTCTCCTGGATCTGGGTGTCGAGCTTGGTGATCGCGCCCTTGAGGTCGGTCACTTCCTTGCTGAGGTCGTCGCGATCGGTCGTGAGTTTGCCGATCTGCTCGTCGCGCTTGGTGATCTCGGCGGCGGACAAGCCCGCGGCCTGCGCTGCGGCGGAGGCGGCATCCACCCGGGTCTTGTCCAACGTGGCGATGGTGGAGGCGAGGTTGTTCGAAAGCAGGGTAAGCTCGGAGAACCGCTGGTTGAGGTTGGTCTCCAAGGTGAGGTTGACGGTCTTGGACTCGTTCAATTCCCCGCGCAGGGACACGGCCTCGTTGGAGGAATTGCCCCAGTTGGCCTTGAACGTGGCCGAGGTGGCGCGCTCCTGTTCGATGGTCTGGTTGAGTTTCACGAGCGCGACGCCCAAACCGATGGCGACGAGCAGGAGGAGGAGAATTGCGACCTTTGCTTTCATAAGCTGGATGGACTGTGGGGCAAGACCACGGACACGCAAGCCCGGGACCGCCTTGCCAATCTGACGCCGCCCCATAGATTCCGTTCATGAAAATTCCACGCGATGTCGGCGTGATGATCCTGCCGAACGCGACGCTGTTCCCGCAGGCGATGCTCCCGCTCTACCTCTTCGAGCCGCGCTACCGGCGCATGCTCGAGAAGTCGCTCGATTCCAATCGGATGTTCGTCGTGGCGATGCAGAAACCCGGCTCCAAGCGGGAAACCCCCCTTCCAGTCGCGGGCCTCGGGCTCATCCGTGTCTCGGTGCAGAACGACGACGAAACGTCGCACCTGATCCTCCAGGGCGTCACCCGCGTGGAGATCGTCCGGACGATCAGCTACAAGCCCTACCGCCGCGTCGAGATCCGCGCGCTGCAGGCGCAGCAGGCCGACACCATCCATACCGACGCCCTGCTCGCCCGCGTCCGCGACCTGGTGGGCGAAAGGGTCAACATGAGTTCCGTGAGGCCGTTTACCACTTCGGCGAAGGCGGCGGGAAAGAAGGGAAGCGACAAGGAATTTCTCACCGCGAAGGAAGTCATCGAATATCTGGAGAAGCTCAATGACGCCGACCAGGTGGCCGACCTCGTCTCCTGCGCCCTGTTGCCGGAACCGGGTCAACGGCAGGAGATGCTCGAGACGGTGGAGGTCGAACCACGTCTGCGCCGCCTGATCCAGTTTCTGATGTCCGACATCAGCGACATCAAGCGCCGCAGACCCCGATAAACCCCGGACAATTCCCCTGGATGAACCCTGAAACAAAACTGAACGAGGATGCCCTCGCCAATGCGACCCGAGAAGAGATCATGTCGGCCATCTTCGCCGACATGGTGATCCATCTCGGGAACACCGCCCTCATCTTCCTCGGACGAATCCCGAACCCGGAAACCGGCCAGACGATGCTTGAGATCGAAGGCGCGAAGATGCTGATCGACCAGGTGGAAATGCTGCAGGAGAAGACGAAGGGCAACCTTTCCAAGGAAGAGAAGCAGCTCCTGACGCAGACGCTCTCAACCCTTCAACTGGCGTTCGTGGAAGCCATCAACTCCCAGGTCGGCGAAGAACCACCCGCTCCGAATCCCGAGCCGCCATCCGACGAACCGTCCGGCAAACGGTTCACCAAAAAGTATTGAAGCCATCGCGCGGTCCCGGCGGCTCCGGCTTGCCGGGCCGGCGCTACTTGACCCCCGGTGCAGCCGCTTCGGCCTTGGCTGCGGCTTCCATTTCGGCCTTCAGCTCGGGAGGCATCGGAACGAGGATCTCCACGCCGTCTTCCTTCTGGATGCGCGCGAGGAAAGCGGGGATCTGCTTCTGGAGTTCCACGCCGGAGAGACCTTCCTTGATGTCCTTTGCCACCTTGTCGAAGGCGATCTTCTCGGAAGGCGTCTTCTCAATGAGCTTCACGATATGGAAGCCGTAGGGGGTTTCGACGAGATCGCTGATCTGTCCGGGCTTCATCGAGAAGGCGGCGGACTCAAACGCCTTGGAAGCGGCAGGGAGTTGGCCGCGCGCGAAGGCGTATTCACCATTGCGGACCTTTGACGCGCCGTCGTCCGAAAACTCCTTCACGAGCGCATCGAAATCTTCTCCTTTGACCACTCGTTCCTGGATGCGACGCGCCATCTCGAGCTTCTCCTTGCGCTTGGGTTCCGGAAGGGCCGTGTTCGACTGCCGGTCCATGGCGGAGATCAGGATGTGCTTGGCCTTGACCGTCTCAGGGCGCTCGAAACGTGCCGGGTTCCTTTCATAGAACTCCTTCACCTGCGCATCGGTCACCACCGCCGCCGTGGGCCGGAGAAGGCGCTCCAGAACGGTCTGGATCAGATTCTGGTTGTAGGTGTTGGTCATGAAGCTGGACACGGTCTGACCGGTCGTCTTGAGCCGCTGCTCCAATGCCCCGGCGCTGCCGAGCATCTGGGTTGTCTGCGCGAGCACTTGTTCGGCTTTGGCGGCGGCGGCCTTGTGGTCGTCGGCGTTCGCGCGCGCGCTTGCCGTCTTGGAGGCGATCAGCTTTTCCAGGATCCGATACCGCATTCCGTTGCGCAGGTTCTCAGGCACCTGCTGGCCTTGGGCGGCGGCGGCGGCGAGGAACTCGGCGAAACCGGAATCCAGCTGGTTTTCCTTGATTTCAAACGACTTGCCCTTGGCGACGACTTTGTCCTCGAACAATGCGTCCAGTTTGGACACGGGCTTGGCGGCATCGGCGGCAAGAACCATGGGCGAGGCGGAAATGACGGCCGCCGCGATGGCGATGGAAACAACTAGGGAACGCTTCATGGGTCGGATTCGGTTCAAAGGGTGACGACGCGGACGTTGGTGATGTCTTGGTCCTTCTGCATTTCGGCGATGCAGGCGTCCGACGGTTTGCTGTCGAGGACGAAGACGGTGAGGGCTTGGCCGCCGGCGGCGTCGCGGCCGAGGCTCATGTTGGCGATGTTGACGTGGTGTTTGGCCAGCAGGGTGCCGAGGTAGCCGACGATGCCCGGCCGGTCCTTGTTGGTCAGAAGCAGGAGCGTGCCGCTGATCGGAATCTCCACCGGCTGGCTGTAGAGGCGGACGATGCGGGGGTTGTTCGGCGAACCAAAGAAAGTGCCGCCGGCGCTGAGGATCTTCTCCTCGCCGTTGAACAACTGGACGTGGAGCCATTCGTTGAACGTGACGGGTTCATCGGAACGCTTCTCCTCGACGCTGAGGCCGGTGGCGTTCGCGGCGCTGCGGACGTTGACGTTGTTGATGTCCTTCACCGAGGAACCATGCGCCAGGTAGCCGAGGAGGATGGCTCGTGTGATCGGATCGGTGTTCGGAAGCTCCTGCGCTTTGCCGCCATAGGTGATGTGGATGCGGTCGACATTGGCCGGGGCGAGCTGGCCAAGCAGGCTGCCGAGCTTTTCGCCGAGGGTGATGTAGGGCTTCACCAGCTCGTAGGTCTTGGCGTCGACGCCCGGGAGGTTCACCGCGTTGCGCACCTCGCCGCTGAGCAGGAATCCCGAGATCACTTCGGCGACTTCGATGCCGCACTTCTCCTGCGCTTCCTCGGTGCTCGCGCCGAGGTGCGGGGTGAGGATGACGTTCGGCAGCGTGCGGAACTTCGAGTCGGCCGGCAGCGGTTCCACGCAGAAGACGTCCAGCGCGGCACCGGCGACCTTGCCGGATTCCAGCGCGGCCAACAAATCCGCCTCGGCGATGATCTCGCCGCGGGCACAGTTCACGATGCGGACGCCGGGCTTCATCTTGGCGAAGGCGTCGGAGTTCAACATCCCCCGTGTCTGCTCGGTCACGGGCATGTGGACGGTGATGAAGTCGGCCTGCCGGTAGACGGCGTCGACATCCGTCGCAAGCTCGAATCCGAGCTGCTTGGCGCGCGTTTCGGTGAGAAAAGGATCGTAGGCCACCACACGCATGCCGAAGGCGAGGGCGCGTTTGCCGACTTCCGTCCCGATGCGGCCGGCGCCGAGGATGCCGAGCGTCTTGCCGAACACTTCGGTGCCCTGAAACGCCTTACGGTCCCACTTGCCAGCAGCCATGGTGGCATGCGCGGCGGGAACCTTGCGGGCGATGGAGCCCAGCATGAAGAACGTCAGCTCGGCCGTGGTGATGGTGTTGCCGGCCGGCGTGTTCATGACGACCACGCCGCGGGCGGTGGCGGCCTCGACGTCCACGTTGTCCACACCGACCCCGGCGCGGCCGACAACCTTCAGGTTGGGCGCGGCTTCCATCAGCTTCTTGGTCACCTTGGTCTCTGAACGGACGACCATCGCGTCCACATCGCCGACGATGGGGATCAGCTCCGCCTCGGTGAGGCGTTTGGGCAGAACGGTGACCTTGAACTCAGGGCGGCCTTGAAAAAAGGCGATGCCTTTGGGCGAAATCGGGTCGCAAACAAGCACGTGCAGCATAAACAAGAACCGAAGAGTGGTAGAACACGGCGGACGGGTCAATGGCCACAACCGGGGAGAAGGACCTGAAATTGATCCCATCACGAGGGCGGAAACTGGACTCCTGAGCCCAACCAAACTCCATCGACCATTCGGCGATGCGTGGGAATTTCGCGCATAAAGCGTGAAAATCACGCACCTCTACCAACATCAGTTGCTGAATCGCCCCATAAACCGACACAACAGCCCTACGGCACAACCGATGCTTAGCCTAGAATGTGACAGTTTGAGTTTCAGTGCTTCTCCGCAGCCCGTGCGACTGTCGGCTTACCTGATTTAGAAGCGGTAGTTGACTGATTGATCTAGCGCCCGCCGGTGCGCAAATCGTTGCCAAGGGCTTGGGAACGGTTTCAAAAGGCGGGCGATTGTCGGGTGATCAGCTGGCTGCCGCTTCTTTTTGCCTTCGGCCCGGCCATTCAAGCCCCCAAAAACTCAACCGACCGCGTCTCCGCGAACGTTTCGCCGTCGGTCCCATTCGCCCCGAGAAACCCCACGTGCCCGCCGGTCTCCGCCACTTCGAGGTGCAGAAATCGATGACCCCGCGCGGCTCCGTCGGGAAAACTGCCCGGTGACAGGAACGGATCATCCCGGGAGTTCAGTAGCAGGGCCGGCACCCCGACGTGCTGCAGAACCGCCACCGCGCCGCACTTCTCCCAGTAGTCCTCCGCACTCGCAAACCCATGGATAGGAGCCGTGTAGCGCCCGTCAAATTCCCTGAACGACCGGATCCGAGCGTAACCGTCGTCGTTCAGTTCGTTCGGAAAACTGCCCTGCTTCGCGCGGAGTTTGGCGCGAAGACACGCGAGGAATCGCCCCATATAGATCCGGTTCACGCGACGCGCCATCGTGGCGGCCGAACCTGCGAGATCGACGGGAACGGAGATCCCAACAGCACCGGCCATCCACTTGGGCGCCTCTGAACCCATTTCTCCGGCGAGTTTCAGGGTAACATTTCCGCCCAGGCTGAATCCCACGAGGCCCACACGTTCATAGCCAAGCCCCGCAACGTGCCCGGCGACGCGCAGAAGATCGTCCGACACCCCGCTGTGATACAGGCGGAGCAGCCGGTTGGGTTCGCCGCTGCAGCCCCGTTGATTCCACGCGACCGCATCCCAGCCCCGGCGATTGAATGCCCGGACCATTCCCCTCACATACGTCGCGTCCGACGATCCTTCGAGCCCATGCGAAACCACCACCGCTTGGCGCGCCTTGCCGATCCGTGACCAATCGAGATCGAGGAAGTCTCCGTCCTCCAGTTCCAGCCGCTCCCGCTCGTAGCGAACGCCAGCCACTCGCCGACGCAGGGCGGCGTAGACCGTGTGGGCATGGCCATTCCTCAACCACCAAGGAGCGGAGTAGGAGGATTCGATGACCGGCACCCGGCAGGGCTACGGCGTCGGATGCAGCTGGTCAATTTCAGAGCGACAGCGCCGCCCCGCCAAGACAACACTACCGGCCATGATCCACCGCGTCGCCCTCGCCTGCGTCACGCTCTTCCTGGCCGGGAAAACCATCTTCGCCGCCGACACCCAGATCGTCGTCATCCGACCCGCGACGAACCACATCGACGTCGAACTGCCGCTCACCGCCATCACGAGCAAGGTCCGCCCAAAGGAACGCGGCGAGGACGGTTCCGGCCATCCCATCGCCCCCACGAAGACCAAGCTCGGCAAGGGCTATTACCTCGAATGGCAGATCGGCTACGACACCCCAGACAAAACCACTCCCCAGCTCGCGGACGGGGTCGTTTTCAAACGCAAAGGCGAAACCAAATACGGCTACGAACTCTCGACCATTCTGCTCGAAGCAAGTCGCCGTGGCGTGGTGAAGGATGCCCAACTCCGCAGCCTTCAGACGGCTTTGACCAACCAGACGTCCACCATCGAGGAAGGCGAACGCGTCGTGGTCGAAAAGGTGGCCTCGCCGGAAGGATCGTTGCCGCCGGGATTCCAGCGCGCGGTGGAACGCTCGCCGCAGTTCCTCAAGGAAAGCGTCCACGGCACCGTCCAGATCCAGCTCAAGGAGAAGCAACGCGCCGTGGGCGTGCAGGCCATGCTCTACGTCTGCCTGCCGATGGACCAGGTCCTCCGCCTCGACGGAACCCCGCGTCCCGCCGGCCCTGCCAGGACCAAGGAACGCGTCCTCTACCGCTTCGACTCCGAGAGCATCGGCCTGCTGCTCGACGTCGTCCGCGCCTTCGGCATGGCCTCCAAACAGCACAACGAAGACCTCCGCCAGATCCTTGGGCTCATCTTGGAACGGTGAACCGAGCCACGCGGAGAAACCGTCACGACGGGACAAACTCACATCCTGTCTGAAACGGGCACCAACCTTAAAACAAACAAACCGTGAGATTCGAAAAAAACCACCGATCTCATGCTAAAAAACCCAAATTAGCCTGATGTCT
>CANJSG010000173.1 GCA_947476875.1 Verrucomicrobiota bacterium | reverse complement strand
TCACGCAGACAGCGTCTGCCGGTTCGCGTCGCCTAGAATGGCCCGCGTCGCCGGGCGTCGGGTATCGCGTCGAATACAGCGCCAACCTTGCTCCGGGAAGCTGGACGCCGCTGACCAACGTCGTGGCGAACTTGGGCAGCATCGCCACCTGCACGGACCCGAACACCGCCGGCGGCAGCAACCGTTTCTACCGCGTCATCGCCGTGCCGTGAGCGTTCGGTTGCGAAGGTAGCCGCCATGGTGACGAGGCGGAGCTTCCGTGGCGCGTCCGCCACCGCGTCGCAGCGCAGAGCGGCGGCATCTACCAGTTCACCGAACCCGGCGCGACCAACCATCCCCAGCGCTTTTACCAGCTGCGCAGGCAGTGAGTGCGGGCATAGCGGCCTGCCTGCCTGCCCGGCCTACGGGGCGCGCCATCCCCATGCCTTGCTCAAGGCCCGTGGGGCCGTCCTGTCTATAGAATCTCGGCAACCACAAACACCCCAAGCTCCGTAGGTGCGGCCCAACCAGGTCGCTCCTACGGAGCTTGGGTTTACGAGTTGTTGGGTTTCTATAAACAGGCGGCTCCGCTGGAGCCGGTGAAATAGAAAGGCGCGACGGGACTTCGGGCTTCCTTCGTGCTTGGGCCTTCGACCTTCGTCCTTACTTGGCGGTGTTCACCCAGGCGATGGAGTTCTTGAGGAGGTTCTTGTAGGCGTCGAGGTCGTGGGCGCGGGCGTCGTGGCCGAGGGTGATGACGACGATGCGGGCCTTGGGATGTTTCACGACATGGACGCTCGGGTAGGTCTTGTTCTTGGCGGAAGAATGGGCCTCGGCCAGAACTTCGATGGGCGTGCCCTTGGCGTCGGGTTCGAGGTAGTAGAGCTCGTCAACGAGGCTGAAGGAGGCGGGAACGCCCTTCATCACGGGATGCGCCGGGTTCGTCACCTTGACCTCGAACTCGCCGAGCCGGTCGTGGCTGCGAGAACCGCCACCGATGAGCTCGCGGTTGAACTCGGGCCAGCCCGGCTGGTTATACCACGCTCCGGCGTGGATGATGACCATGCCCTTGCCGGCTGCGAGATGGTCGAGGATGGACTACTTCTCGGCTGGATCCTTGACCTCCTTGTTCGTGTTGTATTGGAGGACGTCGGCCGCCTTCATGTTCGCGGCCATGTCGGCGAAGTTCTCGGTGTAGTTCACCGAGGCGAACGCGCCTTCTTCGAGGGTCTTCTTGTCCGCGAGGTTGAAGAAGCGGTTGAAGTCGTGCGACGAACCGCCGCCCACGACGAGGGTCTTGATGCCCTTGCTCCATTCGAAGACGCGCGCGGCCGGTTTGGCAGCGGGAGCTTCGGCCTTGGCGGTGGATTTCTCCGTGTCGGCGGTGACGGCGAAGAACAGCGGCGCCACGGCGTTGTTGAAGCTCGCAAGGGTCAGTTTCTCGATCACGGCGGTGCCCTGGACGGGCTTGCTGAACCAGCGGACCTGGCCGCGGCCACGGGTCCAGTTCTCAAGCGCCTTGGAACCCGGCACGTCGAACTTGCCGTTGTAGTCCGCGACCTCCACGCCGTTCTTCAGCGTGATGACTTCGGTGGCGCCGCCGACGAAGTGGATGGTGACCTTGGCGGCGTTCGCGTCGGGATTGAGCGGATGTCCCCAACCGGCCACGCCCCCGAGGAAGTGCAGCTGCGCGGCGGCGATGCCGACGGGGATCTCGACCGTCTGCGGCACGCTCTGACGGGACCAGGAACCGGGCGCACCGCCCTTGAGCACGACGACGTTGGCCACGGCCTTGTCGGGGCTCAGGACGTCGAACGGAACGTCGCCGGCCTTCAGCAGGCCATACTTGCGGAAGGCCACGGTGTCTTCGCGGTTGTCGGGCGTGATGAAAAGTCCGCGGCTGTTGTTCGCCGTGAACGCCTTCGACAGGTCCAGGACGCGGAAGCGGCTTTCGTCCGCGCAGATGTAGGTCAACAGGTCGCGCAGGCCCTCGGCGCCGAGCTGCTCGAAGCCTTCGGGCATGAGCGAGCGGCCGGAGCTGGAGCGCGACTTGATGTTGGAGACCCGGATCGTGTAGTCGCCGGCCGCGTTGCGCAGGACGACTTCGTTGGCGTTTTCCCGTTCGATGACGCCGTCGTAGGACTGGTCGTCCTTGGTCTCGATGACGGCGGAGACGAAGTTGGGTTCGACCAGGCGGTTGGGATCGATGATGTGGACAAGGAGGTCGGCTGGGCCGTGGGCGCCCATGCCTGTCAGGCTCGGGGCGAGGTTGCGGCCTTCTTCCTTGAAGACGTGGCAGCCGGCGCACTGGGCGGTGAAGAGTTTTTTGCCGTTGGCCACGTTGCCGGCCTTGATGACCTCGGGGGCGAGCTTCGCGATGATGGCGTCCTTCTCCTTGGCTTCGGGACCCTTCAAATCATCGATGACCAGGCCGGCGCGTTTGGCGACGGCGAGATCGGGATGGGTGCGAAGCCGATGCTGCCGTGCAGGCCCGAGCTTCATCACGTCGACCTTCTTCTGGGCGAGCAGCTCGGTCAGGGCCGAGGTGGATTCGGCGCGCTTCAGGATCTGGGCGAAGGCGGGCTCGATGAGTTCGGTCGGCAGGCCGGCGAATTTCGCGACGATCACGGCGGCGGTGTCGGGATTGGCTCCGAGCACATCGATGACGCGGCGTTGCAGGGCGAGGCTGGTTTCGCCGCCGATCAAACCGGAGACGGCGGGAACGATCGTCGCGTCGAGACGGCGGACGCCGACGAGGTTGGCGGCGATCTGGCCGCGCGTGTCGTCGCCGAGGGACTTGTCGGCGAGCTGGGCTTCGGCGCGGGTGATGGCGGGCTTCACGGCGTCACCAAGCTTGCCGGCGGAATCCCACCGGGCGACGAGCGGCAACACGGAACCGGCGGTGCCTTGGGACGCGAGGAGCGCCTTGAGCGAAGCTTCAACCGAAGCGTTCCACGCCGGAACGACGTTGGCGGTGAGCGCGGCGGCGAAGGCATCGAGCGCGACCCGCTTCAACGCATCGACCGAGGCGGGCGCGGCGGCGAGGGCGGCGACGAAGCGGGCGGCAACCTGGCCGTCCTGCTTGTTTGCGGCCAGCTTCGCGAGATGGGGCACGAAACCGGCGACGTTGGCGGCATCCTTCGAGGCGAGCGCCGCTTCGACAAACATCACCGGGTCCGTGGACGCGGCGCCGACGGCGGCGGACTGCATGAAGGGGGTGTTCAACGAGGGCCACGCCGCGATGACGGCTTCGGCGTTCTCGCGACTGGCGGGCTGGGAGCCGAGGGCCATCAGGGCATTGATGCGCACGCGGTCGTCGGAGTCCTTGAGCTGGGCGCGGAGCGAGGACGTGGCCGCGTTGCCGAGCGATTCGCGTTCGGCGGCGAGCTTGCCCGCGTTTTTGCGGATGGCCGGATCGGCGTCCTTGAGCGCGGCGACGAGGAGGGGTTCGTCGAGTTTGCCGAGGTTGTTCAGGCTCTGCAGGGCGTGGATGCGCGAGAATTTCGACGCCTTGCTGTTGAAGAGCGCGGTCAGCGGCTTCACGGCGGCGGTGGGCTGGGTTTCATTCAACAGCCGGTTGGCCGTGCCACGGGTCCAGCCGTTGGGATGGTCGAGGAGTTTGACGAGTTCGGCGGGTTTCTTCGCGTCGAACTTCGCCGGCGGAAGGGTCTTCGCCTCCTTGTGCTGGATGCGGTAGACGCGGGTGAAGAGGTGGTCGCGGTCGGGACGCGCGGCGGCGTTGCGCGCGCCATGGCCGGGGCCGCGGGTGTCGTTGTGGACGGCGATCTGGTTGTAGAAATCGACGAGGTAGATCGCGCCATCGGGGCCGACGCGGCTGTGGATGGGGCGGAACCAGTAGTCGGTGCTCGCGATGAACTCGGTCTGTTTGCGGCCGTCTTCCTTGCGGCCTTGGAAGGTCGCGCCCTTGGGGTCGAGGAACTCGTGGTGGAAGAGCTGCCGGGTCGCTTCACCCATGAAGAACGAATAGCGGTCGTCCGGAGCCCACTTGGCCGGCCAGGCGCCGCCGTCGTAGATGGTCGCGCCGGCCGCGGCGGTCCACGCGCCGACCCAGTCGATCTGGACGTAGGGCTGACGTTTCTCGTCGAAGGCGGGGTAGATCTTGTTTTCCTCGATCACATTCTGCCAGGCCGGGTGGCCGCCGATGCTGCCGCGGGCGAGATACTTCTCCGGCAGGACGACGTGGAGGATGGGGGTGCCGCAGGTGGCCGTGGTGTAGATGTATTCGCCGTCGGGCGCGATCTCGCAGCCCCAGGTGTTGCAGCCGTTGGCGGAGATTTGCTCCAGGGCGGAACCATCCGGACGGAAGCGATACATGCCGGCGGAGATGTCGCCGAATTTCTTGCCGCTCTTGGGCGACGAGACGTCCTTGCCGCGGGTGTAGCCGACGGTGCCATAGACCCAGCCGTCCATGCCCCAGCGCAGATTGTTGATCACCGCGTGGGTGTCGAACGTGCCCCAGCCGGTGAAGAGGACTTCGGTCTTGTCGGCCTTGCCGTCGCCGTCGGTGTCGCGGATCCAGAGGATGTCGGGAGCCTGCGAGACGATGACGCCGTCCTTGTAGAAGACGAGGGAGGTCGGGAGCTCGAGGCCGTCGGCGAAGACGGTCTTCTTGTCCATCACCCCGTCGCCGTTGGTGTCTTCGAGGATCGAGATCCGGTCCTTCGGTTTCCGTTCAACCTTGCCGCCGACCTGGAACTTGTCGGGCTCCTGCAGACGGTTGGGGAACTGCTTGAAGTCGTTTTTGTTCACGTCGCGGCCGCCGGGATACTCGGGGGTTTCGACGATCCACATGCGGCCTTTGGCGTCCCAGTCGATGGACATGATCTTCTCGGCCACCTTTTCGTCGGCCACGACGGTCACATTGAATTCGGGATGCGGGTTGAGCTTGGTGACGGCTTTGTCCGACCGGAGCGGGCCGCCTTCGGGATAACGGAGCGAGCCGAGCTCGGCCGCGTTGCAGAACTCGTCGGCATTGGCGCGTTTGCCGGCCCAGGCGATGCCGCGAAGGAGGATCGCGCGATAGTGCGGGGTGTCGAACACCTCGTAGTCGTGGCCGGGAATGCTGACGAAGGCGCGGTAGGGTTTGGTGCCGCCCGCAAGGGTCTTCTCGTAGGTCCAGAGCTGGGGATGGATGTTGAAGACGTCGATGAAACTCATGGCCAGCACGTGGGCGTCGGGCGCCATTTCGAGCTGGTTGTAGACCTCGTCCTTCCAGTCGAAGTTGGAGATTCCCTTCGTGACCGGGTGTTCCTGGTCGACGAAGTAGAGGCCCACGAATCCCTCGAACCATTTCGTGGGAGTGCGGCCGGGGGCCTGGTTGCCCCAGATCCAGGTGCCGCCGATGATGCTCTTGCACCAGTCGTGCTGGTCGCCCGCGACGACGCCGTCGTGGACCACGACCACGCCGCCGCCGCGCTGGAGGAACTTCTCGAAGTTCGCCCGGTCGTTGCCGGTGATCTTCATGCCGTCCGCGGCGTAGATCACGACGACGTCCGTCTTCTCAAGTTGTTCCCCGGTGGGGAAGGTCATGCCGCCGCTGGCGGTGATGCCGCGTTCGCCGAGCAGCTTGGTCCAGTCGCCCAGGAAGCGCGGATGGTCGTGCTGGTTGGGGCCGTGGGTCTTGATGCCACCGCGGATGAAGACGCGGAGCGGTTCGGCCGCGGACGAGGTCCACGCGGCCGCGAGGGCCGCCACGAAGACGAGGAACAGGAACTTGATTCTCATGAGATGAGTGGATGTTGGCAAAGCTGACCGGCGAACGGACAGGACAATTCCAGCCACCCGGGGACAAACGGCCGCGCAACTTTTCCGGGCAGCAGGAGACAATCAGAGGTTACGGAGCAGACGCGCCAAAGCCATTCCGTATTTCAACCACAGGCTATCTGAAAAGCACCTTGGAGCATGGGAAGACCCATCCACGAAGGACACGAAGAGCACCAAAACCGGAGCGCCGAGTTCCAGCGCGGCCCGTAGGCCTTCCAGCGGGGGAACCTCGAACAACCAACATCCACCACCGAACATCGAAGGGAACGCCAAGGTGTCAGGCGACGTGGCTCATCTCGCAGATAGGAATTTCAGCCTCTTCAATTTGCTTCTCGCTCCACCACACCAATCCAATTCGGCACCTGGTCGGCATCATCGTTTGCCGAAATCGTATGTGAAAATGACGAACCGCTGAATCGTCAGCTTCTTCTCACCAGCAGGAACCCGAAGCGTTTCCTTTGTCTTGTCCTCTTCCACCTCGAAAATGTTGTTGGTCGAAAGCCCCAACAACCGAACATCGTAGGCCCGATCAGACGTGGACTGGATGGTGATGGTCACATCGTTACTGGCGCCCAGCTTCATCTCCCCGTTTGCGCTGGCCCAAGGCTTCCCGGCTACCGGCCCAATCTGGAATGAGAAAGAATCGTTAGAATAACGAAAACTTAGCGAATCAGGTCCTGCATAGTCGAACTGAGGTCTGCCTCTTTCGTTCGATGCCAAGATCAGGACAGGTTCAAGACTTGAAGAGGCCTGCTTTGGAGCTTCCTTTGAGCAACCGGCAAGAAGCAGTGATGCGAGGAGAATGGCGCGCATGAGATTTAACAGTTCGGTTATCCGATCCGCCGATACGCGGCGTAGTTCGTCGGGATGCCTTTGGCATTGAAGAACCGCTCGAAGTCCGTCGTGACCGCGGAAAGTTCGCCGGGGGTCTCGGTTTCGGCAAACAGGCCCGTCAGACTGGCGAACACTTCCTTCATGTGGGTGAAGTAGGGGACATCGTCCGTGCGCAGGTAGACCACGCCGCCGCGCTCAAGGGCACGCCACACGGCTGCGGCGTAACCGGCCTGGATCAGCCGGTTCTTGTGGTGCCGTTTCTTCGGCCACGGGTCGGGAAAGTAGATGTGGAAGGCCGTCGCGCACTGGGAGGGAAGCAGATAGTCGGTGAAGAAAGCCGCCTCGACGCGGATGCCGAGAAGATTGCGCAGCCCGCTGCGGAGCGCCTTCTTGCGGATCTTGGTGAGCCGGCCAAGGAGACGTTCGAGGGCGAGGTAGTTCGTTTCCGGGCGCAGTTGGTGCCACTGGTCGATGAACGAGCCGTCACCTGCCCCGATTTCGATCTCGAGCGGCTGCCGCTTGGGGAACATCGAGGTCACGGGTATCCGGTCGATCACGCTCTGGAGTTCGTAGATCGGTTCGAAATCGGATGTCGTCGGCGGGGCGCTTTCGCTCATGGGGTGGGGAGTGAAGCGGTCGGGACGCCTGCGTTCAATGCCGGAGCGCGATGGATCAGCCCGGGGGCCAATGAAGCTGGCGACCGCCGAGGATGTGGCAATGGAGGTGCGGGACGGATTCGCCGCCGTCGCGGCCGTTGTTGATGACGAGGCGGTAGCCATCAGCCTTGAGCCCGACCTGCTCGGCGACGGCCGCCGCCTTCAACAGGAGATGGCCCAGCATCGACTGGTCTTCGGTGGACGCCTCGGCGATGCGCGGGATCGGTTTCTTGGGAACGACGAGAATGTGCGTCGGCGCCTGCGGATTGATGTCGCGGAAGGCGAAAACCAGGTCGTCCTCGTAGACGATCGCGGCGGGGATCTGCCGGGCGATCAGTTTCTCGAACAGGGTCATGGCCGGAGGCTAGGGACCGGTCGCGAACCCAGCCAAGGGAAATGACGAAGTCCTAAGGCCTAAGGCCGAAGTCTTCTAGCCCTGTGGGAAGAGCTAAAGTGGTAGGGCGAAGGCTCCCGCCGCGCCGCCTTGGGGTTTGCGAAGATTAGAAAGGATTCTCGCGGGAAGTTGGAGGCGAGCGTGGGTTGACTGGTTTGGCCGTCGTGCCCGGGAGGATATCTGGAAGCGCAGAGGCGGCTTGGCGGGAGCCTGCGCCCTACCGGCCGCGACTTCGTCTTTTTTCAGGAAACGACCAACGCGCACCGATGCCCGCCGTTGTCGCGCGTGAAGGATTCACGGAGAAAACCGACGATGCGGTCGCTCGCCTCCTCGCAGCGATGGCTCCAGCGACGGCTGCCGGTCAGGCGTTTGGCGCAGCCGCGCAGGCCGGAGAACCGGACCACATCGGGAGCGGCGGCGAGCTTGGTCTTCAGGTTCTCGCGGAGCTTCTGGAAGAAGAAGAGTTCGCAGGCCGGTCCGAAGTCGGCGGCCAATTCCACGAGATCCGCCTCGGCGATCCGGCGGACGGCTTTGGCTCCGGTGGAAACGGACGGTGAGCCGTCGGCTGGTTTGTCCGCGTAGGAGATCTGGAAGCCGAAGCCGCGGAGGATGCGCTCCAAGGCGATGGAAAATTCGCTGACCGAGACCTCTTCCCGGCCGAGTTCCGTCTTGAAGTAGTGCAGGACCGCCGCCGCCGCGCTGCGCACGACCTCGGGATCGATCGCGCCGGCCGCATCTCCCATGATTTCGACGGTCACTTCTTCCGCCGTGCAGGGGATCGTCAGGCCGTCGGCGGTGCGGAAGACGAGGCAATCTTCGCGCAGCCGGATCATGGGGCGTCCTCCATCTTCTGGATGGCCTGGACGAAGTCGGTCGCTTCCTGGAAGCGCCGGTAGACGCTGGCGAAACGGATGTAGGCCACTTCGTCGATGTTCCGCAGTTCTTCCATCACCCGCTCGCCGATGACGACGCCGGGCACCTCGGAATCATACTTCTCGCCGATCTCGGAGATGATGCGGTCCACGACGGTCTTGATGGCCTCGGGGCTGACCGGTCGTTTTTGGCAGGCGCGCTGGATGCCGTGGAGCAGTTTGTCGCGGGAAAATTCCTCGCGGCGACCGTCGCGTTTGATGACGAAGAGGCCTTCCTGTTCGACCTCCTCGTAGGTGGTGAAGCGGTGGGTGCAGCCCGCGCATTCCCGGCGGCGCCGGATGACGGCACCTTCGCGGGAGGATCGGCTATCGATCACTTTGTCCTCCTGACAGGCGCATTTGGGGCAACGCATGGTTTGGCTGGATACACACTCTGTAGTGCTGGGGCGGAACTAACCACACAAAGAATTGTGGCGTCAAGGAACCGGGCCGGAACGAGGGGAAATCTTGTTCACAGGACCGCGGAGGATTTATCCGCAGCGCCCGACCGCCTCCGCCACCCGCTCCAAGATCACGTCCGCCACGAGCGGTTCGTTGCCGATGCTGGGGGTATACCAGACGAGTTTGCCGTTCTTCTCCGTCGGGTTGCGCCAGGTGGGTT
>CANJSG010000172.1 GCA_947476875.1 Verrucomicrobiota bacterium | reverse complement strand
CTCCGCGGCATGGGTGTCGAGGTCTTCCTCCCGCGGATCCGGTTCAAGCGCGCCACCCGTCGTGGGCCGGTCTGGTTCACCGAGGCGCTGTTCCCGAACTACCTCTTCGCGCGCTTCGACTGGATGAGGAGCCTTTCGGACGTGATGCACAGCCGGGGCGTCAGCACCATCATCCACTTCGGCAGCCAATGGCCCGTCGTGCCCGACTCGGACATGGTCGGCCTGAGATCGCTCGCCGGCGACGCCGAGCTCTACGAGATGTCCGGCGAGTTCGTCCCCGGCGACGAGGTGAAGGTGTCCGGCGGCGCCTTCGACGGGCTCACGGCCGTCGTGACCAAGATCATGCCGTCGCGGCAACGCGTCGCCGTCCTCCTGGAGTTCCTCGGCCGCCAGACCCCCGTCGAAGTCGACGTGGCGCAGCTCGTCCAAGCAGCCGAAGATCCCCGTTCCGGCATCCTCTGACATGAAGCGCTGGGCCCGCAGGCTTCTCCAGATCGCGGGTTGCGGATTAGGGCTTGTCCTTGTTCTCGCGCTGGTCGCCGTCGCCTTTCCCGAATGGTTTCTCCAGATCGAAGGCCCCAAGACGAAGGCCGATTTCCTCGTCGTCCTCGGCGGTGAACCCCGTGTCCGCGTGCAGCGCGCCGCCGAACTTTTTCGTGAAGGCCTCGCCCCGCAGATCCTTGTCAGCGGCTATGGCGATTGCGCGGAAAACGTCCGGCAACTTGTCGCCGCCGGAGTCCCCCGGTCCGCGATCCTGCGTGAGTGCGAGTCGAAGAGCACCCTCGAGAACGCCCGGTTCAGCGTGGTGGAACTGCGCAAGGCCGGGGCCAGGAAGGTCATCCTCGTCACCTCGTGGTATCATTCCCGCCGCGCCCAGGCGTGCTTCCGAGACGCCGCCCCGGACCTCAGCTTCACCTCGCTGCCGGTCACGGCCGGCATGCGTGGCTATCAGGCGCCGGCCAACTTCGTCTGGAACGAATACCTCAAGCTCGGTTACTACACCCTCGGCCACCACGTCAGACCGATCGGCCTGTGAGCGAAACAACCGCCGCCCGGCGAACTGTGCCGGACCCGCCAACTGCGCCTCTCTCCAGCCAACCTTCCTGCGTGGTCCCCAACGCCTCCGCCGCTGGTAACCGGACCCGAACCGGTTTGAAGACACGCCTTGGCGTTTCAGCTCATTTGAAACCAAAAGTAAGACTTTGTGACGCTTGACGGAGATTTTTTGAAAGTAGAACTTCCGGTCGTGAATACGACTTCCAAAGCTGACGCCGTCTGGTTCACCACCAAAGGCCAGGTTGTCATCCCCGCCTGGCTGCGGCGCCAGTTCCACATCGAGGAAGGGACCAAGGCCGTCGTCGAGGCCACACCCGAGGGCATCCTGCTCAAGCCCGTGACCCGCTGGGCCATCGACCGTGGCCACGGCCTGCTGAAGCGATCCCGCAAGCCCGGAGGCAAGCCGTTCGCCGAGGAATGGGCCGGACACAAACGCGAAGAAAGCGAACTGGAGGAAGCCAAGTATGCCCGCAGCACAGGTGCTCGATAGCCACGCCCTGCTGGCCTACTTCCGCGATGAACCGGTGGGTGAGCGTGTGAAGGATCTCTTCCATAAGGCGGCCGCCGCCGACCGCCCGCTGCACATGACCGAAGTGAACTACGCCGAGGTCAACTACATGATTTGCCGCAAAGCCGGGGCCACCGCCTGGGCGGAGGCTGCGCGGATTCTCGAAACGCTCCCCATCGAGTTCCATCCCGCCACCCGCTCCCTGGCCGACTTGGCCGCCGATTTCAAAACCCGCCATAAGCTCAGCCTGGCCGACGCCTTTGCCGCCGCGCTGGCCAAGGAGAAGAAGGCCGAACTCGTCACCGGCGACCCGGAGTTCAAGGCGCTGGAGAAGGAGATCAAGATTGCATGGCTGAAATGATCCCCGCCCCCTTTCTTCTCCAACCTGGCTGATCGTCCATAGAGTTCTCGCCCGTTTCCGCATGGACTATGAGTCATGCCGAAACGTGATCCCGTTCTCGCCGCCCTCGGGCAGAACGTCCGCCAGCGCCGCGAAGCCCGCGAGCTGACCCAGGAAAAGCTCGCCGAGAAGGCCGGGCTCGATCCCACCTACATCTCCGGCATCGAGCGCGGGCTGAGGAATCCCGGCATCAGGAACGTCGCCCGGCTGGCCAAAGCCCTCGGCCTCACCACCGCCCGGCTCTGCGAAGGGGTGGACGCGTGAGCGGCTCCTCCAAACCCGGTAAGGCTGCGGTGCCCCGCAGCCGTGGAACCCCGTCCGCCGCCACAGGCGCCGGACGAATAGAAGGGGCCCCGCTGCCAAGCGCCGCCCCGC
The DNA here is from genome assembly GCA_947476875.1 of Verrucomicrobiota bacterium. Classification (GTDB taxonomy): domain Bacteria; phylum Verrucomicrobiota; class Verrucomicrobiia; order Limisphaerales; family CANJSG01; genus CANJSG01. The sequence goes on along the minus strand of CANJSG010000172.1, from coordinate 6,997 downwards.
GTGGCCGTCCTGCCCAGATCCACGAAGATCCGCCTCCCTACCGCGTTGCAGCAGCGGCAACCGCTCCCTTGCGCTTCATCGACCTCTTCTGCGGCATCGGCGGGTTCCGCATCGCCTTCGAGAAGGCGGGCGGGAAGTGCGTCTTCTCCAGCGATTGGGACAAGTATTCGCGGCAGACCTACAAGGCCAACTTCGGCGAGGAACCCCACGGCGACATTCATTCCGTGGCCGTGGCCGACATCCCTCCGCACGACATCCTCTGCGGTGGCTTCCCCTGCCAGCCTTTCAGCCTCGCGGGCGTGTCCAAGAAGAACAGCCTAGGCCGCAAGCACGGCTTCACTCACTTCAACGTGGGAATGCCGAGTTCGGTGAGGTAGTTGAAGGTGGAATCGTAGAACGCTGGTGATCGGGTCGGATCGGTCGGCTCACCGGGCGGCACAAAAAGCACCATGCCTTGCCGGGCGCGGGTGAGGAGCACCCGATAGGCGTTCTTCAGGTAATTGCGGTTATCTGCATTCTTGATGTTGGTCCAACCTGAACCTCTGAAATCGTGGTAACTCCACCCCGAATCCGCAAAGCGCAAGTCGCCGTCCCAGGTCACGCACGTCCAGTCCAGTTCAAGCCCCTGAACTTGGAATTCGGTAGCGGCATCCTCGAGATAATAACTCGAACGCGTGTCGTCCTTGTCGTTCAGAAACCAGTGAACTGGATCGACGTCGACGCGAATATCAATCGCGTGGGGCTTCAGTCGCTGCGCTTTTGATGAGGCGACTAGCCCGAAACGCTCGGTGCCTCGCGCGTGGGAGCGAACCCATTGCTTCGCTGCGTTCAAGTCCCGCGTCACCGCAATCGGGTAGCGGGTAGAGATTTTTGCGAAGACTTCACGTGCTTGAGCCACTTGACAGTCGAGCAGTGCCTTTACGAATGCAGAGACATTCTCCGCCCGGAATGAGCGCATCGAGACGGCAAGATGGAGGCAGTCATCGAGGTGAGCATCGTGACGTTGACTGACGTTTGCCAGTGCTCTGCCTGCGGCGTATTCGCTGTCCACGAGCTTCGACGAAATGAACATGTGCCAGTGAGGGAACTTGGAGTTCACCGCTTCGAGCCATGCGTCGATGCCTGCTTCGCCCGTGTTGATCTCCTGCCCGCCGCCGACGAGGCAGATGATGACGGCCCAGTCCTTGTGCCGGTCCATGCAGGAGATCAAAAACTCCGGCTCGGACTGGGCGAAGCCCGGACGGTTCTTTTTCCTCTGCATGAAATTGGCTGTCTGTTGCAGATTCCACGCCCGTTGAGCCTCATCAAAGATGACGACGTGCTCAATGGGTGGTCCTGTCTCGACCAAGGCATCGTCACGGAAGTGGTGGACGTTCTGAATAAAAGCTTTGACGCTTTCCCCAACCTTGCCTTTGCGCACTTTCTCACCTTGGGCTTTACGCCGGCTAACTTCATCGCGAGTTAAAGCTTCTCGCAGCACCGCGACAAGAGGTCCATTGCCAGACAGGAAGACGGCGTGAGTGGGTTGTTCAAGTCCGCGTCGGTGGCGAGTAGCGACGTTCAGGCCGACGAGAGTCTTTCCCGCACCGGGCACGCCGGTGACAAAGCAGATGATCTTGCGGCTTTCCTTCATCGCCTCATCCACCAATTCATCGATTCGGAGCGACGTCACTCGGAGATTTTGCGCGCCTGCATCAAAGCGGGCGATTGCCTCAACCGAATGTTGAGCATAAAGGGATCGGGCGGCTTCAATGATGGTCGGGGTCGGATGATAGGGAGCCCGTGACCATTTGTAATCGTCAACAGTGGACCCGGTGATGGCCTCAAGCGCGTAATCCATCACGGCGCGCAAACCATCGGCACCTACAGCAATCGGGCGATACACCTTGTCGTCATCAGAGTGGAGATTCGTCGGGGTAGCATTCGTCGCAGCCTCTGTTGCCACGAGGATCGGGACAATCGAAGCGGCGTGACTGGCTTCGTGAAAGTTCTTCAGATCTAGTGCGTAGTCCCACACCTGATCCATTGCGGCGCGGTCGAAAGTGGACTCACCGACTTTGAACTCCACCACGAAGACCACCGGCCCAACGAGGACGACTGCATCAATACGCCGTCCCATGCGGGGTATATTGAACTCCAGGAACAGACTTCCTGCGAAATCTTGGAGGGATGCCGCGAGGACCTTGAGTTGAACAATCCATGCGTCGCGTTGGGTCGGGAGGAGTGCGAACTCACCATTGGTCGCTAGACGCCCAAGAACCGTCTCAGGTGCGGTTTGGAGGAACTCGGCAATCTGAGCGCCATACCATGCACGAGAAGCAGACACAGGCGCGGTGGCGGTTTTTTGAGCAGATTCCATTTGTTGAAGAATCACAAAGTGCCGGTGGAAACGGAAGAGTGTCGTCGTCGCGAAGATTCTCAGCGCAAGCAGCCCGGAGGGCTTTCGGATATTAGCCGGGGGTGAGGAGCATCGCGACGCTACCCCCGGTATAGGCCACCAAGTGAATCGACCCTGGAAGGGTCGCGGAATCACGAATCGATCTCACGGCTCCGGCACCCCTTCAGGGTGCTGACCGTTTTCAGATTGAACCCGGGGGTGTCGCTCCCGCTGGTCCCTCGACCCCCGGCTAATTTCCGGCACGCCTCCAGCGTGCTCAGACTTCGGGCTTGCCGCCGCAGGCAAACCTGGCCAGGTAGTGTTGGAGTATGCTGGGCACCACCTACCGCCTTGAAAATGAACTTGAGCCACCGCAGCGAACGGGCTTCTGCATCTTCATCCACACGGTCTTCCAAGGCCCGCTTCCGAGCGTGAGCGACGACGACACCCATGTCGTCTTTGCCTCCGAGAGAGAGGCGCAGTTGGAGATCGCCGAATTCATGATGACCCGGTTGCGGGAGTTCATCGACGGCGAGAGGGACTTCGACGACGCCACAACGACAGAGGAATACGTCGTCCGGGTGACGGTGCATCCGGACGGCACGTTCACGGACGACTTCGGCCGTCGCTTCAATCTGCGGGTAGAATAAGCCGTGCGGTTGGAACGCCGAGCTCGGAGACCGGCGCTCCAGCGCAACGGGCCTCGGACAGTTGCGCGTCAGATGTGGATCGCCCGGCCGTCCACGGCCAAGGCGGCTTCCTTGATCACTTCGGCCAGGGTCGGATGGGCGTGGGAGGCCATGGCCAGATCTTCGGCGGAGGCTTTGAAGGCGATGGCCACGGCGGCTTCGGCGATGAGGTCGCCGGCGCGGGGGCCGAGGATGTGGACGCCGAGGATGCGGTCGGTCTTCTTGTCGGCGAGGATCTTCACCTTGCCTTCGATCTGCGCGAGCGCGTGGGCCCGGCCGTTGGCTTTGAAGGGGAAGACGCCTTTCCGATATTCGATCTTGGCTTCGATCAACTGTTCCTCGGTCTGGCCCACGCTGCCGATCTCGGGGTGGGTGTAGCAGACGCCGGGAATGGAGTTGTAGTCCACATGGCCGTGTTTGCCGGCGATGAACTCGGCGCAGGCCATGCCTTCTTCCTCGGCCTTGTGCGCGAGCATGGGGCCCTTGATCACGTCGCCGATGGCGTAGATGCCGGGGACGTTGGTGGCGAAACGGTCGTTCACTTCCACGCGGCCGCGCTGGTCGGTGGCGACACCGGCAATGTCGAGGCCGAGGTTCTCGGTATTGGGCACACGACCGACGGCGACGAGCACCTTGTCGGCAATGATCGGTTCCTGGCCTTCGCAGACGACGACGCCCTTGCCGTTCTCGGCTTTGGCGGAAAGCACCTTGTGTTTGAGGCGGAACTCAATGCCCTGCTTGGCGAAGATCTTCTGCGCTTCGTCGGCTAATTCGCGGTCCATGCCGGGCGCGATGCGGTCCATGTATTCGACCACCGTGACCTTGGCCCCGAGCCGTTGCCAGACGGAGCCAAGTTCGAGGCCGATGTAGCCGGCGCCGATGACGACGAGGTGTTGCGGCACGGTGTCGTAGGCGAGCGCCTCGGTGCTGGTGCCGACGATCTGGCCGTCGAGTTCGATGCCCGGTAGGACGGCAGGTTTGCTGCCGGTGGCGAGGATGATGTGCTTGGCGGAAACGGTCTCGGTCTTGCCATCGGCGGAGGACACTTCGACCTGGCCGTTGCCCAGCAACCGGCCGTGGCCGAGGAGGCGGGTGACCTTGTTTTTCTTCAGCAGGAAGTCGATGCCCTTGGTCATCTGCGAGACGACGTCGGTCTTGCGTTTGAGCATCGTGGGCAGGTCGAGGGTGACCTCGCCGACCTTGAAGCCGTGTTTGTCGAAGCCGTGTTTGGCCTCGGAGTAGAGCTCGCTGGATTCGAGCAGGGCCTTGCTGGGAATGCAGCCGATGCGGAGGCAGGTGCCGCCGAGGGCGGACTCCTTTTCGATGCAGGCGACCGATAGGCCGAGCTGCGCGCCGCGGATGGCGGCGACGTAACCGCCGGGCCCGCCGCCGATGATGATCAAATCAAAGTTGCTCATTCTCTTACTCGCTCTCCTTCTCTTTCTCGAAATTTCCGCCAACCCGGTATTCCACCGGCTCTTCCTTCAATCCTTCTTCTTCAAACATCGCCACAAGCTTGCTCAACATCGCGGTGATCCTGGCCAAGAGGGCCTTTCCTTCCTCGATTCGTTGATCGGCTACCGCTCCCTTCGCCACGAGAGCGTCCAAGCAGGCGGCGCATTCGGTGGCCGAGCCTCGTGCATCGTCGAAGAACTTGGCCCGGACGGGGCGACGCCTTCTTCCATTGCCTTCGGCGATGTTCAACAAAACCGAAAGGCTGGCGCGGTCCAGTTGATCGGTGGCTTCGGCGATTCGGATCTTGGGCGGTGGAGCCAGATCCGGGGTCAGTCGGGCGTTCCAAGAGATGAATTGGAGGGCGGCTTGATAGACTTCAAGCCGCCCGTGGGCGAAGTAGGGATTCATCTCTGGAATCGAGGCCGAGAACGAGGAGGAGATCGAGGACGATCAGCCGATCAGACTTCGAGCAGCATCCTGGCCGGGTTCTCCACGCATTCCTTCACGCGCTTCAGGAACGTGACCGCTTCCTTGCCGTCGACGATGCGGTGGTCGTAGGTCAGCGCGAGAAACATGATCGGGCGGATGACGACCTGGCCGTTCAACGCCACGGGCCGCTCGACGATGTTGTGCAGGCCGAGCACGCCGGACTGGGGCGGGTTGATGATCGGGGTCGAGAGCATGGAGCCGTAGACGCCGCCGTTGCTGATGGTGAACGTGCCGCCTTCGAGTTCATCGGGCATGATCTTGCCGTCCTTGGCGCGGACGGCGAAGGCGACGATGGCCTTCTCGATCTCGGCGAAGCTCATGCGTTCGGCGTTGCGGATGACGGGAACGAGCAAACCCTTGCCTCCGCCGATAGCGACGCCGATGTCGTGGTAGTTCTTGTAGACCACGTCGTCGCCGCGGATCTCGCCGTTGAGCTGGGGCACGAGCTTCAGGCCGTCGATGACGGCCTTCACGAAGAAGGACATGAAGCCGAGCTTGGCGCCGTGGCGCTGCTGGAAGGCTTCGCCGTGTTCCTTGCGGAAGGCCATGATGGCCGACATGTCGATCTCGTTGAACGTCGTGAGCATGGCCATCTGCTGCTGGGCGGAGACGAGTCGCGACGCGACGGTGCGACGCAGTTTGCTCATGCGCACGGACTCTTCCTGGCGGGTGGCTTCGCCGGAGACTTTGGCGGCGGTCTTGGGAGCTTTCGGTGCCACAGGCGAGGGCGCCTGTGGCACAGTCCCAGCCGGGGGCGGCTGGACCACTGCGGCGGCGACGGCTTTCAGGGCGTCTTCCTTGAGCACGCGTCCGCCGGGACCGGTGCCGGTCACTTCCGAGGACGAGATCTTGGCTTCGGCCAAGACACGTTCGGCGGCGGGCATGACTTTGGGTTCAACCGGCGAGGGCGCCTGTGGCACGACCCCAGCCGGGGGCGGCTGGGCCACGATGGCAGCCGCTGGCGCGGTTGCGGCCGGTGCGGCTTCGATGCTGGCGATGACCTCGCCGACGGTCGCGACCTGGCCGCTGGGCTTGAGGATCTTTCCGAGCACGCCGGTGGCGGGCGAGGGGAGGTCGACGGTCGCCTTCTCGGTTTCGATGACGACGATCGTTTCGCCTTCCTTCACCGCCTGGCCCTCGGTCTTGAGCCAGTTGCCGATTTCAACCTCGCTGATGGATTCGCCCACCGCGGGCACTTTCAGTTCTATGGCCATGGATTCCGTTTTCCTGATTGAGGGTTTCGCCGCCGAGCGGAAGCGGGGTGGCAAACGCCGCGGCGATCAACTGTTCCTGTTCCTGCTTGTGACTGTTGTGCGAACCGGTGGCCGGACTGGCCGACGCCGGGCGTGAGACGCATCCGAAGACGCGCGTGCGTGAAAGAAGGTCTCCGAAGCGGATGCGGACGGAATACCATGCGCCCATGTTCTCCGGTTCGTCCTGCACCCAGGTGACGGGCACGTCGGGCGCGAAGGGCGCGAGGGCGTTGATCAACGTCTGGTCGGCGAGCGGATAGAGCTGTTCGACCCGGAGCAACGCGATGTCGCGGCGGCCGAGCTTCTCGCGCTGGGCGTCGAGTTCGTAGAAGATCTTGCCGGTGCACAGGAGCACGTGGCGGACGGCCTTCGGATCGACGGCCGTGTCACCGAGGATGTGCTGCCAACCGCCCTTGGAGAACTCGTCGAAGGACGAGACGACCTTCGGATGGCGCAGCAGGCTCTTGGGCGTCATGACGATGAGCGGCTTGCGGATCTTGCGGAGGACCTGGCGGCGCAGGAGATGGAACAACTGCGCGGGGGTCGTAGGCTGCACGACTTGGACGTTGTCCTCGGCGCAGGTGGCGAGGAAGCGTTCCAAGCGCGCGCTCGAATGCTCGGGTCCTTGGCCCTCGTAGCCGTGCGGGAGCATCATGACGACACCGCTGAGGCGTTTCCATTTCTTCTCCGCGCTGCTGACGAACTGGTCGTAGATGACCTGGGCGACGTTCACG
>CANJSG010000171.1 GCA_947476875.1 Verrucomicrobiota bacterium | reverse complement strand
CAAGGAGGAACTAGGCGGAGCGGACGTGCTCGGCAACATTCCCTACACGATGACCGGCTACAACCGGTGGCTCGACACGAACGGTTATCCCGCGCTCAAGCCGCCTTGGGGCACACTCAACGCCATCGACCTGAACACCGGCGAATACCGTTGGCGCGTCACGCTCGGCGAATGGCCTGAGCTGAAGGCCAAAGGTGTTCCTCCCACTGGAACCGAAAACTACGGCGGCCCGGTCGTGACCGCTGGTGGCCTTGTCTTCATCGCCGCCAGCCGCGACGAACACATCCGCGCCTTCGACCGCAAGACGGGCAAGGAACTCTGGAAGGCAAAACTTCCCGCCGCAGGTTACGCCACGCCCGCGACCTACTCGGTCAACGGCCGGCAATACGTCGTCATCGCCTGCGGCGGCGGCAAGATCGGCACCAAGAGCGGCGACACCTACGTGGCCTTCGCCCTACCGAAGTAGCGGAACCGCCCTGCGGCTTCAGGGACGGACCGTCTTTTCGGCTGGCGGCATTGGGTTGGCGAACACCGCGAGATTGCTGCCCACGGACCGGCCGCGAGGATTGTCGCCGGACACGTTCACGATCCGTCCACGACGGGTCACGGGATCCTGCATCGCCAACGTCGTCGAACCACCGCCATCGAGGTTCAAGGCATCGGCCACCTGGTAGTCCCTGATCAAAAGCTCCGCGACTTCGCCCCCTGTCATCCCGCCAGATCCGGCGGCTTGATCTACCGTAAACAGAACCAGCGTTTTCCGATCTGCCGTGACGCCGACCGCCGTGCGGGCTTTCGGCAGGGAATACCAGGAGTTGGTGTCCGAATAGCCTTTCGAAGGCCTCAGGCTACCGCCAACTCCCGAATAGCGCGGAACCGTCTCCCGGCGACCACTCACGATCTGTGCGCTGCCGGCAAAAGCATTCCATAGAGTCACGTCAGGCAACGTGTGACGGCTATCTGGAAAGGCAGGATCGCGGCGAACAATGCTGACTCGATTGGACGGATCGATGTTCAAGGCTGGAGCGTGGGCGACGATCGCGTAGCTCTGGTCCACGTAACTTGGACCTACAGGTTGTTCTTCGAAAGGCGAGTAGACCCTGCCCCGGGAAACCGCCAGCCCGACGACATCCACGTTTGTCTCGGTCGAAGGATACGGCACGAAGAAGTGCACGTTGATGGTGATCTGCGCGTTCTCCTGATCCAGGAATTCCAACGTCGTCTGCCGAACCGTGTCCCGGGACCCACTGGGAGGCGTGAGTTTGAAGGAGATGCCCGGCGCGGTCAGATCGACCAGAGCCACATTGATCAGCAGGTTGCGCGGCACTACTTCGGACCGGGCGACGAGTGTGATCCCAACAAACGGACGCGTGACCGAAACTGCCGCGTCGGCGCCAACCGCCCCTCCGACCAACACGGCGAGAAGGAGTTTGAACGGTTTTCCGAAGTCGATCATTGGCCTGAAGGCTATCAGCATCGCGGGCCACGAGGCGAGACTCCATGCATCGGCAAGCCGGCATTGCCACACACGTATGACCCGCGTGACACTTCGTGGGCATGAAGCCGATCGAGCACTTCCGACACTGCCCACGCTGCGGCGCCCCGCTTCAGTCCTTCGACAAGAAGCCGGGCTCGATCACGTGTGGCAGCTGCGCCTTCGTCTACTTCTTTAATCCATCCATCGCGGCTGCCGGGATCATCCTACGAGGGGACGGCAAGGGACTGTTCATCCGACGCGCGAAGGAACCCGGCAAAGGCATGCTGGCCATGCCCGGAGGGTTCATCGATTTCGACGAGACCGCGGAGAACGCGTTGCGCCGCGAGATTCGGGAAGAAGTCGGCGTCGAATTGGACGGCATCCGGTTCCTCTGCTCAGCCGTGAACCACTACGCCTACAAGGATGTCACCTACCAGGTGCTGGATCTGTTCTTCACAGCGCGGGTCATCGAACCCGCCAAGGCCAGCGCTCTGGACGATGTTGAAAGCGTGCTCTGGCTGGATCCGCATCTGCTCAAGCCCGAGGAACTGGCCTTCCCCTCGATGCGCCGGGCACTGACCGAATTCCTGAAACCATGACCGGCGCCCGGATAAGAGACTGAAGTCACTCCAGCGGAAGAAGAAACAATGGTCGGGACGGTGAGATTTGAACTCACGACCTCTTCCACCCCAAGGAAGCGCGCTACCAAGCTACGCTACGTCCCGACCAAGTGCTCCAATGACGAAGCGCCAGCAGATTACGGATCGAGTTCTCGAATTCAACACCTTTTCCTGAAGCCATGTCAGCTTCTCCCGATGTAGCCTGCGAGGACTGTCACCGCCGACGGTTCGGCCTTGCCAATGGACATCCGGGTTTCAAGCCAGTCATCGACAAAATGGGACGCGCTGCTGCTGTCGCCGAAGGGCTTCGGGCTGCTGTTGGCGGTTATCCTGGCGATCGTCTTCTGGCCGGTGTCGACGGGCGCGGAATCGTTCTTCTACCGGGATTACGGGGTGCTGGGATATCCGTTCGTGAGCTATGCCAAGGAACGGTTTCTCGCGGGAGAATTTCCCTGGTGGAATCCCTACAGCAACACGGGCGCACCGTTCGCCGCGCAATGGGGGACGATGTGTTTCTACCCGGGAAGCCTGATCACCATCGTGCTGCCGCTGCCGTGGGCGCTGGGACTTTTCAGCCTGCTCCACCTGTGGTCTGCCGGGATGGGCATGCGGTGGTTGGCGGTAAAATGGACGGGTTCACCGGCGGCGGGCGCGGTGGCGGCGGTGGCCTTCGTCTTCAATGGCGCGGTCCTGGGTGCCTTGATGTGGCCGAACTGGGTGGCGGCGTTGGCCTGGATGCCATGGATCGTGGGCTGGCTTTCGGACGCGGCGACGTCGTGGCGAACGGTGCCCAAGCTGGCGCTCGCCGGAGCAGCGCAGTTAATGACGGGTGTGCCGGAGCTGACGGTGTTCACCTGGCTGGCTGGCGGTGTCCTGGCGATGGGAATGACGGTGGGCGGCGCTGGTGGGTGGGTGAAAGCAGGAGCGAAACTGGCAATTGCCTTTGTGATGGTGCTGTTGTTGAGCGCGGCGCAACTGCTGCCGTTCCTGGAACTGCTTGAAAACTCGCAGCGTGCGGGCGGGGCGTTCGCGGATGCGCGGTGGCCGATGCCACTGACGGGTTGGGCGAATCTGTTTATGCCGCTATTCCGGTCGTTTGCCACGCCGGACGGGCAGTTCTACCAGTTCGGGCAGGAGTTTCTTTCGTCCTACTATTTTCCGCTGGGATCGTGGCTGTGCGCAGTGGCGGTGGTGGGGAAACCGGTCCAGCGGCGCGTGTGGCTGTTGGCGGGGTTGACGGGGTTCGCGCTGTGGATGGCGCTGGGCCCGGCGGGCGGACTCTTCACGGCGGTGAAGGCGGTGTTCCCGCCGATCGGAGTGGGTCGGTTTCCGGTGAAGTTCGTTTTTCTGGCGGTGTTCACACTGCCACTGCTGGCAGCGGTGGGAATCGCGCGGGCAACGGCCGAGGCCGAAGGATCGAGCCCGAAGCGGTTCTGGCTGGCGGCGGCGGGGGTCGGCGGGTTGGTGGTGCTGCTGATCTGGATGAACCACTTGGGCGAAGCGTCATTCAAACCCTACCAACGAACCGCAGAGGCTTCGGCCAACGCGGGTGTCCGGCTGGCCTGGTTGGCCGCCGGGACGCTAATGCTAACCCTGATGCTGCGGAGGACGGCATGGCGCACGGCGGCGCTGGCAGGTTTCTGCGCGACATTGCTGCTGGATGGACTGACCCATCGGCCGCGGCAGAATCCGACAATCGAAAGCGCGGCGATGCACGCGGGATTCTGGCCGACGAACGTAGCACGGCCGGAATCGGGACGGAGCCGGTTATTCATCCCGCAAAAGGCGGAAGACATTTTCCTCAAGGATTCCTCCACCAACGTGCAGCGGAGTTTCCTGGCGAAGCGGGTGGGCCAGTGGTCGAACCTGAACCTGCTTGAGCATGTGCCGAAGGTGAACGGTTCTTCGACGTTGCAGGCGCGCTGGCAATGGGAGTTCCAGAAGGCGCTGTATGCGGCTCCCGGAAGCGACATCGGACCAATGCTGGATTTCCTGGGCGTGACCGCCATGACCTCGCCCTCGAACCTGCTGGAGGTGGTGCCACGGACAACGGCCCACCCGCTGGTCACGGCGGGACAAATGCCAAAGCGCGCAGCGGGGACCAATGCCTTGCCTGAGCTGCTGCGGGCGGGTTTCAAGCCTTTGGGAACGGCCTTCATCGACACCGCCGACATGGAGGCGCTAAAGGGATACGGCCCTGCGGCAGCCGCGGTTTCCGAGGTAAGCAGTGGCCCGGAGATGGTATCATTCCGAGTGGTCTCGTCGGCCCCAACGGTGGCGATCATCGCTCAAACGTGGATGCCGGGATGGCGGGCGACGGTGGGACGCCAAGACACGCCCGTTCTCCGGGCGAACCATGCCTTCATGGCGGTCGCGGTTCCCGCCGGAGAGTCAGCTGTCGAGCTTCGCTATTGGAACTGGAAATGGGCCGCTGCCATGACCACCAGCATCATGGCGTGCCTGGGATGCCTCGCAGGATGGTTCATCGCCAGCCGATCGAAGGCCTGATCGGTCAGACCCCGTTCGAGGTCGGAAAAGAACAGAACCGACCAATCATAGGCTATGCCCGGCGATCGTGCAGGTTGTGTTGTCGCCGATCGTCTTGAGGTCGTAGGTGCCGCCGCTGGGGCACTCGGGCATCTTGCGGATGTAGAGCGCGGGGCCGATCAAGTCGGGCGAACTGACGGCGTCCCCGTTCTTCTTGCCCGCTTCCATTCCGTAGATCTGCTTCGCGGCTTCAAGCTGCTTCAAATTCTCAAAGCAGACGTTGTATTGGGCCACTTCCCTCGATTTACGGAAATTGGGGAGCGCTATCGCCGTCAGCAGGCCAATGATCGAGACAACGATCATGATCTCCACGAGAGTGAAACCTGCCACCATTCGAATGCGGGAAACTGTCATAGCCATCGGTAGTTGATTGGATGCCAACCCACTATCTTAAGCATTCTTCCCTCCAACACCCTCGTTTCTCGAAAAAGAAAAACCCGGCCGAGAAAGAGGCCGGGTTTTGGTCGAAGGGAGCAATCAGAGCGTATGCCCAGCCACAGTGCAGGTAGGCCCTGTGGCGACATCGGTCACGGCATAAGTGCCGCTGGCGGGGCACTTGAGCTCGGTGTTCAGGGCCTGCTTGATGTATTTGTCGGAACCACCGGAGATGTCGGCCAGCGTCACAGCCGAGGATCCCGCTTTCTTGGTTTCGAGAGCCCACTGTTCGACCGCGCCCTGGATCTGTTTCAGGTTGGCGATGCACGCATTCGTCTGCGCCGTGGTGCGGGCCTTGACGAAGTTCGGGATGGCGATGGCGGCGAGGAGGCCGATGATCGCCACGACGATCATGATTTCAACGAGGGTGAAGCCTTTGTTCTGGTTTGAAGTGATTTTCATATTGGCAGCTAAAATCTTCGATCAAATGGCTCGGGGTTGCGCCGCGAACCCGACTCTTTGAGGGCTACGCCTGCCAACACCGCTTACTGACCGAGATGAATCAGACTCTGGCACATCGATACCGACCGCGCGAGTCTCAAATGGTTCACACCACGCTGCGGGGAAAGTTGCGTCTTTTCTCCCGGGCAACGTTTTGAAACGCTCTGCTCGTGAGCTTTTGGAACAACAAGAAAGTCTACGTCGCCGGACACCGGGGCTTGGTCGGCAGTGCGATCTGGCGCGAACTTGGCCGTTTGGGAGCGTCCCACCTCATCGGCAAGAGCCGGAGCGAGGTCGACCTGCTCAATGCAGGATCAGTCGACGCCTTCTTCGAGACGGAACGACCGGAATACGTTTTTGTGGCCGCGGCCAAGGTCGGAGGCATCTTGGCCAACAGTAACATGCCGGCCGACTTCCTGTTCCAGAACCTTGCGATCCAGAACAACCTGATCGACGGGTCCCGGCGGTTCGGTGCCAAGAAGCTCCTCTTCCTCGGCAGTTCCTGCATCTACCCCAAACACGCGCCACAACCGATCAAGGAAGAACATCTGCTGACAGGGCCGCTCGAACCGACCAACGAGTGGTATGCCATCGCCAAGATCGCCGGCATCAAGCTGTGCCAGGCTTCCCGCCGCCAATACGGGTCCGACTTCATCTCCGCCATGCCTACGAACATGTATGGCGCGAACGACAACTACGACCCGAAGAACTCGCACGTCCTGCCCGCCCTGATCCGGCGCTTCCACGAGGCCAAGGAAACCAAGGCGGCCTCCGTGACGTGCTGGGGCACGGGATTGCCGCTGCGGGAGTTCATGCACTCGGACGACCTGGGACGCGCCTGCGTTTTCCTGATGGAACACTACAGCGAGGAATCCCACATCAACGTCGGCTCAGGCCAGGAAGTCTCCATCAAGCAATTGGCCGAACTGGTGAAGCAGGTCGTGGGCTATCCAGGCGACATCGCTTGGGATGCTTCCAAGCCTGATGGCACTCCCCGGAAGCTGATGGATAGCTCCAAACTTTTTGCGTTGGGCTACCGGCCGCAGGTGGAATTGGAGGATGGCATCCGAGGCGCCTACGAGGACTTCAAATCCCAGGTGGCACGCGGGCAGATCATCGCCAGGTAAGGGAAGATTCTTCAAACGAAACAGGCGCGGCCTTGGCCGCGCCTGTTTCGTGAAATCAAAGTCGCTTCGGAGGCTCAGGCGTTGAGCTTGGTCTTGCCTTCGCGGTGGGCCTTGAGCAGGGCCACGTCGGCATCGACCATCAGCTTGGCCAAGTCGTGCATCTTGGTCTTGGGCTCCCAGCCAAGCTTCTTCTTGGCCTTGCTGTAGTCGCCGATGAGGAGGTCAACCTCGGCAGGGCGGCAATAGACGGGGTCGAACTCGACGTATTTCTGCCAGTCGAGACCGACGCGGCTGAAGGACACTTCCAAGAATTCACGGATCGTGTAGGTCTCGTTGGTCGCGAGGACGTAGTCGTCCGGCTCATCCTGCTGGAGCATGAGCCACATGCCTTCGACGTATTCCTTGGCGTAACCCCAGTCGCGCTTGGACTCGATGTTACCGAGGAAGAGCTTGTCCTGGAGCCCCGCGTGGATGTGGGCCACGGCACGGGTGATCTTGCGGGTGACGAAGGTTTCTCCGCGGCGGGGGGACTCGTGGTTGAAGAGGATGCCGTTGGAGGCGTGCATGCCGTAGGATTCGCGGTAGTTCACCGTGATCCAGTAGGAGTAGACCTTGGCCGCGCCGTAGGGGCTGCGGGGATAGAAAGGGGTTGTCTCCGTCTGCGGCACTTCCATGACCTTGCCGAACATCTCGGACGAGGAGGCCTGGTAGAAGCGGGGCTTGATGCCCACTTCGCGGATGGCTTCGAGCAAGCGGATCGTCCCGGTGCCGGTGATGTCGGCGGTGTATTCCGGGCTGTCGAAGCTGACGCGGACGTGGCTCTGGGCGGCGAGATTGTAGACCTCTTCGGGCTGGATCTTGGCCACGAGGCGCGAAAGCGCGCTGGCATCCGAAAGATCGCCGTAATGAAGGAACAGCCGGTTCTTGGGGCTGTGCGGGTCGGAGTAGATGCCGTCCAACCGCGAGGTGTTGAACGTGCTGGCGCGGCGGATGATGCCGTGGACTTCGTAACCCTTCTCGAGGAGCAGTTCGGCGAGATAAGACCCGTCCTGACCCGTGATTCCCGTGATAAGTGCTTTTTTGGCCATAGTATTTTCCGTGAGTCGAGTAAATCGGTTGCCTGACTTGAATCAAGCTCGGACCAATCCGAAGTCTCCTTGAGAACGAAAGCCCCGGCGCTTTCGACGCCGGGGTTATCTGGAAAAGGCCCGCCTAATTGATGAAAGACGCCTCGTTAGTCTGGAAGAGGGCGTGGGCCAGTTTTTCCCAAGCACCCAAGGGTGCCCGTGGGCGTATTCCAGCCTGCTGTGGAGGGGGCATGCCCTTTTTGCCCGCCTTCTTGGCGTTCTTGTCGCGGATCATTTCGCGGGGCCGCATCTGGGCCACTTGGACGGCACCGTCTGGTCGATCGACCCCGGCGGGAGTGCCATCAACAAACTCCATGGCCATCTTCACCTCGGCCGGAGTCGGCGGGCGCTGGAAAATCGCGAGATAGAGCGCCCGAACCCGTTCCTCCTCCTTCGCCAGGCCGTCGAACTCGGGCCGGTGAACAAGTTTACGCGCCTGTTCCGCGACGAGCGGGCTGTTCATCATGAACAGCGCCTGCTGAGGAACAATGGTTTCATGGCGTTTACCGGTCGGCGCATCGGGGTTCGCAAAATCGAACTGCGTCATGACTTCCGGCATGTTGCGACGGTCAATGTAGCCGTAGACGGACCGCCGGGTGGTGTAGGGTTCCGCACCCAGGTCCACGGGTTTGCCGCCCATCGTCCGATCGAGTGCCCCGGATATCGCGAGGATGGAGTCACGTAACGACTCGAAGTCGAGCCGACGCACATTGGCCCGCCAAAGGAGGCCGTTTTCCGGATCGAGTTCAGCAAAGCGCGGATTGGTTGCGCTAGTCTGCTGGTAGACCGCGGAGAGCATGATCTCTCGATGCAGTTTCTTGATCGACCATCCGTCGGCCATGAATTTGGCGGAGAGATAGTCGAGCAGCTTCGGGTGCGTCGGCGTGGCCGCCATGTTGCCAAGGTCATCCGGGGTCGACACGAATCCATCGCCAAAGTGGTGCGTCCAGACGCGGTTCACTAGGACGCGGGCCGTCATCGGGTTCTGCGGACTGGCGATGGCCTGGGCGAGTTCGAGTCGTCCGCTGCCGTTCTTGAACGTAGGCCGCGCCGCGGGCGACAGGATCTCGAGAAACCGCCGCGGGACGATGTCGCCCTTGTTGTCTGCTTCGCCACGGATGAAGATCGGTGAATCCTTCGGCTTGGCCGAATCCACGAGCACGTTCGCCTTGGCTGGCACGCCGGGATGTTTTGTCTCCAAGTCGGCATGCTGGCGGATGAGCTGTTGCTGGTCTTTCTGGAGTTGTTTGCGCTTTTTGACGTCGCCACCGCTTTTCTTCATCCCGACAAATTCCTTCCTCAGCTCCACACTCTGCTTGTCGAGTTCAGCCACCTTTTTCTGATAATCCTGATATTCGGCCGTGATGGTGATCGGCTTCAGGGGCGGAAGATTCTCCGGCTCGTAGCTGCTCGAGAAGATGCCGTAGAGCGAATAGTAATCCTTCTGAGGGATCGGATCGAACTTGTGGTCATGGCAGCGGGCGCACGAAACGGTGAGTCCCAAGAACGCCTTGGATGTGACGTCGATCCGGTCGTTGATGATGTCCGGCATCATCCCGTTGAACCGGT
>CANJSG010000170.1 GCA_947476875.1 Verrucomicrobiota bacterium | reverse complement strand
GTCCGGATTGAGCGGGTTGGGATGAATCATAACCACCGCATGGTTTTCCGACGAAGCCCTGGTCTTGCCGGCCACGATCTGTTTTGCGCCCCAGCGGATGGGAAGTTTGCCGGCGATTTTGCCGATGAGCTTGTTGCTCTCGGGATCGCCCCAGAGAACCACGTTGTTCCCGGCAAGGTCGGCTTCGGTCACGTCGACATCGCGCTTCACGCGGACTTCCCCGCGGAAATGACCGCGCCATTGGTCAGACGTGCGCTTGATCTCGCGTTCGACCCAGGACTGAACCTGAGGGCTGCGGGACTTGCCGGAAGGAGTGACGAACAGGAACGAGTCCATAAACGCGTCGTCGATCGGCCCTTGAAGGCCGGGGCGCTTCGAGAGCTTCTTCGGGTCCAAGACGCCCTTCTTCCAACGGTTGCCGTCGCGGACGAACGAGGCGGTCCACGGATGATCGCGCAGGGCACCGGTCACCTCGAAGCTCTGGCCGTCGACCGACACCGACACGGTCCCCGAGAGCGCGGTCTGTTCCTCGGGGAAATCCAGCGAGAACCCCGAGACGTTTGTCGTGGTCACTTCGATGCGTTTTCCGGGAAGCAGCTTTGCGTTCACCCGCGCCCGTTCCCAATGCTGTTGCATTCCGTCCACACGAACCCAGGCCATCCGGTTGTAACGAAGCGTCCAAGTCGTGAACCGGACCTCCTGCGGGACCGCTTCACGGCCTTTCGTCATCAGTTCGTCGAACTGCCGGGCCAGCTCCTTCTTCGCCGTGGGCTCATACTTGTGCTCGACCTTCGGACCGATGATGTGGCGCATCGGCAAGCCTTCCAGCCCCATCGCCTTTTCCATCTCGTCGGCGGCCTGCTTCTGTTTGTCCAGCTCGCCGCTGTAGGCGATGACCGTGGTGTTGAAGAGGTTCCCGGCGTAGTCGGTTGAACTGTAGAGATGCCACAGCCTCTGTTCCCAACTCGGCGGAAAGTCCGGCGTCACCGCGATCTTGAGATACTTCGCCGCCTCGACAAACCCCGCTCCCGGGGCAACCCCGGCCCAAAGCCCGGCGTGGTGGGCGCCCATGTGCCAGGTCGAAGCCCCGCCCATGGAGAAACCCCGGACCGAGATGCGTTGCAGGTCGACCGGATAATCCTTCAGCACCGCCGCCAGCGCTTCGAAGACATCCGTCTCGCCGGCGAACTTCGTCGCATTGCAGTAACGGCCGTAGGGATGCAGCACGATGGTGTCGGCCGGCGCGAACTCCCCGACGCTCTTCAAACGCGACTGGATGAAGGCCAACTCGGTCCGCTTCTCGTCGCGTCCGGGAAACCAAAGATCCAGACGGCGCGGCTTGTCCTGATACTGGTAGCCCGCCGGGACCACAAGGCCGTAGGGCTGGAGTGAACCGTCAATGCGCGAGCGGAACGCCCGCACCACCAATCCGGTGGCCCAAGTCCACGGCGCTTCACCGGTCCGCAACTGCGCGATGCGTTCACGGCCTACCTGAATCAGACCCAACGCCTGCTGCGGTTCGTTGGTCTTGTAGAATTCGTTGAACTGGACCGGCCAGCTGACCGCCTTGTGGAAGATCTCCACGTCGGGCATGAGCGCGAGAAGATCGGGCTTGGAAACGAGTTCGGCCTTCAGCTTGTCGATCTCGGCCCCGAACGCGGCGAGCTCGGTCTTAACCCGATCGAGCTTGTCGGCCGGAATCGTGAGGCCGGCCGGTGGGATCTGAATTGGTGCCGGGGCCGACAACAGCACCGAAGGCATCAGCGACACCAATAGGGCAACGAGAGCTCGCGTGGTCATGGAGAGACTCTTCGCGTGGACCCAGTCGCCACTCAAGCCCTGACAGACAACCAAAGGAATCAACGCGACGCCGTTTTCAACTGCCATTTCTCGTCAAAGAATCCGGCGTTCACCACCTCGCCGGGGAAGCGGGCCGTCACCGGCTTCGAGATGTCGATGACCGCCCAGTCGGGCAGTTTCGGCGTCTGGCGGGCGTTGTTGAGGTAGTCGTATTCCCGGAAGGTGAAGCCGCTGTTGAGCACGACGTAGCGGCCCTTGCTCAGGGGATTCGGATAGATTCCAACGACGGCATGGCTGTCAGCCGAATAGCTGCCGAGGCTGCCGACCCGGATCGAATTCGTGCTCCAGCCAATCGGCAGTTTGGACGCGATCCGTTTGAGGAGAAGGTTCGATGAAGGATCGCCCCAGACGACCACGTTGTTATCGCGGAGATCGGCCTCGGTCACGTCGCGGTCGAGCTTGATCCGCGCATCGCCCCGGAACTGCCGGCGCCAATGTTCGACCGCATGCTTCATCTCGGCATCGGCCCAGGTCTTGAGCTTCGGATTCGCCGCAATCCCGCTCGGGGCGACGAACAGGAACGAGTCGTAGAACGCATCATCGATCGGCCCTTGAAGACCGTGACGTTTGGCGAGCCCGGACGCGATGGATCTCGTCGCCCGCCATTTGGTGCCGCTCCGTTCGAGCGAAACGCTCCATGATCTGTCCGCCGCGACGGACGGACCAGCCACCGAGGAACCGTCAATCAGCACGCCGACGGCCTGGCTCAACCGGGACTGGCCGGCCGGAAACATCAGCGTCAGACGGGTGACATTCGTCGTTGTGACCTGGATCCGGTTGGCCGCGGTGATCACCGCTTCGACCCGCGCCGGCTCCCAGTGTTCACCCATGGCGTCGACCCGGACCCACTTCATTTCGTTGTAGCGCAGCGAATGAGTGGCGAAGCGGATCTCGGATGGAACCGGATCCCGGCCCTGCAGCATTGCGTTCTCGATCAACGCCTCGATCTCCTTCTTCGACGGCGCGTCGTAACGATGGCCCATGCCTTTTCCGACGACGTATTTGAACGAGAGATCCTCGGCCGCAGCCGCCTTCACCATGAGGTCGGCGGCCTGCTTTTGTCCGTCGATCTCGCCGCTGTAGGCGACGGTCGGGACGTTGAACAGGTTCAACGCATGGCCGGTGGAATCGTAGAGGCGCCAGAGCTTCTGCTCCCACCACGTCGGCTTCAGGGTTTCGTTTTGGAAGACCTTGAGGAAGTCGGCGGTTTCACTGAACCCGGCTCCCGGCGCGGCGACAGCCCAGAGTCCCGCATGGTGGGTGGTCATGTGCCAACAGGCCGCTCCGCCCAGCGAGAAGCCCCGGACGGCGATGCGGTTCGGGTCGACCAACATGTCGCGCTTCACCGCGTCGAGGGCTTCGAACGCGTCCACTTCCCCGGCGAAACGCTGGCCGTTGCAATAGCGCCCATAGGTGTGGAGCACGACCGCATCCGCCGGCGAGAACTCACCGACCGTGCGGAGGCGTTGGGCGATGAAGTCCAGTTCGCTGAGGGTTTCGCCACGGCCATGGAACCAGAAGTCGAGCCGCGCCGGTTTGCCTGCCTTGTAGGCGGCCGGAACAACGAGGCCGTAGGGCTGGATGGAACCGTCGATCTTCGAGACGTAGGCCCGCACGACCAGCCCCGTCGCGGTCACCCAAGGCGCCGATCCGGCGCGAAGCTGCTGCACACGTTGATTGGCGACGCGGAGAAGTTCGTGGCCGGACTTCACGTTGTTCGTCGTGAAGAACTCGTCGTAGCGCAGCGCCCAATCGACCGCCTTGTGGAACACCTCGACGTCGGGAAGAACCCGCACCAAATCCGGCTTGGCTGAAAGTTCGCCCCGGAGCGCCTTCAGATCGGCACCCAGCGCCGCAACGCCCTGCTCCAGCTTGGCGCGGTCCGCGTCGGGCACTTTGATTCCCGGAGGTGGAACCCGGCGCACCTTGTCGACAAGGTTGTCCGCCGGCCCGTCGGCCAGGAGGAGACTGCCTGAAAACGACAAAGCCGCGGCCGCGAAAAACACACGGGAGAACATGGGCTCAGTTTCCGCAAGCGCTCGCGGGTGCCAAGCGCCAAGTTGGGCTCAATACGACCACAGGCGAATTCCGACCGTCGCCCGATTTCCTCTTCCCGGCATCCCGCTCTTGCCCCGGCCCTGCTTCCGACATACTGATGGATCGCACGCCAAATCCAACCACTCCTGCCATGATCAATCGCCGCCAAGCCATCCAGCGCACCGTCCTCGTCGCCAGTGCCGTCGCCGCCGCTCCCACCATCCTCGCCCAACCGGCCACACCTGCGCCCGGGCCGTTCATCCTCGCTCCCCTGCCCTACGCGGCGGACGCCTTGGAGCCGTTCATCGACGCGCAGACGATGACCATCCACCACGACAAGCATCATCTCGCCTACGTGACCAACCTGAACAAGGCCGTCGCCGGCAATGCCGCCCTCGCCTCCAAGCCCGTCGAGGAACTCGTCCGCAACCTCGACACCCTGCCGGCCGACATCAGGACCGCCATTCGCAACCATGGAGGCGGCCACTACAACCACGACCTTTTCTGGAAATCGCTCAAGAAGAACAACGGCGCCGGGCCCAAGGGCGAACTCGCCAAGGCCATCGACGCCAAGTTCGGCAGCTTCACGAAGTTCCAGGAAGAATTCACCAAGGCCGCGATGACCCAGTTCGGCAGCGGCTGGGCTTGGCTGACGATCGATGGTTCCAAGGAAATCCGCGTCGAACAGACCGCAAACCAGGATGTGCCCCTGAGCGCGGGCCGGACTCCGCTCCTCGGTCTGGATGTCTGGGAGCACGCCTACTACCTCAAGTATCAGAACAAGCGCCCGGACTACGTGGCCGCGTTCTACAACGTGATCAACTGGGACTTCGTTTCCGCACGTTACGCCAAGCTCAAGGGCTGACGGGTGGCCTTTCCACGGCGGCCTTGAACCCGGGTTGGTTTCAACCGAAAGTCCGTGGATGGACTTTAAGTCGAAGATCGTTCCGCTCAACCAGTTGTCGGCATGGCGTGAAGCCTTCCGCAAGACGGGCTGCAAGCTCGTCGTGACCAACGGCTGCTT
This sequence comes from Verrucomicrobiota bacterium, assembly GCA_947476875.1. Lineage (GTDB taxonomy): Bacteria > Verrucomicrobiota > Verrucomicrobiia > Limisphaerales > CANJSG01 > CANJSG01. The sequence goes on along the minus strand of CANJSG010000170.1, from coordinate 4,514 downwards.
CGACATCCTGCACCTCGGCCACGTGACCTACTTGGAAGCGGCGCGGAAGAACGGCGACTCCCTCCTCATCGGCTGCAACGGCGACGCCGGCGTCCGCGAACTGAAGGGCCCGTCGCGTCCGGTGAACAACGAAACGGACCGCGCCAGCATCCTCGCGGCCCTCGAAGCGGTGACGGCCGTTTCGATCTTCCCCGAGAGCCGCGCCATCCGGTTTCTCTCACTCGCCCAGCCCGACATCTATGTGAAGGGCGGCGACTACACGCTGGAGACCTTGAACCAGGAAGAACGGCGCGTGGTGGAGGCTACCGGCGGCAAGTTCGTCTTCATCCCCTTCGTCGCCGGAAAGTCCACGACCGGTCTGCTGGAGAAGATCACCAAACTCTGAGCCGCAGCCGGCGTCCGGCCTTCCGACTTTGTCATTCGCGATGAAGTCGCGTCAGTTCGGCCTTCCGCCGCGCCCCGCTGTCTGGAATAACCCGCCCGTGCCCGCTCCGGCCGACAACGCCATCTCCGCGACCACGCGCTTCTGCGCGGTCTACGGACATCCCATCAAACACTCCGCCTCGCCGCCCATGCAGAACGCCGGCATCGCGGAGCTTGGACTGCCGTGGCGTTACCTCGCGTTCGATGTGCCCCCGGAGAACCTCGATGAAGCGATCAAGGGCGCGGCCGCCATGCGCTTCATCGGCTTGAACTTGACCGTGCCACACAAGCTTCTGGCGATGGACGTGGTGGACGAACTCGACCAAACCGCACGCACTTGGGGTGCGGTGAACACGATCCGTTTCGAAGCGAAGGATGCGTCGGGCGAGTGGCTCCCGTTGCGGGATGTTCCCGCGGAAGCGGTCGACTTGATTCGCACGGTCGGGTTCAACACGGACGCGGACGCAATCATCCGCTCGATCCGCGAAGATCTCGGCTACGAACCGCGTGGCGGAAACATCCTCGTCCTAGGAGCTGGAGGCGCAGGCAGCGTCGCCGCCCTGCGTCTGGCGGCCGAGGGCGCGACACATCTGTGGCTGGTAAACCGCACCACTGCCAAGGCCGCCGTCGTCTCGGAAGACATCCAGAGGCGTTTCCCCGGAGTCGGTGTTTCCCTTGGATACCCGACCGGCGCCGTCGATCTGGTGCTGAATGCCACCTCATTGGGCCTCAAGCCGGAGGACGCGCTGCCGTTGGACTTGGAAGCGTTTTCCCTTAACCGGGCGCGCTTTGCCTACGACATGATCTATCGCCCGGCGGAAACGCCCTTCCTCAAGCTCGCCCGCGAAGCCGGCCTCAAATCGGCCAACGGCCTCGGCATGCTCCTGTATCAAGGCGCGAAGGCGCTGGAGATCTGGAGCGGAAGACCCGCTCCCGTCGACGCGATGATGAAGGCTCTGAGGCAAGCCATCTACGGGAGCGGGCAATGACGAAGCTCGAAGGCCCAATGCCGAATCAATCGCTCGTCAGGCTTCGGCCGCTTCCCCGTTCCTTTGGCCTTTGGCCTTAGTCTTTCGTCATTCTCCCAGTGGAACTCTTCACCAACATGTTCGAAGCCGAGAGATGGGCCGCGGTGCCGTTCCACTTCTGGTCGGTCGTCATGTTCGTCTTCGGGTCGCTGTGCGGCAGCTTTTTCAATGTCTGCATCTACCGGATGCCGCTGGACCTGAGCGTCGTCTCGCCGCCGTCGCACTGTCCGAAGTGCAAATATGCCATTCCGTTCTACCTGAACATTCCGCTGATCACCTGGCTCTGGCTGCGCGGCAAATGCGCCAACTGCAGGGAGCCGATCTCGCCCCGCTACTTCCTCGTCGAGCTGTTGACCGGCGCCCTCTTCCTCGGTGTCTGGCTGATGCATGGGGGGCAATCGGTCTGGCTGGCATTGGCCTACTGCATTTTCATCAGCGGCCTGCTGGTGGCGACGTTCATCGACTTCGAGCACTTCATCATCCCGGATGAGATCACCTTCGGCGGGATCGGCGTCGGCATCGTTCTCTCGTTCTTCATCCCGGGCCTGCATCAGAGCGCGGAACCGTTGGTCGCCGTGAAACAATCCATCATCGGTGCAGCCATCGGCGGCGCCGTGGTCTACGCGATCCTGCGGCTGGGAAAACTTCTCTTCGGCCGTCAGAAGATCGACTTCGAAACGGAAACCGAAGTCGTGTTTCTCGAAGACGGCATCCTGATCGGCGAGGAGAAGACGCCGTTCGAGGAACTGTTCTACCGCGACTCGGACACCATCCAGCTCAAGGCTCGCCGGCTGGAACTCCCGGACCGCTGTTTCATCGACGCGGACGTCCGGCTCTCGATGAAGAAGCTCATCATCGGCGACGAGGAGTTCGAGCCCGAACCCATCAAGCGGATGGTCGCCTGGACGAACCAATTGATCATTCCCCGCGAGGCGATGGGGTTCGGCGACGTGAAATTTGTGGCGGCCATCGGCGCGTTTACCGGCTGGCACGGCGCAATGTTCAGCCTGTTCGCGAGCAGCGTCATCGGAGCCGTGGCCGGAGTGACGATGATCCTGGCCGGCAAACGCGAATGGTCGGCGAAGATCCCCTACGGTCCCTACATCGCGGCCGCCGCCGCGCTCTGGGTCTACGGCGCGCAGAAGTTCGTCACGCGCTGGCTGAGCGGCCTCTGATCCGCGTGGCAAACCGGACCGTCGGCGTGACGTTACCGTCGTGATCGGGTCCAACCATCCGAACCGCCATGTTTCACCGAGCCTCCATGATCAGCGCCGGGCTTTGGGCAGCTTCTCTCGCGCTGGCCTTCTGGTGGTCCTTCTCGCCTCTGTTCAAGTCGCACCGACCCGCGCCGAAGATCCAGACCACAGCGGCGGAGGACACGGACGCGCTCCTCGAAGCAGAGGACAACCGGGTCCAACTGGACGAAAAGCAGACGACGAAGATGTTCCCGGTCCGCCTCGCGCCATTGGTTGCGCCGGCGCTGGCCTCGCTGGCCGATGATCAGTCCGCCGAGCAGCCGCCCTTCGACTTCCGGAACTGGGCCGTCCGGGAAACCAAACGGCGGGGTTTCCTGTCGTTCCTAGGATTGATGATCAGCGGATCGGTCCTGCAATGGCTGCTGAACCGTTGGGCGCACCCTCAGGCCGATGATCGCGCTCGAGCCTCGGCTTAGGATGGGCAAGGACGTGTTTTTGTGAAAATATGTTGACCGCGGCCCAGTTATACCTACCGTTCGGTAGGTCATGACCAAGAAGCCGGAAGATGCCCGCCAAAGGGTGCTCGATTCAGCAATCGAGGCGTTCGCCCGCAAGGGCTACGCCGGCACTTCCATCACCGACATCCTCAAGGCCACCGGGCTGTCCAAGCCGACTCTCTACTACTACTTCGAGAACAAGGCCGGGCTCTTCCGCGCCATCCTCGACTTCGCCTTCGACGAGCCTTACCGCCTGATGACCGAAGGCGTAGCGGCGAAGATCGGCACGGCCGAGAAACTGGTCGGCATTGCCACGGTCCTCTTCGATTTCTGCGGTTCGCATCAGCATCTGACCCGCCTGGCCTCGGCCACGGTCTTTGCAGCGCCGGAGGAGATCCCGCCGGACAGCATCAATCCCGCGAAACGTCGACGGAACTTCGAGTTTGTGCTGGGGGTGGTCCGCGACGGCCAAAAGCGCGGTGAACTGGATGCCAATCAGGACCCCGTCGAACTCACCCACGGCATCTACGGCAGCATCAGCCACCAGATCCGGATGCATTTGATCGCTCCCACTGGCCGTTTGGATCGCAAACGGGCCGAACGAATCGTCGCCCTGTTTCTCAACGGCGCCAGCCCTACCAAGTAATCCGCATGAAGCATGTCCATCTCCTGAGCATTGGTCTATTGGCCACCACCATTGGCCTAGCCGCGTCCGGCTGCAAACCGAGCGAGGCCGCCAAACCCGCCGACACGGGTCAGCAGGCAACTGTCGTCACGGTCACGCCCGTGCGGATGACGAACTGGGATCGGACCGTCTCGATCATAGGCAATCTCTATCCCAAGGACGACGCGACGATCGCGGCGGAAGTGGATGGCACGGTCGAACGGACGCTGGTGGATTTCGGGGACCGGGTGAAAGCCGGGCAGGATCTGGCCTTCATCGACACCGCATCCTACAAGGCGCTCGCCGAGCAGTCGGCTGGCAACTTGGCCAAGGCCGAGGCCAGCCTGTTGAATGCGAAACAAAACTTCGCCCGCTCGGAGGAATTGAAACGCGCCGGCATCGCTTCCGCCAGCGACTACGATCAGGCAAAGGCCGCGCTCGATCAGTCCGAGGCCGAGGTCAAAGCGGCCAAGGGCGGCCACGGCGTCGCGCAGCTGAATCTCAATCGTTCGGGGGTCCAGGCCCCATTTGATGGAGCCATCGCCCAGCGCGTCGTCGGCAAGGGCGACTACGTGAAGGCCGGCGCGCCTCTCTTCGAAATGGTGAACGACGCGGTGTTGAAGTTCATCTTCCAGGTTCCCGAACGCTACGGCTCACTGGTCGAAAAGAAGCTCCCCGTCAGCTTCAGCGTGGACAACTACCCCGG
>CANJSG010000169.1 GCA_947476875.1 Verrucomicrobiota bacterium | reverse complement strand
CTGCGCCTGGAGGACGGCGGGATAGGTGCGCTTGTTGGCGTAGAAATAGGTGCAGACCTCGGTGCTGATGGTGAAGCCGGGAGGCACGGGCAGGCCGATGCGGGTCATCTCGGCGAGGTTCGCGCCCTTGCCGCCGAGGAGGGCCTTCATGCTGCCGTCGCCGTCAGCCTTTTTGTTGCCCCAAGTGTAAACGTATTTCGTAGTCTTAGCCATGTGTCGTGATGCGTAGTGCGCGTTTCGCGGCGGGTGAAACGAGGAGGAGTCCCCGTGAAAACCGTAGTGTTTTGCACCGCCGGAAAAGCGAGGCGAGACGCTAACAAAGGAGGTCCGACCGTCAACGGCTGAAATGAGGGCGTAGTTCTTGCAGGGAGACAACAAAACTGCATCAGTCGGTTATCCCATCGGACGACAATTCCTCTGAAGAATCCCTCTGGCCGGCTCAGGGTTCTCGTGCGGTTGTCAGGCATGCCTTTACGTTGGTGCCTACCTCCAACGAATCTCCGGGCCGTTTAGGCGGATTCTTCGATGGCTGCCGATCCTAGGGGACCAGTAGCCCACAAACAACCCAGGTAATAATCCGCTATGTCGCCCGAAGAAATCCAACGGCAGATTGCCGAACTTCGCGACCTGAGGGCCCAGCTGACGCGTTGGAGCGTCGGCATCCCCGTGGTCGCCATCACCATCGTCCTCTCCAGCCTCTGGCTGATCACAGATGCCGCCCGGGGCCTCGTCCGTGAAGGCCCACGAAGGGAGGAATTTGTCACCGCGTTCACCGGTGGATTGAAGCAGGACGTGGTTCCCGTCGTGGAATCAATCGCTCGTCGCACCTACACCGATACCCGGGCGGGTCTCGAGAAGGAGTTTGAACGGCTCAACTCACGCGCTCCCGAGATCAGCAAGGCTCTCGGATCGGAAGTGGAGAAGCTCCTAAACAACCTTCCCAAACGGGGTGAAGCCGCGTTGAGGGCCACCTTCGGCGAAATGATCAAGAAACGCGAAGCCGACATCCGGAAGACGTTTCCAGACGCCACCGAGCAGAATGTCGCGACCTTCGTCGCCAACCTCACCACCGAAGCGGAGGAGCAGGCCCACAACCTGACCGTGAAGCTCTTCGGCCCCCAGCTCCTCGAGCTCGACGGCATCCTCGCCAACATCGACCGCATCCGCGCCTCCGAGAAGCTCAGCGCCACGGAAGACCTCGCCACTTGGGACACCGCGCTCCTCGTCATCGATCTGCTCCGGGATGAATTCAAGGAACTTCACGTTCGGGAGATCGATGCAACACCGGTCGCCAAGGGTGAGAAGGGAGGTGCGAAATGAGCGCTCTCAACACCACCTCCGCCGAACAGTTTCTGATCGATGAGCTCGCTTCAGCCCGTGCATCGCTCAAACGCACGCAGATAATCGGCCTCATCGTTCTCGTGGCCATCGTCGCCTACATGGGCGTCGTCACCCTCAAGATCCGCGAAGCCCTCGTTCCGGCGCAGGCGGCCGATCTCGCGAAAGCATTCGTCGCTGAACGGGTGACCGCCCAGGCCGACGAACTGGCCGCCCAGATCAAACAGCAACTCCCCGTTTGGGTGGGCGGATTGCCGGACTACGTGATCAAGCAGCTTCCGGCCTACCGCATGGAGCTTGAGAAGGATGTCGAGAACAGCCTCAAGGATCATGGACTGAAAGTGTCGCGGGAACTAGCAGCCAAGCTCGATGCGTTTCTCAACGCCAACATCGTCCAGGTGAAGGCCGCGTTGAAAGCGGGCCAGGATCGCAAGGAGTTCGCCAAGTTGGAGCCGGAGATCGACCGCTTCCTTGGCGAGTATCTCAATCAGCGCATGGGCGGAGAGGAGTCCCTGCAGGCCAAGCTCGACAAGACCCTGCACGCCTTGCGCGACATCAAGAGCATGACCGACCGTCTCGCGACCGCCACGGATCTGACACCGCAGGAGAAGAAGGCCCGGCACGCCATCGCCATCATCGGCCGGACAGCCGACGCCCAGGTCAAGGCGCTCCAGCAAATGGTGAAAGCCCAGGAAAAAGGCCTCTAGCCTTTCAGTCGAACCACATTCGAACGCCGGCGGAACATGATTCCGCCGGCGTTTTCATTTCAATTGGAGGAGCGACCAGGGACGCCGCATCTACTTCCTCGGAAAGCCGGCGTCGGCCTTGACCTCGAGGATCCGCTTGGTGTGCCGCTCGCAGTGCGCCGAGACGAACAAGACCCACTGGAGGCGTCGAGCACCTTGCCGAGCGGGCTTTCGACCGCGTGTTCGCGGAGGTCCTTCGTGTCCTTGAGAAACACGACGGTTTTCGCGCGCGATTCGGCGAAATGTTTCATCGTCTCTTCGAAAGAACCGAACCGCTTGGTTGGGACAAGCGGCTCTGGGGCCGTGGCTTTCTTGGTCCGGTCGGGAACCGCGGTCACAACGAAGTCGTCGATCTACTTGAGGTTGGCCGGCGCGGCGCGGGCCTGGGCCCGCAGCATCGACTGGGAGAAGGCCAGGATCGTGAAGGCGATGGGGAGTCGTTTCATTGGACCATCAATGATCGGAAATCCGCCGTGTGCCGTTCGGTCAGAGCTTCTGGTTGTTGAACTTCACCGTCGTCAACGAGAGCAGGCGGTCGCCGGGTTTGGCGGCGTCGTTCTTGAAGACGAAATAGACCGCGTGGCGGCCGGTGGTTTCCTTGAGGTCCACCTTGACGGAGGCACCAGGGCGATTGCCGCGGCCAGCCTGGGCGGGCGGGGCTTTACCATCGACGACTCCGCCGGTTGCGGGCCCACGGAGCTCCGGCGATTCGATTTTGGTCGTTCCGAGGATCTCGCCAGTCGGGGAGTCCAGCCGGATCTCGATCTCGCCGCCGGCCTGGTTTTCACGGCGATTAGCGGAGGCGGCGATTTCCAACTGCTTGATGCCGGTCAGGTCGACGTCGTTGAACGCGAGGTGGCCGTTGACTTTGGCGGTGGCGTTGCGATCCGTCGATTCGACGTCTTTGGAAACGTCGGGCTTGTTTGCCGCGAGAGTCGGGCTGCGGAGGACCTGGATGGTTTCACCGGTGAGCGCGGGAACTCCGTCGCCGCCTTGGTCGGTGTAGACCGCGCGGAAGATGAAGGATCCCCGGCCGGCGTCGCCCGTCGGAAGCTGCGGAGAGAACGAGCCCGAGAGCGGGAGCGGTTGTCCGGCCTTGTCCCCGAGCGTGAGGACGTATTTGAGAATGGTGGCGGCATCGTTCTCGGCGATGGTGGCGTTGGGCGGCATCGAGACTTCGCCCCAGGATCCATTGCCGCCGGTGATGATCTTCTTGGCCAGCTTCTCGGGGGCCGTGGGGTCGTCCTTATACTTGGCGGCGATCTGGGTGAAACTTGGCCCGACCAGCTTTCCGTCAACCAGGTGGCAGGCCTTGCAGTTTCCTTGGGCGATGAGCGCTTGGGCCACAGGGAACCGCGTCGCGGCCGCATCGCCACGGGCGAGGTCCTTCAGCTTGGACACATCGAATCCTTGGGCCGCGTAGTCGATGCTGAGGGAAACGCGGTCGGCCGGGATCTTGCCGCTGGCCAGGGTGCCGTCTTCGGTGTCGGCCACGTCGACGGAGTAGGGCAGGGGTTGGTTGGGAAAGAAGAAGGTCGAGTTCCCATTGAGCTTCAAGGAGACGCGCGGCGGTTCGTTGCCGGAGATGATGCCGACGGACTTGCTGTCGCTGGCTCCGGCGGGATCGGTCACGGTGAGGCGCGCGACAACCGAGCCGACGCCCTCCAGGCGGACGTCGGGATTGGGCGTGTTGAAGACCCGCGCGTCGCGGCCGGCTTCGAAGATTTCCCAACGGTAGGTCAGCTTGTCGCCGTCGGGATCGACCGTGCCTTCGGATGAAAGCTTCACGTTGAACGGAGGAACGCCGCCGGTCTTGTTGGAGGCGATCGACACGACGGGTTTGCGGTTCCCGCCCTCGTATTCGATGCGGACGAGCTTGGCCTCGGGACTCGCCTGGAACCAGCGCCCGCCGTATTCGAGGACGTAGAGATCACCGTCGGGTCCGAACTTCATGTCGATCGGTTCAACGGGCCTGTAACCCGGCATGAAGCGCTCCATCGACTTGTAGTCCCCGTTTTCCTTCATCGAGATCACCATGATCCAACGGCGCGACAGGTCGGTGGCGATCCACTTGCCTTCGAAGTAGTCGGGCCACGGACGTTTGGGTTCCTTGAGATCCGAGCGGTGATAGATCGGTCCGCCCGTCGCCGAGCGTCCGCCGGATCCGACTTCGGGGAACTTCTCAGACACGGCGTAGGGATAATAGATGAAGGAGGGCGAAACAGGCGGCAGTTCGCGGAGGCCGGTGTTGTTCGGGGAATCGTTGATCGGCTTGAGCGGATCCTTCTTCGCACCGGGTTTCTTGGTCGCGTAGTCGAAGTGGGGGAATGCGGAATCTCCGACGAAGTAGGGCCATCCGAAGAAGCCCGGGCCGCGGGCCTGGTTCAGCTCGTCGTAACCGCGCGGACCGATCTCGGTGTCGTTCTGCGCATCGGGTCCGACCTCGCCCCAGTAGACGTAGTGGGACTTGCTGTCCACGGACACGCGCCAGGCGTTCCGATGTCCCATCGTATAGATTTCAGGACGGGTCTTGGCCGTTCCGGGAGGGAACAGATTGCCCTTCGGAATCGAATAGGTGCCGTCCGGTTCGGGGTGGATGCGAAGGATCTTGCCTTCGAGGCTGTCGGTGTTGGCCGCGCCGCGTTGATCATCCCAACTGCTCCGGCCGGGCCGTTCGTCGGTGTGGGCCTTGAGGTCGTTGCCCGTGTTGTTGCCGATGGTGACGTAGAGGTTCCCGTCGCCGTCCCAGGTCATGCCGCCGCCTGTATGGCAGCAGGTCTCCCGTTGGGCCGGCCACTCGAGCATCACTTTTTCGGAATTGGCCACGAGCACGTCGTTGCGGACTTCCCAGCGGCTGATGACGGCTTTGGCGATCGTCGGATGGAAGTAGTAGAGATAGACGAATCCGTTCTGGGCGAACTTCGGATCCACCGTCATGCCGGCGAGGCCCTGCTCGTTGTTGCCGCGGGTGTTGACGGACAGGATGCCCATCGTTTTCACGCCGGGAATCTTCGGATCGTAGACCTTGAAAGCGCCCTTGCGCTCGGCGATGTAGACGCGTCCGTCTTTCAACACCTCGAAGACCATCGGCTCGTCGAGCGAACCTTGGGCGAGCACGACGGGCGTGAAGCGGCTGAGGTCGGGCTTGGCGGTTGGATCGGCACCGGCTGCCTTGGCGGATGGACCAAGGTGAAGACCGACCAAGCCGACGGTGATCACGGCGGCACGACGCAGGAACGAGTCGAAACTGGGCATGGGTGAAATTGGAATGACTTCGCCCACCGAAACAAGGGTTATGTGAGCGTCCGAGGGATCGTCCGCAGTTCGTTTTGATTTCTGCCTCCCTGCCTTCCGTTGGTGGGGCTGCGATGTCCCGCAGCCCTGGTCTTCGCCGCGCTTGACCTTGCAGGTTCGATTTGGTCGTTTTACGGGGCGTTCAGGACGCATCCGGGTCCGCGGAAAGGGCAGAGCCCGCCTGCCAATCGTCGGTTGCAACACAACCTTGATGCTGCCCGTCCATCGGACCTCGGGCTCTAGCAGAAAGGTTCTATGTCCAAGCCGCTGCCCGCTCGTCCTGATCTGGAGCAACTCCGGAAAGCAGGCCAAAGACCTCCTCAAATCCGCCCACGCCGGCCACCCCGACGCGCTGCGGCGCTTCCGGGAACATCATCCGGAACCGTTGCCTGCGTCCGTCTCGCTCGCCGGTGCCCAGCTCGTGCTCGCCCGTGAACACGGCTTCGCCAGTTGGCCGAAGCTGAAGGAGCATGTCCACGCCGTGCTGCTCGACACGCGCGATCCGCTGGAGCTGTTCAAGGACGCCTTCCACGCGGATGACGCCGTCCTGTTCGCCAAGCTGCTGGCGCGCTATCCCGCGATCAAAGCCCGCCTCAACGAGCCCATCGGTCCCTTCGACTCGCCGGTCATCATCCACGCCAAAAGCCGCGAGATGCTGGATGTGCTGCTCGCGGCCGGAGCCGACATCAATGGCAAGAGCCGCTGGTGGGCCGGAGGCTTCGGCTTGCTGCACACCGCACCGCCCGAACTCGCTGCCTACGCCGTCGAACGCGGCGCGGTCGTCGATGCCCATGCGGCGGCAAGGCTGGGATTGAAGGACCGCCTGCGCGAATTGCTCGCGGCCGATCCGTCGCTGGTCCACGCGCGCGGTGGCGATGGCCAGACGCCGCTGCACTTCGCCGCGAATGTGGAGATCGCCGAGCTGTTGCTGGCGCACGGCGCCGATCTCGACGCGCGCGATGTGGACCACGAATCCACTCCCGCTCAATGGATGCTCGGCGAACGGACGGAGGTCGCGCGGTTCCTCGTGCGGCGAGGCTGCTGGACGGATCTGCTTTTGGCCGCCGCCGTGGGCGATGTGGAGTGGGTCCGTCGCCATCTCGACGCCGATCCCGAGGCCTTGCGCGTGCGGGTCAACGACCGCGGCTTTCCCCGCATCAATCCCCAGGCCGGCGGCACGATCTACCAGTGGACCTTGGGCGCAGACATGTCCGCCTGCGAGGTCGCGCAGAAGTTCGGCCATGGGGACGTGCTGCAAGTGCTCTTGGAGCGAAGCCCGGTCGAGTTGAAGCTGCTTGCGCTGATCCTTGGCGGCGACCCGGCCGCGGTGCAGTCGCTCCTGGCGGCGAATCCCGACGTGGTCCGCCGCCTTTCCCTTGAAACCCAGCGCCAACTGGCCCACGCCGCCCGCAACAACAACGTGGCCGCCGTCCGCCTGTTGCTGGAAACCGGCTGGCCCGTGGACGCCAAAGGCCAGCACCAGGGCACGCCGCTGCATTGGGCCGCGTTCCACGGGAACTTGGAGATGGTCGAAGTCATCCTTCCGCATCGTCCGCCGCTGGACCTTCCGGACGCCGACCATAAAGCTCCGCCCATCGGCTGGGCGACCTTCGGTTCCGAACACGGCTGGCACCGCGAGACCGGCAACTACGCGGGCGTGGTCGAAGCGCTGCTCCGCGCCGGCGCGAAACCGCCCCAGCAACTCAGCGGCAGCGAAGCGGTGAGGGAGATTTTGCGGAGGAATTGCTTCCACTGATCAACGGAGGACAGGTTTTCCAGCATGATATGACCGTGCTTCGAGCTGCGATGATTTAGGAGGCGGTGGAAGGCCGCTGCCTCCTTCTCTTTCGCCTCGGGGCTTCCCGTCGGCCCGGTCCTTCGCCAAGCTGCTCCTCATGTTGTTCGAGCTGCTCAAGACGGATGAGACGTCCAAGGCCCGCCGTGGACGCCTGACCACCACGCGCGGTGTGGTGGAGACGCCCGTGTTCATGCCCGTGGGCACGCAGGCCAGCGTGAAGGCCCTCGATCTCCGCGAGCTGAACGAGATGGGCACGCAGATTCTCCTCGGCAACACCTACCATCTGAACATCCGGCCCGGCCTGGAGATCATCACCGCGGCCGGGGGGCTCCACAAATTCATGAATTGGCACAAGCCGATCCTGACGGACTCCGGCGGCTTCCAGGTCTTCAGCCTCGCGAAGATCCGCAAAATCAAGGCGCACGGCGTGGAGTTCCGGTCGCACTTGGATGGCTCGCCGCTCTTCATCGGGCCGAAGGAATCCATGGAGATCCAGCGCGTGCTCGGATCCGACATCGCCATGGCCTTCGACGAATGTCCTCCGCACGGCTGCTCCGCGCAGGATGCGCGGAACGCCGTGGACCGCACGTTGCGCTGGGCCAAGGAATGCCTCGTGCAGCCGAGGGCCCAGGGGCAATTCGTCTTCGGCATCTGCCAAGGCGGTGTCGATCCGAAGCTCCGCGAGAAGTGCGCCAAGGAACTGGTTGCGATGGAATTCGACGGCTACGCCATCGGCGGTGTCAGCGTGGGCGAACCCGAACCCGAGATGATGAAGGCCGTCGAGTTGGCCGAGCCGCATCTCCCGACGAACAAGGCGCGCTACGCCATGGGCCTCGGGACACCGGCGCAAATGGTCGAGTTGGTGGCGCGGGGCGTGGACATGTTCGACTGCGTGCTGCCGACCCGGATCGCGCGCAACGGCACCGCCTTCACCCGGAAAGGCACGTTCGCGGTCAAGGGCGGCGCAGTGAAGATGGACTTCGGGCCGATCGAGGAAGGCTGCACCTGCTTCGCCTGCCAACACCACTCGCGCGCCTACATCCGGCATCTCCTGAACGTGAACGAGATACTCGGTCTGCGGCTGGTCAGCATCCACAACAGCCACTTGTATCTGAGGGTGATGGAGGACATCCGGACCCATCTGGCGGCGGGAACCTTCGGTGAATTCCGCCGCGAGTTCATCGCCAACTACCGTCCGTCCCAGAAAGTCCTCACGGCCCGACAGCAGGCGTCGTTGGCCAAGGAATAGCCTCATCAATTGGCCCAAAGCCGGGCTTGCCAAAGCCATATCGGCCACTAAAGGTTTGCGGCTCACTTTTTGACACTATGAATTTTGCCGATATATCGGGCTTTTTTGCCCAGACGACCCAGCCGACCGCCCCAGCGTGGACGGGTTTCGTTCCGCTCGTGTTGATGGTGGTCGTGTTCTATTTCCTGCTCATCCGCCCGCAGCAGAAAAAGGCCAAGGAACACGCCAACGTGCTGCAAAGCCTGCGGAAGGGCGACCGGGTGGTGTTCGCCGGCGGAATCGTGGGTGAAGTGACCGCCGTGAAGGAAAAACACGTCAACGTCCGCTCGGGCGAGTCCAAGTTTGAAATCCTGAAATCCGCCGTGACCGAAGTCACCGAGCGCGGTGCCGAAACCACTTTGGCCTGATATCGCAGAACCTTTTCCGTTCCTTCCCATGAGCCGCAACAACACTTGGAGATGGGCCCTCGTCCTCTTCGTCATCTTTTGGGCCGCGTATGAACTGGTCCCGCCGACGCCACGGGACTTGATCGAGACGTTCACCAGCAATGCTTCGGCCAAGGACACCAACTTCGCCGCCATCGTCGCGCGGGCGGAGGCGATGCAGAAGACCAACTCGGCGAATCCCTACGGCAACCTCCGGGCCGCGATCGGATCAAACGACATCACCCGCTACTTCCCGACGATCAGCACCAAGGGCGACACCAGCCCGTCGGGCGCGATCCTTAAGGGCATCCAGAAGAAGGCTGCCGGCAAGATCCGTCTCGGTCTCGACCTGCAGGGCGGAGTCGAGTTCATGCTCAGCCTGGACATCACCAACAAGGCGGTCATCAACACGAACGGGGCCTCGGAACTTGCGGCGTCCGAGGAGCGTAGCCGCCTGGTCGAGCAAGCCATCGAAGTGCTTCGCAAGCGCATCGATTCACTCGGCGTTGCGGAACCCATTCTCCAGCCCGCCGGAGACAACCGCATCATCGTGCAGATGCCCGGACTCTCCGAAAGCGAGTTCGAGAG
>CANJSG010000168.1 GCA_947476875.1 Verrucomicrobiota bacterium | reverse complement strand
CTTCAAGGCAGCGCCGGCTTCCAGCCTGCCCCGTGCTGGCGTGGACGGCGCCGGGCAGGCGGACGTTGGCCGGCACGCCAAACTCTTATACGGGGTGGTCCGGTCCTTGGTTGAGCTATTCTTCATGGCCATGATAGGCTTCTGAAAAAATTGTCCCTGAAAAATCCGGCCAGCGGTCGGCGGCGCGGGTATTTTGGTGGAACGTCCTTCTTGGGATAAAAAAATGGCTAACACGATGACGGGAAGGGATGCAAAATATTTGTTTGAGTTTCTTTCGGAACGTCAAGGAAAGGAGAAATGGAGTTTCAACCACAAAGGACACGAAGAGCACGAAGCTCGGTAGGGCCATGCCCGGGCGGCGGCACCTCCGGCCGAGCGGGCGTCGTGTTTACTGATAACCATCAGGCTCCGCCAGAGCCGAAGCAGGGAACGGGTTTATCCGCGAAGGGAAGGAAGGCGGCGAAGCCGGGTTTTACCACAAAGACACGAAGGGCACAAAGAAGGGCCCGCAGATCACACGGATGGCACGGATGGGGAACGGGGTGTGGAGACAGGCAGGGCGGTGCCCGTGCGGCAGCACTTCTCGGCGACGGCCTCGGGCCAGTTTAAGACATCGCCCGTCCCGGCCCATGTGATGACCGGGCTTCTCGACGCGTTGACCGTCGTGATTCATTTCAATAACCGCCCCATCGTCGGCAAAGGTTGGCCCGGTCTTTGTGCAGGTTGCCGTATCCTTTGAAAGGGTTGCTCCAATTCATGTGCAGATTGCCCCGATCCATATTCAGATCGCTCCAATCTGAATATGGTTTGCTCGGATATGAGCGTGGGTTGCCACGTCGAAAGTGGAGTTTCGTGCCGGATGGGAAAGGGTTGCCGGGAATAATGTAACGGACTTGTTGGATCGTGCCGTTGGTGGACAGGGGTTTGCCCAAGGTGGCACGTCTTAGGCTGAAGGATTCCCTCGGTAGCCCGTGTGTTGTTCTCCGGCCGAGCGAGTCCCGGATGGGGAGATGGCGCGAGTCGTTCAGGCTATCGGCGGTCATCATAACAAGCCGGCGGGCATCGTCCCGTCCGGTGTCGGAAACCCGACAAAAGGCAAACAACATGAGTCTGATAAAACTAGGCCTGCAAACCCTGTCCGTCGCGGACAAGATCCAGTTCGGCCGCCAGATCGTGCAGGCGATGACGGACAATCCGAACTTCCCCACGCCCACGCCGACGCTACCGAAGCTTTCGGAGGGTTCGCTAGAGCTGGAGGACGCGTATAACAACGCGCAGGCGGCGCGGCAGGCGGCGAAGGCCAGGACCTCGGTGCAGGATGACCGGGCGGTGGAGCTGGACTGGTTCATCACGCAGATGGCGCTCTATGTGGAGAGCGCGAGCGACGGGGACAAGGCGAAGATCGAGAGCGCGGGCTTCAGCGTGCGAAACCCCGCGACGCCCGTCGGCGCGCTGCCCGCCCCGGTGGACCTGCAGGTGGCACCCAGCGAGCACGCGGGCACGGCGGATGCGAGCTGGAAGCCGGTGCGCGGGGCGAAGGCCTACGCCATCGAACGCGCGGAAGACGCGCCGGCGCTGGACTGGGCGGTGATCGGGACGAGCACGAAGAAGGAGGCGACGCTCAACTCGATGGTGAGCCGGTCGAAGTATTGGTTCCGCGTGGCCGCCATCGGCGCGGCGGGCCAGAGCGCCTATAGCGAGCCGGTGCCGCTCTATGCGCCGTGACCCACGCTCATATCACAATGGTCTGGCACACGGCGGGACGGGCGCTGCGTCTGTCCCGCCGTCTTTTTGGAATGGGAAGGGGCTCATCCGCGAAGGACACGAAGGGGAGGTAGGGCGAAGGCTCCCGCCAAGCCGCCGTTGCGTTTCATGAAAACCATCAGGCTCCGGCGGCTGCACGGGGCGGCTCCCGATCGCTGAGGGCTTCCCCCGAGACACTCGCCGGCATCCATAAGCCACGAGGCGGCTCGCCGGGAGGCTTCACCCTACCCGCCACAAGACATCGTTCCTCATCCGTGTCATCCGCCTGATCTGTGGGCGGCTTTTCTTCTTCGTGCTCTTCGTGCCTTTGTGGTTGAAGCAACGGCCGGCCGGGCGAGGAGGGCGGCCACCCATGACCGGCCTACCGGGGATGGCCACCCACGACAATCAAAACACGGTCTCCTATCGGCCGCACTCTCTACAAATGAAAAGCCGCCGTCTCGCGACGGCGGCTTTCTGAAACTTCGGGTTCGACGAAGCGCCTTACTTCAGCGGTTTGATCTCGATCTTGCGGTAATGGATCTCGCTCTTGGGATCATGGCCCTGGATGGCGATCGTGCCGCTGCTGAGACCGAGGCCTTTCTTGGTCTTGGCGTTGTCCACCTCGGTGTAATCGACGATCTCCTTGCCATCGATCCTGGTCACAATGCGCTTGCCGACGACCTTGATCTCCATCGTGAACCATTCGTTGTCCTTCGCGGGCGCGGTGAAGTTGTCCTTGATGCCGTAGACGCCGCCACCGCGCTTGGGATCGGTGTGGGAATTGTTCACCTGGATCTCGTAGCCCTTGTTCGGAAACCCCTTGGCCTGGTAGGCGGTGTGGATGTAGACGCCGGAGTTCGCGCCGGGCTTGGTCATGATCTGCAGGCGGAGTTCGAAGTCGGTGAATTTTGCGCCGTTGACCGGCCCGTCGTAGAAGAGATGTGAGACGGGGCCTTTGACGACGAGGACGCCGTCCTGGACCGAGAAGGTCGAGGCGTTCTCGTTGGTCTTCCAGCCATCGAGGTTCTTGCCGTTGAAGAGGGGTTGCCAGCCGTCGGCGGCAGAAGCGCTGAGAGCGAGCAGTGCGGACGCAGCAACGCCCGCAAAGAGTGAGTAAGTGGGGGACTTCATGAGGTGGCGATGAAGCCGTCTGACCGTTCCATTGTCAACCAACCGGACGACTTCGGACTGGCAGGCAGAGCTTTACGGCCTGAACATTTCCCGATGAACCCCCGATGCAGCCACGCCATCCTCGTCCTCCTAGCGATCCTCGCCATCAGGGCCGACGCGGCGACGATCCGCACCATCGCGGGCACTGGGAAGGCCGGTTACTCCGGCGACGGCGGACCGGCCACGGAAGCGCGGTTGGACAACCCGTTCGGCGTCGTGCGCGGACCCGACGGCGCCATCTGGTTCTGCGAATACAGCAACCACGTCGTCCGCCGCATCTCCAAGGAAGGCGTTCTCACCACCATCGCGGGCAACGGCAAGATGGGCTACACGGGCGATGGCGGACCGGCGACCGCGGCGACGATGAACCAGCCGCACGAGATCCGCTTTGACCGCGATGGAAACCTCTTCATCGCCGACATGCGGAACCACGCCATCCGCCGGTGGGACGCGAAGACGAAGGTCCTCACCACCTTTGCCGGCAACGGCCAACCCGGTTACTCCGGAGACGGCGGTCCGGCGGCGAAGGCCCAGTTCAAGCAGCCGCACAGCATCCAGTTCGCGCCCAACGGCGATCTCTACGTCTGCGACATCGGCAACCACGTGGTCCGCCGCATCGACATGGAAACCGGCCTCATCGAAACCTTCGCCGGCACCGGCAAGGCGGGACCGACGGCCGATGGATCTCCGATCAAGGGCACGCCGTTGAACGGTCCGCGCTCGCTCGACTTCGACCGCGACGGAAACCTCTGGGTTGCGACACGGGAAGGAAACCAAGTCTTCAAGTTCAACCTGAAAAAGGGCCGCATCCACCACATCGCCGGGACCGGCAAGAAGGGTTTCACCGGCAACGGCGGCCCGGCCAAGGAAGCCACTCTCTCCGGTCCCAAAGGCATCGCCCTTGCTCCGAACGGCGACGTCCACCTGGCCGACACCGAGAGCCATTCCATCCGTCGGATCAAGACCGCCACGGGAATCATGGAGGTGGTCGTTGGAACCGGAGTCCTCGGTGACGGACCGGACGGCGATCCCCTAGCCTGCAAGCTGGCCCGTCCCCACGGCGTCTTCGTCGAAGCCGACGGCACCCTCCTCATCGGCGACAGCGAGACGCACCGCGTGCGGATGCTGAAGCCGTGACGCATTCCGGTCGAGGTGGACCGAGTCGCGCTGCGACTCGGTCCACCTCCGACGAAGCTGGGCGCATCCCGGCGGCTCATCGTCAACGAAAGCCTCTTCCACTCCGCCATTGCCACATGGCCTGTGATTCCTGAAATTCCCGGCCTCTATGTCGCGCAGGCAGTATCCGTTTCATCTCATCGAGCCCAAATGGCAGCAGTTCTGGGAAGGCCAACAGACCTTCCGTGCCTGGAACCCGTCCGAAGTGCTGGCGCCCGGCCACCCTTTTGCCCAACGCCACGGTGTCGATGCGCTGAGCCCCGAGAAGATCGCCAGCGGCCAGGCCCCGGGAAAGTTCTACATCCTCGACATGTTCCCGTATCCCTCCGGCGCCGGCCTGCATGTCGGCCATCCCGAGGGCTACACCGCCACGGACATCCTCGCGCGCTTCCGCCGGTCCCAGGGTAAGAACGTCCTGCACCCGATGGGCTGGGACTCCTTCGGCCTGCCCGCCGAGCAATACGCGGTGAAGACCGGCCAGCATCCGCGCGTCACGACGGAGGCGAACATTGCGAACTTCACCCGTCAGATCCGGTCGCTCGGCTTCAGCTACGACTGGACGCGCGAAGTGGCCACGACGGATCCCGAGTATTTCAAGTGGACCCAGTGGATCTTCCTCCAGATTTACAATTCGTGGTTTAACCCGGCCACGAACAAGGCCGAGCCGATCAGCACGCTGACCTATCCGGCCGCCTGCGACACGGAGGACAAGAAGCGCGCCTATCGCGACTCCAAGCGCCTCGCCTTCGTCAGCGAAGCCCCGGTCAACTGGTGCCCGGAGCTGGGCACCGTCCTGGCCAACGAGGAAGTCATCGACGGCAAGAGCGAGGTCGGCGGCTTCCCCGTCATCCGCAAGCCGATGCGGCAATGGATGCTCCGCATCACCGCCTACGCCGAGAAGCTCCTGGCCGATCTCGACACCATCGACTGGTCCGACTCGCTGAAGGAAATGCAGCGGAACTGGATCGGGAAGTCGGAAGGCGCAGAGGTGGATTTCCAGTTGGAACTCCACGCGGAGAAGATCCGCGTCTTCACCACCCGGCCTGACACTCTCTTCGGTGCGACCTACATGGTCCTGTCTCCCGAGCACAAGCTGGTTGCCAAGATCACCACGCCCGAACAGGCGGAGGCGGTGAAGCAGTATCAGGAATTCGCCGCCACCAAGTCCGACTTGGAGCGCACCGAATTGGCCAAGGACAAGACCGGCGTCTGGACCGGCGCCTACGCAATCAATCCGGTCAACGGCGAGAAGATTGCCATCTGGATCGCCGACTACGTCCTCGCGACCTACGGCACCGGCGCGATCATGGCCGTGCCGGCGCATGACGAGCGGGACTGGGAATTTGCGAAAAAATTTGATCTGCAGATCCAGCCGGTAGTTCACCAGCATGTGGATGTTCTCGCGAACCTTGAACGTAGCGGAGTTACCAGTCCTGGAAGCACTTTAGAGGCTATCGGCGGCCCTATTGACCTAGAGGAATGCTTCACTGGTGAAGGAGTCTTAACAAACTCATCCAATGCTGAAGTCTCTTTGAACGGACTTCGCGTCCCAGAAGCTAAAGCCAAGATCACCGCCTGGCTGGAGTCCAAAGGCCTCGGCCAGAAGACGGTCAACTTCAAGCTGCGCGACTGGCTCTTCAGCCGTCAGCGGTATTGGGGCGAACCCTTCCCCATCATCTGGAAGAAGGGCCCGGACGGGCAGCTCTATCACGAAGCTTTGCCGGAGAGCTCGCTGCCGCTCCTCCCGCCCACACTCGAAGACTACAAGCCCACGGCGAGCGGCGAGCCCCCGTTGGCCCGCGCCAAGGACTGGCTGCATCTGCCCGATGGTTCCATCCGCGAGACCAACACCATGCCCCAGTGGGCCGGCTCGTGCTGGTATTATCTCCGCTACCTCGACGCCAAGAACGGCACCGCCTTCGTGAACCGCGACGTGGAGAGCTACTGGATGGGTTCCGCCCCATCCTCCAAGTCCACTCCCGGCGTCGATCTCTACGTGGGCGGCACCGAGCACGCCGTCTTGCACCTGCTCTACGCCCGGTTCTGGCACAAGGTGCTCTTCGATCTCGGCCACGTCTCCACCGCCGAACCGTTCTTCAAGCTGGTCAACCAGGGCCTGATCCTCGGAGCCGACGGCCAGAAGATGTCCAAGTCCCGTGGCAACGTGGTCAACCCCGATGACATCCTCGTCGAGTTCGGGGCGGACGCCTTCCGGCTCTATGAAATGTTCATGGGGCCTTTGCAGGAGACCAAACCGTGGAATACGCAGGGCGTCGAAGGAGTCTACCGCTTCCTCGGCCGCGTCTGGCGCGCCTTCGTCGATGAGGCCACCGAGACCGACTACGAGCAACTCGCCGCCGCCCATGGCGATTCCGGCGGATTGCTCGACGGCATCCAGCTCAGCGCCGCGCTGAAGGACGTGCCCGCCACCCCCGCGCAGCTCAAGACGCTCCACACCTGCATCAAGAAAGTGACGGAAGACCTCGAAGGCATGCGCTTCAACACGGCGATCTCCGCCATGATGGTCTTCATCAACGAAGCCATGGGCTGGGAGACCAAGCCGGTGAGCGTCTATCGCACCTTCCTCCAGCTTCTCGCACCCTTCTCTCCCCACATCGCCGAAGAGCTGTGGGCCAAGACCAATTCGAGATTTGGAATTCAAAATGTTTCCCTGACCTACGCGCCGTGGCCCTCGTTCGACCCGGCGCTTCTGGTCGAGACGGAGCTCGAGTTGCCGGTGCAGATCAACGGCAAGCTCAAGGACGTGATCAAGGTGGCCGCCGACGCCGACAACGCCACGCTGGAAGCCGCCGCGAGGAATGCGGAGAAGGTCGCGCCTCTTCTCGTCGGGAAAACCGTCAAGAAGGTCATCATCGTGCCGAAGAAGATGGTGAACCTCGTGGTGGGGTGAGCGGAGAAACAACCGATTGCACTGGATGGACGCCATGCCATGTTTGACCCGTCAGGAACTGCTGGTGCTGACCTGCATCCTCGGCCTGCTGCTCCTCGGCTGGCTGACGAAGGCCTGGCGTGACGCCCATCGCGACGCGCCGGTGCAGGTGGAAGAGGTCCGTTCGAATTGACCATGCAAGAACAGAGCTTTGAGAGCGCGATCGACGCGCTGGTGGAGAAGAACCCGCAGTTCACGCGGGACGCCTACCTGTTCCTGCGTGAGGCGCTCGACCACACGCAGAAGGTCGTGGCCAAGGAGAACAAGGGTCGCAGCCGCCATGTCACCCCCACCGAGCTCCTCGACGGTATCCGCCAATTCGCCCTCGCGCAGTTCGGTCCGATGACCATGACGGTGCTCGCGGACTGGGGAGTAACCCGCTGCGAGGACTTCGGCACGATTGTGTTCAACATGATCGAGGCCGGCCTGCTCTCGAAGACGGACAAGGACCAACCCGAGGACTTCAAGGGCGGGTTCGAGTTCGACGACGCCTTCCGCAAACCTTTCCTGCCCCCGAGCAAGCTGCCCGCACCCGCGCCCGAAACGGCCCGGAAACCGGCCGCTTAACCCCCCGTTTCCCTGCCCGCCATTTCCCAACACATGAGTTCATTTCCGCCCGCCACCGTCGAGTTGCCCGCCATGCCCGACGGCGTTTCCATCGCCACGCTCGAGAACGGCCTGACGATCATCGTCCGCGAAGACCACAGCGCACCCGTCGTTTCGGTGCAGGCCTGGGCCAAGACAGGCGCGGTCAACGAAGGCAAATGGCTCGGTGCCGGGCTCTCGCACGTGCTCGAGCACATGCTCTTCAAGGGAACCACGACGCGCGGCCCGGGACGCATCGACCAGGAAGTGCAGGAAGCCGGCGGCTACATGAACGCCTACACGTCGTTCGACCGCACGGTCTACCACATCGACGTGCCCAACACCGGGGGTGCCACGGCCATCGACATCCTCTGCGACATCATGCAGCACGCGGCCCTGCCCGCCGATGAGATGGTGAAGGAGCTCGATGTCATCCGGCGCGAGATGGACATGTGCCACGACGATCCGGGCCGGCGGTCCAGCCGACGCCTCTTCGAGACGGCCTACACCCGCAGCCCCTATCGCCTGCCGGTCATCGGCCTGCCCGACATCTTCAACGCCATCAGCCGCGACGACATCGCGGCCTACTACGGCGAACGTTACGCGCCGAACAACGTGTTCTACGTCGTCACCGGCGACATCAGGGCGGCCGACGCGGTGGCCCAGATCAAGGCCGCCTACACGGGCGCCAAGACCCGCGCGTTACCGCCGGAAGTCCTGCCGACGGAACCGCCGCAGACCGCCGCGCGCGAAACGATCGAGGAAGCCTCCGTCGAGATCGGCCGGGTCCACATGAGCTGGCACATCCCGGACATCCGCCATGCCGACGTGCCGTTGCTCGACGTGCTGGCCGGATTGCTCGGCAGCGGACGGAGCTCGCGTCTCTACCGTGAAGTCCGCGAACGCCGACAGCTCGTCACCTCGGTCGATGCCTGGACCTACAACCCCGGCAACCCCGGACTGTTCGGCGTCAGCGCCGTGATGGAGCCGGCCAAGTTCACCGACACCCGCGCGGCCATCCTCACGGAGATCGAACGGCTCAAGACCGAGCTCACTTCCCCGGCCGAGATCGCGAAGGTCGTGAAGCAATACATATCAGGGACGCTTTCCTCGCGGAAGACGATGGCCGGCCAGGCGCAGGATCTGGGCTCCAGTTGGCTCGCGGCCAACGACCTCAATTTCTCCGAGCGCTACCTCGCCGCCGTAAAGCGCACGACGCCCGAAGCGATCCGCCGCGTCGTCCAGACTTATCTCACGCCGGAAAACCGTTCGCTCTACGCGCTCCTGCCCGAAGGCACCGCGCCCAGGACCCCGCTCACCGAAGATCGCGCCCACGATCATCCCGTGCGGAAGTTCACCCTGTCGAACGGGCTGCGCGTCCTCATCAAGGAAGACCATCGCCTGCCCTTCGTGCAGCTCCAGGCCGGCCTGCGCGGCGGCGTGCTTGCGGAGACGCCCGAGACGAACGGCCTGACGCAGCTCTTCACCAAGATGCAGCAGCAGGGCACGACCACGCGCTCCGCCGAAGACGTCGCCACGGAGATCGAGTCGCTCGGCGGCCATCTCGAGGCCTTCGGCGGCAACAACAGCTTCGGCCTGAGCTGCGAAGTGATGAACGAGGACTTCGCCGCCGGTCTGGCGCTCTTCGCCGACATGCTGCTGAACCCTGCGTTCCCAGCCGACGCGCTCGAACGCGAACGTTCCATCCAGCTCGCCAACCTGAAGGCCCAGCGCGATCAGCTCCTGCAAAGCGCCATGCGCGCCATGCGCCGCACGCTCTTCGGGCAATCCGGCTATGGCTTGGAGACGCTCGGCAACG
>CANJSG010000167.1 GCA_947476875.1 Verrucomicrobiota bacterium | reverse complement strand
GGGACCGGTCCATCGCCGAGATCAACAAGGCCGTGCCGCTCGCTCAGGAGCTCGGCGTCGTCATCGCCATCGAGAACGTCTGGAACGATTTCATCATCAAGGAAGACGAGGCCGCCCGCTACGTCGACGCGATCAACAGCCCGTGGGTGAAGTGGCATTTCGACGTCGGCAACATCATTTGGTATGGCGATCCGGTCGCTTGGATCAACAAGCTGGGCAAGCGCATCTCGCGTCTGCACATCAAGGAATTCAGCCGGGATCTTGCCATGAAGCATGGCGACCGGGGCCGTGGATTCGCGGCCAAGTTCCTCGAGGGCGCGAACAACTGGCCGGCCATCATGAAGGCGCTGGACGCGACCGGCTACTCCAGTTGGGCCATCACGGAGCAGGGCGGAGGCGGCACTCCGGAAGGTCTGAAGGACCTCAACGACCGCCTCACGAAGATATTGGCGTCGTAGGCCGGCAGAGGCGCAAGCCTCCCTGTCCGACCGGAACATGGTCGTCCGCGAAGCACGCGAAGGCGGGGCGAGTCGCGCTGCGACTCGACGACCAGCCGCAGCGCGGCTGGCCCCACCCGGACGACGACTCGTTGGCAGACGCGCGTCTTCCCGCTGGGCTTTTGGAAACGGCTCGCGGATAAACCCCGCGTGAATTCGTCCGCCCCCCAAGACGGTCTCTCCCGCGGTCTGCGGCGTTATCTGTTCTTCACCGCCGCCACGACCGGCGCGGCCATCATGATTGTCGAGATCCTCGGCGCGAAGATGCTGGCGCCCTACCTCGGCACCTCGCATTTCGTCTGGACGGCGCAGATCGGCGTGGCCATGGCCTCTCTCGCCTTCGGCTATTATCTGGGCGGGCGCTGGGCGGATTCGCGGCCCGACCTTGGAAAGCTCTACGGCGCCATCATCGTCGCGGCGTTGTATCTCGTGGCCGCCACCCTGGGGATCCGGAGCATCGCCAACCTCTGCGTGGATCTGCCGTTGCCGGTGGGTTCGTTGCTGGCTTCCGCCTTCCTGTTTTTTATTCCGTTGGCGCTGCTCGCGATGACGGGCCCGTTCCTGATCCGGGTCATCACCAGCCAACTCCAGGGCATCGGCGGCAATGTCGGACGTCTTTCGGCCGTCAGCACGGTGGGCAGTTTCCTCGGCACCGGCCTGATCGGCTATGCACTGATTCCTCTCCTGCCAAACACCGTCACGATGATGTCGACGGCCGGCGTTTTAACCTTGATCTCGCTCGTCTATTTCACGGTCTGGTCCTCCTCCAAGGCCAAGGCGGTCGGCGGGGCCGTGTTGGTTTTCGGATTGGGCGCCTATGGGATCATCGACAGCCAGCGCAGCAGCTTCGTCGGATGGGTCGAGGTCTTCCGCGGCAACTCCAGCTTCGGCCAGATCCAGGTCATCGACGCCAAGCTCGACGACCGCCGTTATTACCTGAACGACTTCCTCACGCAGAACACCTACGACCGCGAAAAAAAGCAGAGCCTCTCGCTCTTCACCTACGCGTTGCAAGGGCTCGGCAAGGTCTATACCGACCGCATCGAGTCGGCGCTGTGCATCGGTGTGGGCGTCGGAATCGTGCCGATGAACCTCGTCAAAGAAGGCGTGCGGGTGGACGCCGTGGAGATCAATCCCGCCATCGTTCCCGTGGCGGAAAAGTTCTTCGGGTTCGAACCGGCGAAGATGAACCTCGTGGTGGGCGACGGGCGCCAGTTCCTGCATCGCACCAAGAACCGCTACGAGTTGGTCGTGCTCGACGCGTTCCTCGGCGATTCTTCGCCGGCACACTTGATGACGCGGGAAGCGTTTTCGGAGATGAAGGCCGTGATGCAGCCGGCAGGCGTTCTTGTGATCAACTGTTTCGGTGATCGGAGTCCCGGAAGGGACTTCTTCGCCGCCTCATTGGAGAAGACCCTGCGTTCGGTCTTCACCGGCGTGCGCCTGCACGAAACGGGCAACGGCAACATGTTCTTTGTCGCGTCTCCCTCCGAGCTGACGCCGAAACGGGCGCTCGATCTCGCCGGGACACCCGATTCGATCGCGGACCAGTTGCGCGGGTTGTTCCAGGGCGTCTTCGAAGCGAATCCCCTCAGCGGCATCGTCCTGACGGATGACTTCAACCCGGTGGATTTCCACGATGCCCCGAACAGGGAACGCATCCGTCGCCAATTGGCAACGATGGTCCGGCGGCTCTGATCGGCCGGTGCGAGCTGGTTTGACGCATCGGGATTTCCAAATACGTTGCCGGTCCTAAATCGTCATGAACCCGACCACCAAACCTGAGACCGTCCATCCCGTCGCCGTGAGCGACGCCTCGTTCGCCGGGGAAGTTCTCCAATCAACCCAGCCCGTCCTCGTCGACTTCTGGGCGCCCTGGTGCGGACCCTGCCGCATGATCGCCCCCGTCCTCGACGAGCTGGCCGTCGAATACAAGGGCCGCGCCAAGATCGTGAAGGTGAACGTCGACGAGAACCCCATCATCGCCGACCGCTACAGCATCCGCAGCATTCCGACGCTGCTCTTTTTCAAGGGCGGTCAGGTCGCGGAACAACTGGTCGGTGGTGTGGCCAAACGCTCCCTGACCACGAAGCTCGACGCACTCCTGGCCTGAGAAGTTTCCGAACCGTTTCAATTTTCGCCGCACCGCCGTTTGACTTGGCGCGCTGCGGCGACTTTTTTAATGGCCGGCCCCGGTCAACCAAAACATCCCTCCGCCACCTTGCATTCCATGACTCCGATCTCCGGCTCCCAGCTCCTCGGCGCCCTCAACTGGCGCTACGCCACCAAGTCCTTCGACGCCTCGAAGAAGATCCCCGCCGACCATTGGTCGACCCTCGAGAAGGCGCTCGTGCTCAGCCCGAGTTCCTTCGGCATCCAGCCGTGGAAGTTCATCGTGATCACCGACCCGGGTTTGAGGGAGAAGTTGGTGCCCGTTTCCTGGGGTCAGACCCAGCCGAGGGATTCATCCCATTTCGTCGTCTTCGCCGTGAAGAAGGGACTGGGTGACGCCGAGGTCAGCCGCTACATGGCCCGCACGGCGGAAGTCCGCGGCACCACGGTCGAGTCCCTCGCACCGTTCAAAAACGTGATCATGGGCAGCCTCGGCAAGGCCGCCGCCGCCGGGTATCTCGACCAATGGCAGACACACCAGGTCTACATCGCCCTCGGCCAGTTCATGGCTTCGGCCGCGCTGGTGGGAATCGACACGTGCCCGATGGAAGGAATCGAGCCGGGCAAGTATGACGAGATCCTCGGACTGACCGGAACCGGCTGGGCCACCGTCGTTGCCTGTGCCGCCGGGTATCGTTCGGCTTCCGACAAATACGCCGCGCTTCCGAAGGTCCGCTTCCCGGTGGATGAAGTCGTCGATCGCCGCTGACCCTCCGTCCGGCCAGGCGGGCTGAATCCAAGCCGGCGTCGTTGCGGGAATAACTTCCCGTCCCGAAACTCCCACCACTGTGGCAAGGCCCGACATGGACGATCTGGTGGAGCGGTTCTATGAACCGCTCTACCGGTTTGCCTACAGCCTCGCCGGAGCGGAGCACCATGCCGAGGACCTCACCCAGGAGACCTTCTACCTGTGGGCCGAGAAGGGTTCCCAACTGCGCGACGCATCCAAGGCCAAGTCATGGTTGTTCACCACGCTCTACCGCGAGTTCCTCGGATCCCGCCGCCGCGCCACGCGGCATCCGATCCAGCCGCTCGACGAGACGGTCGAGCAGATCCCGGCCTCCGCATCCGATGCGGCCCGGGAACTCGATGCCACTTCGATCATGTCCGCCTTGCTCCGCGTGGAGGAGACCTATCGGGTGCCGCTCACGCTGTTCTACCTCCAGGAACTGTCCTATCGGGAGATCGCCGCATTGATCGATGCGCCCATTGGCACGGTCATGTCGCGGTTGTCCCGTGGCAAAGAGCAGCTGCGCCGGTTGGTCGCCGATGGCGCGGCGGCCAACGAAACCAAGATTATTTCCCTGCCGCCGCGTGCGGCTTCCGCCTGATGGAGGCACGTTCATGACACCCGAAGAAGCCAAGTTCATCCTCGAAGCCCGGCGCCCTGACGGGTCCGACGACGCGGACCCGCAGATGGCCGAGGCGTTGGCCGTGGCGAAGAACCATCCTCAGATCAGCCGATGGCTGGGGGAGCAGAGCGAGTTCGACATGGTCATCGCCGGTAAACTGTCCGGTGTTTCCGCTCCTCCCCGTTTGCGCGAACGCATCGTCGCCGGGCAGTGCGTCGGCCGAGGTCGTTCCTGGGTGGCTTTCCGGCGCTTGCTGCCGTTGGCGGCGGCGATCGCGCTGCTGCTGTCGATCGGCGCGGTCTGGCTTCGAGCACCGGGCGGCAACACGTTTGCGGCGTTCGGCGCGGATGCGGAGAAGTTCATCAACGAGAAATGGGATCATCGGTTCGACCTGCCGGAATCCGACTTCGGCCGCATCGGCGAATGGGTGGCCAAGCAGGATGGCGCTGCGCCCGCCGACGTGCCGCCCGGCGTTGCGGGTAGCAAGATGTATGGCTGCAAGCTCTACGAGTGGAACGGCCACAAGGCCACGCTCGTCTGCTTCAGCGCGGCGGACGGCGGGACCATCCATCTCGTCGTCACGCGGCGCGAGGGTGTCAGCAATCCTCCGGGAACCTCGCCGATCCACTTCAGGCACGGTGATTTCAACATGGCCGCGTGGAGCCGAGGGGACACCGTCTACGTGGCCCTGACGTCGTCGCCTCGCGCGGAACTGGAGAAAGTCCTGTGACCGCACCCGCCTCCGACAAACCTGCGCGCCCCGGGATGCCCGGCTGGCTTCGTGCCGTTCTGGCCGTGGTCGTGATCGGTGGATTGATCTACGCCGCGCGCGCCGCCGGTATCGTCCAACTGATTCCCCAGTGGCTGGAGAAGATCCGCAGCCTGGGTCCGGACGGCTGGTTCGTCTTCGTCGGACTCTACATCCTGGCCTGCGTATTTTTTGTGCCGGGCTCGTTGCTGACCCTCGGAGCCGGGGCGGTCTTCGGCGTCGGATTGGGTTCGGCGCTTGTTTCCGTTGGATCCGTTTGCGGCGCGACGATCAGTTTTCTCATCGGGCGTTTCCTCGCGCGCGACTGGGTCTTTCGCAAAGCCAGCGGTAATCCCCGCTTCGCCGCGCTCGATGCCGCCATCGGCAAGGAAGGCTGGAAGATCGTCGGACTGCTCCGGCTTTCGCCCGTGTTTCCGTTCACGTTGCTGAACTACCTCCTGGGAGTGACCCGGGTTTCGTTCCGGGACTATGTGCTCGCTTCGTGGATCGGCATGATGCCCGGCACCGTGATGTATGTGTATCTCGGGTCCGTCTTCGGCACGGCCCTGGCCAGCGATGGACCCCGTCAGCGGACCTCCGCGGAATGGGCGCTTTACGCCGTCGGCCTCGTGGCCACGATCGCCGTCACCGTGTGGATCACCAAGATCGCCAAAGCCGCCCTGAGCCGAAAGCTGGATTCGCCCGCGACCGCTGCACCTGATTCCCGTCCATGACCCAGACCCTGCTGCCCGACGATTCGCACGACCAGCGCCTGCGTTCCCACGTGCATCCGCCCGACTGGGTGAATCCCACTCCCGCCGAGCGCTACAATCTCGTCGTCATCGGCGGCGGCACGGCCGGCCTCGTCACCGCCGTGGGGGCGGCCGGCATCGGGGCCAAGGTCGCGTTGATCGAACGCCATCTGCTTGGCGGCGATTGCCTGAACTACGGCTGCGTTCCCTCCAAGTCGCTCATCGCCGCCGCGCGTGCCGCCGCCGCGTGCCGCGATGCCGCGCGCTACGGCGTCGTGCTCAACGGCCCCGTCCACGTGGACTTCGCTGCCGTGATGGAGCGGTTGCGCAGGATCAGGGCCGACATCAGCCCGCACGACGGCGCGGAACGTCTCCGCAAGGCGGGCGTGGATGTCTTCCTGGGCGACGGCCGCTTCACCAGCGGCGAAGCCATCGAAGTCGCAGGAAGAACCCTGAAGTTTGCCAAGGCCGTCATTGCCACCGGCGCGCGTGCGGCGTTGCCGGAGATTCCCGGACTGAAGGAAACCGGCTTCTACACCAACGAAACCATCTTCACCCTCACGGCACTTCCGCAGCGTCTCGTCGTGATCGGCGGCGGCCCGATCGGTTGCGAACTGGCCCAGGCCTTCGCGCGTCTCGGAAGCCGGGTGACGCTGTTCCACAACAAGGGCCACCTGCTCGACCGCGAGGACGCCGATGCGGCGGCCATCGTGCAGGCGTCGCTCCGGCGCGACGGCGTGGAGCTGATCCTCGGCGTGAAGTTGGAGGCTGCGGCCGTGTCGTCCGGCGGCAAAACGATCCGCCACTCGGGAGCTTTCGCCGGGACGGTCGAGTGCGACGCGATCCTCGTTTCGACCGGCCGCCAACCCAACGTCGAGAATCTTGGGCTCGAAGCGGCCGACGTGCGTTTCGACGTGCGGAAAGGCGTCGAAGTTGACGACCGGTTGCGCACGAGCCAGCCGCGCATCTTCGCGTGTGGCGACGTGTGTTCCGGGCTCAAGTTTACCCACGCCGCGGACTTCATGGCGCGCACGGTCATCCAGAACGCGCTGTTCAAGGGGCGGAAGAAGTTCAGCCGCGTGACCATCCCCTGGTGCACCTACACCGAACCGGAGATCGCCCACGTCGGATTCAGCGCGCACGCGGCGCGTGAACAAGGCATCGAGATCGACACCTACACGCGGCAGTTCGCCGATGTGGACCGCGCCAAAACGGATGGAACCACGGAAGGCTTCGTGAAGATTTTCACCGCCAAGGGCAAGGGAACCATCCTCGGCGCCACCATCGCTGGGGATCACGCGGGCGATCTCATCAGCGAGATCAGCGTGGCCATGGCGGGCGGTGTGGGCCTCGGCAGGCTGGCCGGTGTGGTGCACCCGTATCCGACGCGCGCCGAAGCCATCCGCCAATGCGGCGACGCCTACAATCGGACGCGCTTCACGCCGTTCGTCGCCGGCCTGTTCCGGCGTTGGCTGGCGTGGACGAGATAGGCGGGGCTTCGGGTGGCGCAGGCCTCCGGCCTGCAAGTTTCGGGCGTCGCGCCCGAAACGGTTTGTGGCACTCGCTCGAAGCAGGGATTGCGAATCGGGCAGGGTTTCCGCCTCGCGGATGTGCGGACGCTCCAGCTTCACGGTCATCACCGGTTCGGGATCGACCCGCTCCACCCTTTCCGGCGCGACGCCGGAAAGAGCAGGCCGGAGGCCTGCGCTACCCTACCGCACCCGCTTGACGCCGTTCGTCGCGGGCCTGTTCCGCCGTTGGCTGGCGTGGACGAGGTGAGCACAGGCGCCCTTCGATGGAATTGTGCCGGGGTTTCGTTGCGCCCGGGCGATTCCCTACAAGACGCCCGGGTTCCTTCCGGCCTAGGCTTGGAAAACATGAAACCCCATTGGTCCGGCGTTTTTCCCGCCATCACCACCCAGCTCCACAAGGACGGTTCGCTCGATCTTCCCGCCACTGCGGCCCACGCCGAGGCTCTCATCCAGTCCGGCATCACGGGCTTGGTCTTCCTCGGTTCACTCGGTGAAAACCAGTCGATGACCGCCGAGGAGAAACGCGCGGTCATCGCCGACATGGTGGAAGCCGTCGACGGTCGCGTGCCGGTCCTCAGCGGTGTGGCGGAGACGAGCCTGACGGAGGCGGTCCGCTACGTGCGCGACGGCGAGAAGCTCGGACTCGACGGTTTCATGCTCATGCCGCCGATGGTCTACAAGTCGCCCGACGCGGCCGAGTCGCTCCACCACTTCCGTTCCGTGGCCAAGGCGACCGGGCTGCCGATCATGATCTACAACAACCCGCTCAGCTACGGGCACGACCTCACGCCCGAGCTGTTCGCGAAGCTGGCGGACCAGAAGAACTTCGTCGCGCTCAAGGAAAGCTCCGGCAACACCCGCCGCATCACCGACCTGCACAACGTCGTCGGCGACCGTTACGCCATCTTCACCGGCGTGGACGATCTCGCGCTGGAATCCGCCATCCTCGGCATCGACGGATGGGTGGCCGGCAGCGGCATCGCCTTCCCGGCGGAGAACCAATACTTCTGGGAACTCACCCGCGCCGGCCAATGGGACAAGGCGGTCGAGATCTACCGCTGGTTCGCACCGCTGCTGCATCTCGATACCCATCCGAAGTTCGTCCAATACATCAAGCTGGCCGTGCAGGAAGCCGGTTTGGGCAAGGAATGGACCCGTGCGCCGCGGCTGACGCTGACCGGAGCGGAGCGCAAGGCCGTGCTCAAAGTGATCCATGACGGCATCGCCAGCCGCCCCAAGGTGCCGAAGCGGAAGTGACGTTGCCGCCCCGGAAAACCCTCCTTAGCCTGCCGCCATGCCTCATCGCGTCGTTCTCCTACTCGCCTGCTTTGTCATGTCCTTGGCATCGCTGGCCGCCGAAACGCCCGTGGCCAAACCGGTCGCTCCCGGCAACGACGGCATTGTCTCGATGCACGCGAGCAACG
This sequence comes from Verrucomicrobiota bacterium, assembly GCA_947476875.1. Taxonomy (GTDB): domain Bacteria; phylum Verrucomicrobiota; class Verrucomicrobiia; order Limisphaerales; family CANJSG01; genus CANJSG01. The sequence goes on along the minus strand of CANJSG010000167.1, from coordinate 971 downwards.
CCGTGGTCCACGGCACGATGCTCCGCTACGAACCCGCGACGAACAAACTGTGCCTCGGCTTCTGGACGAAGGCGGAGGACTGGGCGGAATGGAAGTTCACGGTGACCAAGTCTGGCGACTATGTGGTGGAGATCTGGCAGGGCTGCGGCACGGGCAATGGCGGCAGCGACGTCATCGCCGAAGTCGCCGGGAAGAGTTTCCCGTTTGTCGTGGAGGACACCGGGCATTTTCAGAAGTTCATCCCGCGCCGCGTCGGCACCGTCGCCTTGACCGCCGGCACGCACACCATCGCCGTGAAACCGCAGAACAAGAAGAAGGCGGCCGTGATGGACATCCGGTTCGTGAAGATCATTCCCGCAGACAAGGCCAAGGAATCCACACCGTCGGCCACGAAGTAGCTTCCATGCAGAAGATCCAGATCATTGATTCCCACACCGGCGGCGAGCCGACCCGCATCGTCGTCGGCGGAGGTCCCGACCTTGGGAAAGGCACCGTGGCCGAACGCCAGACGGTCTTCAGCGAACACCATGACCGCTTCCGTTCTGCCGTGGTCAATGAACCACGCGGCTCCGATGTGATCGTCGGGGCGCTGCTCTGCGAACCGAGTGATCCGTCGTGCTCGATCGGCGTGATTTTTTTCAACAACGTCGGGTGCCTCGGCATGTGCGGCCATGGCACCATCGGCCTCATCGCCACGCTCGCGCACATGGGCCGGATCGCTCCGGGCGATCATCGGATCGAAACCTCCGTCGGGATCGTCACGGCGACGCTGCATGCGGATGGATCGGTTTCCGTGACCAACGTCCCCAGCCATCGCAAGACGAAGGCCGCGACGGTGGACGTTCCCGGCATCGGCCCTGTCACCGGCGATGTCGCGTGGGCGGGCAATTGGTTCTTCCTCGTAGAAAAACATCCGTGGGCGCTTCAGCTGACGAACGTCGAGCAGTTGACCGACGTGTCATGGCGCATCC
>CANJSG010000166.1 GCA_947476875.1 Verrucomicrobiota bacterium | reverse complement strand
TCATCGACGCGAACCTCGTCCTCGGCGGCTCGAACGCTCCCGTCTCCACCGCCAGTTTCGAGCCCATCGACCGCGATGCCGCCCTGACTTCCGGCACGGGCAACTACCAGTTCTTCGGCACGCCCAACGCCAATCCCCAGACCAGTCCCGGCGCGGAACTCGCCAACATCTCGCCCGAGCGCCGTGTGGCCTCGTCCTTCTCACCGCCGGCCAAGGCCCTCCAGGACCTGCGCGAGATCGGCTTCACCGCCGGCAACGTCGTGCCCGAGCGCGGAATCCTTCGCGGCACCAGCGCCTTCGTTTCGCTCAGCGGCGACAATCCGAACGACGCCGTCATCAAGGCCGACGTCTTCCAGCACATCGCCTTCGAAGTGACCAGCGGTCCCGGCCGCGCGGATGTCTTCCCCGGATCGCTCATGGGCGTCATCGCCGCCATTCGGCAGACGTTTTTTGACGCGCAGCGCTACGTGCTCGACCAGGCCAACTACGCCACCAACTCCACCGCCCGCAAACGTCCGCCCTTCAATCCCGCGCTCGACGCGCTCCGCTCGGCCACGGAGAAGAAATTCCAGTTCGTCTTCGAGCCCGGCAGCGCCGTCATGGTCGACCGCACCACGCAGCTCTCGAAGGAACTCGGCCTCCAGCCGCTCATCCTTTCCAGCGGCCAGGAATGGCGCCGGCCCGATCTCGCCAAAGCCTCCGGCGCGGCCTTCATCGTCCCGCTGAACTTCCCGGAAGCGCCCAAGTTCCCCGAAGAAGACGACTGGCACGGCGTCTCGCTCGACCAGCTCCGGGCCCTCGACTGGGCGCCGAGCAATCCCTCGCTGCTCCGCTCCAACGGCCTCGAAGTCGCCATCACGACCTACGGCCTCGGCGACAAGAAAACCTTCCGGAAGAACCTCCAGTCCGCCGTCGCGCGCGGGCTCTCGGAAGACGACGCACTGGCCGCGTTGACCACCGTGCCCGCGAAACTCTGCGGCGTGGACAAGCAGCTCGGCTCCATCGAAGCCGGCAAGCTCGCCAACCTCACCATCATCGAAGGCACCAGCTACTTCGCCGATGATGCGAAGGTGCGCGAAGTCTGGATCGACGGCCGCGTTTTCCAGCCCGCGCCCCCCGCGCCGAAGAAAGCGCCGACCGGCACCAACGCGGTCGCCAAAGCCGATGCAAAGCCCGACGCGAAAGCTGAAGCCAAGAAGGCCGAGACCAAGACGCTCCAAGCCAAACGCGTCGCCCGTCACCCGCTCGAACTGAAGGGAGTCCTGACCAATCCACCCGCCGTCTACATCAAGTCCGCCACCATCTGGACCAGCGGCGAGAAAGGCATTCTCACCAACGCCCCCATGCTTGTGATGAATGGGAAGATCATGGGCGTCGGCGCCATTCCCCGCATCGCGCTTCCGCCGGGAACGGTCACGATCGACCTGCCGGACATCCACGTCACCGCCGGCCTGATCGATTGCCACAGCCACTCGATGATCCTCGGCGGCGTCAACGAAGGCACGCTTCCGAGCACGTCGATGGTCCGCATCGGCGACGTGGTCAACTCCGAGGCCGACACCCTCCACCAGCAGCTCGCCGGCGGACTGACCGTGGCCAACCTGCTCCACGGTTCGGCTAATCCGATCGGTGGACAGAACCAGGTCATCAAACTCCGCGAAGGCGAAGGCCCGGAAGACTTGAAGTTCAAGGGCGCGCCGCAGGGCATCAAATTCGCCTTGGGCGAAAACGTGAAGCAGTCCAATGCCGGCGACCGGTTCACGACCCGTTTCCCCCAGACGCGCATGGGTGTGCCGACTTTCTACATCAACCGCTTCACCGCCGCGCAACAGTATGAGAAGGACTGGGCCGACTTCCGCGCCGGCAAGACCGGCATTCCTCCGCGCCGCAACTTGGAGCTGGAAGCCATCGGCGAGATCATCGCCGGCACGCGCCTCATCCACTGCCACAGCTACCGGCAGGACGAGATCCTCGTCTTCCTCCGCACGATGGAGCAATTCGGCGTCAAGGTCGGCACGCTCCAGCACATCCTCGAAGGCTACAAAGTCGCCGACGAAATCGCCAAACACGGCGCCGGCGCGTCGTCGTTCTCGGACTGGTGGGCCTACAAGTTCGAGGTCATCGACGCCATTCCCTATGCCGGCAGCCTCATGCGCGACCGCGGGGTGCTCGTCAGCTTCAACAGCGATTCCTCCGACCTTGCCCGTCGTTTGAATCTCGAAGCCGCCAAGGCCGTGAAATACGGCAACACGCCCGAGGCCGAGGCGCTGAAGTTCGTCACCATCAACCCGGCCAAGCAGCTCCGCATCGACCAATGGGTCGGCTCGCTCGAGAACGGCAAGGACGGAGACTTCGCCATCTGGAGCGGCAATCCGCTTAGTTCGTCAAGCATCTGCCTCCAGACCTGGATCGAGGGGAAAAAGTATTTTGACCGCGATGCCGCCAAGCTCCGGGGCGACGCCCTCAAAGCCGAACGCCTCGCCCTCATCGACAAGGTCAAGAAGCTCTCTGGAGATGGTGCGCCAGCCGAGAAGGGATCCGAATCCGCCCGCGCCGCCTTCTTCCTCCGCGCGCTGGAAACCAGCCGCCACCTCGGCGTCGAACAATGCCAGGACTGCGAACTCCCGATGAGGAACTGAGCATGGATGGCGCCGACTATTTCATCCCTACAGAAGCCGAGCTCGCGAAAGCGAGCGCTGTGATTCTTGACGCCGCCGCGGGGTTCAAGAGCTGGGTGGAAGCGTCTGGGATTCTCACGAGTTCAAACGAAGTTCCTTTGGAAAGACTGCTTCTCTGCCTCAAGCGGCGAGGACTTCCAGCTGAGTTCGCAGCGATGAAACTCTATGTAAGAACCGGCAGGCCGCGAACCGACACTTCACCTCTTTCCTTTATCATGGATTACGCCGACTGGCAGGACTACCTGAAGAACCATGCGAACATACTGTAAACGAAAACATCCTGCGTTGGCCCGGGCTCTTGTTTTCATTTTCTTGGGATTCGCGGCCTCCTCGCACGCCGACACCCTTCTCCTCCGCGGCGCCACGGTCCACACCGTGTCCGGTGCGACGCTTCCGATGACCGACGTGCTGGTGAAGGACGGCAAGATTGCCGCCATCGCCGCGTCCATCAGCGAGAAGGCCGACCGCACCAACGACCTCGCCGGCCTGCATCTCTTCCCCGGCTTGATCAGCCCTTCGACCGAGCTGGGCTTGGTGGAGATTCCGTCCGTCCGCGCCTCGGTTGATCGCCGTGAAGTCGGGGACTTCAATCCCGACGTCGAATCGTGGAAGGCGGTCAATCCCGACTCCGAACTCATCCCCGTCGCGCGCGCCAACGGCATCACCCACTTCATTCCCGTGCCGCAGGGCTCCATCCTCAGCGGCGTCTCCGGCGTCATCGCCACGGGCGGTTGGACGGTCGAGGACATGGCCGTCCGCAAACGCGCCGCCTACCATCTCGACTGGCCGACCATGTCGCTGGCGACCGGCGGACGTCGTGGCGGCGGCGGTTCGATGGACGAACAGGCCAAGGCGCGTCGCGAAAAGGTCCAGGTCATTGAGAATTGGTTCAACGACGTCGACGCCTACGCCAAAGGCCGCGCAGCCGGTGCGCCGGTCGTCCCAGCCTACGAAGCGGCCCTGCCATTGCTGCGTGGTGAACTTCCCCTCGTGATCGGTGCGGACGATCTGCGCGAGATCAAGTCGGCCTTGGCCTGGGCGGAGAAACGGAAGCTCAAGATCGTCATCCTCGGCGGACGCGACGCGGCTTTGGTGGCCGAGCAATTGGCCAAACAGAAGGTGCCGGTCATCTACAACCACGTCTTCCCGCTGCCCATGCGCGACAGCGACGGCTACGACGCGAACTTCAGCGCCCCTGGGATTCTCCACAAAGCGGGCGTCACTGTCGCGCTGACCGACAGCCTCGGTCGCTTCACGTCAAACAACGCGCGCAACCTTCCCTACGCCGCCGCTCAAGCCATGGCCTTCGGCCTTCCCGCCGATGCCGCCATCAAGTCGATCACGCTCGTGCCCGCGCAGATCTACGGCGTCGCGGACAGGCTCGGCAGCATCGAGGTCGGCAAACATGCGTCCTTCTTCGCGGCCACCGGCGACATCCTCGACATCCGTTCGCAGGTGAAGCACGTCTGGATCGCGGGCGAGGAGCAGTCGCTCAAGAACCGGAACACCCAACTCTACGACAAGTTCCGCAACCGCCCCCGCGCCGACGCGAAGTAACCGGACACTCCGCTGAAGATGAGTTCATCCGCGAAGTCCTACGAAGTCCCAAAGAAGGTAGGGCGAAGGCTCCCGCCGAGCCGCCTTGTGGGTGAGGGAGCCTCATCCGCTCCAGCGGCAACTCTGTGGGCGCACGAGGACCGTTGGCTTCCCGCGATCTACCATTTGAATACTTGCTCGTTTCGAGGCGGCTCGGCAGGAGCCTTCGCCCTACCTCCGCTTGGCCTGACGACTTGGCTGGCCGTGTTCGCGGCGACCTTGTCGGCGTTCCACGTTTCAGCCGCCGACCGCTTCCTTCTCAAGCCCGCGGTCGTCCACACGGTCAGCGGGGTTTCGTTCACCAACGGCTCCGTTCTCATCGAGGGCGACAAGATTGTGGCCGTGGGAATGTCGGTTCCCTCCGATGGCGCGAAAGTTATTGAGCTCCCCGGCCAGCAACTGTTTCCCGGTTTGATCGCTCCGCTGACGACGCTGGGCTTAATGGAGATCGATTCCGTCCGGGCCTCCATCGACACCCGTGAGGCGGGGCAGTTCCATCCCGAGGTCCAGTCGTGGGTAGCGGTGAATCCCGACTCCGCTTTGATCCCGGTCGCCCGCGCCAACGGCGTCACCCACGCCGTCCCGGTGCCGCAGGGAGGCATCGTCGCCGGCCAGTCCGCGCTCGTCGCACTCGATGGCTGGACGGTGGAGCAGATGACCCGGAAACGTTCGCTCGCGATGCATCTCTACTGGCCGTCGGCCGCCCTCGACACCACGCCCAAGGAACTCCTCGGCGACCCCAAGGCGTGGAAATCGCTCGACGACCAGGCGAAGGAGCGCCGCATAAAGCTCCAGGAGATCGACACGTTCTTCACTGAAGCGGCGGCGTATCAAAAGGGCCGCACCAACGGCGCGTCCGTCGTTCCGTCATGGGAAGCCATGTTGCCGGTCCTGCGCGGCGAAATCCCGCTCGTCATCCACGCGAACGACCTGCGCGAGATCCGCGCCGCCTTGAAATGGACCGCGGACAAATCCTTCCGCGTCGTCCTCGCAGAAGCCCGTGACGCCGCACTCGCCGCCGATGAACTCGCGAAGCGGCGCATCCCCGTCATCTTCCAGGCGACCTTCGTCCAGCCCGACGATGGCCAGCCCTACGACGCGTTGTTCGGAGCGGCAGGACAACTGCACAAGGCAGGCGTGTCCGTCTCGATCGCCTTCAAGGATCCTACGTTCAATGACGAGGCCAGCTTCGTCCGCAACGCGCCCTACGCCGCCGCGCACGCGATGGCCTATGGATTGCCCCATGATGAAGCGCTCCGATCCATCACCTTGAATCCCGCCAAGGCCTACGGGTTCGCGGATCGGCTGGGCTCCATCGAGCCAGGGAAGGAAGCGACCTTCATCGCGGTCGATGGCGACATCCTCGACGTCCGCGCCAAGGTCCTTCGCATCTGGATCGCCGGCCGCGAAGTCGGCACCGGGTCGAAGCACACGCTGCTCTACGAACGCTACAAGGCGCGGCCCAAAGCCAAGTAGGTTTCCGGCGTCCCGTGTCAACGGCACCGCCGCGCTCGACAGCCTCCACGACTTGGCGGAGAACTGCCGCCCATGTCCCATCAGCCCGCGCGCATCCATGACTTGCCGGAACAGGAGCGTCCCCGCGAACGGCTGGTCGCCCACGGCGCCGACGCGCTGTCCAACGCGGAACTCATCGCCATCCTGCTCCGCACGGGCATGAAGGGCATGTCGGCCATCCACGTCGCGGAACAGCTGCTGCGGAAGTTCGGCACGCTGGACGCCCTGGCCAAGGCCGCCTTGGACGACTTGCGGGTGAAGGGCGTGGGCCGCGACAAGGCGGTGGCGTTGAAGGCCGCGTTCACCCTGGCCCGGCGGATGGCGCAGGAGATCCGCATCGAACTGCCGCTCCTCGATTCGCCCGAGAGCATCGCCGAACTGATGGCCGAGGAACTGCGGCTGGCGGAGGTGGAGGAGTTTCACGCCGTGCTGCTGAACACCCGCCGACGCCTGATCCGCACGGAGCGTATTTCGCAGGGCACGCTCGACACGATCCTGGTGCATCCACGCGAAGTTTTCCGGGCCGCGATCCTCGCCAACGCCCATGCCTTCATCCTCGTGCACAACCATCCCAGCGGCGACTCCACGCCGTCCGACGCGGACATCCGCGTCACGCGCGACCTCGTGCGGGCCAGCCAGCTGATGAAGATCGAGTTGCTCGACCACATCATCCTCGGCCGCAAGTCGGACAAGAACCTGCGCGGCTACACCTCGCTGCGGGAGCTGGGGATCTTTGCGTAAGTTCCCGTCTGGGCGGCAGCGGCCCTACCACTAGGACCGCCCACGGAGGTCTGTTGCGTGTTCTCCGGCGGCGGCTAGTTTTCGCGGCAATGAGTTCCGCCTTGAACCGCCTCACCGGCCCCGTCGCCCTGGCCGCGTTCGCTGTCCTCATCACATCCGCCTCGGCCGCCTCTCCTGTGAAGTATCCCGAAACCCGCAAGACCACCGTCGTTGAAACCCTCCACGGCACCGAAGTGGCCGATCCCTATCGCTGGCTGGAGGACGACAACGCCGCTGAAACCAAGACCTGGGTTGAGGCGCAGAACAAGGTGACCTTCGGCTACCTCGCGGGCATTCCCGAGCGGGAGAAGATCCGCAAACGCCTGACCGAGCTGTGGAACTACGAACGCTTCGGCCTGCCTTCCAAACGCGGCTCACGCTACTTCATCAGCCGCAATTCCGGCCTGCAGAACCAGTCGGTGCTCTACACGATGGAGACGCTCTCGTCGGAGCCGAAGGTGTTGCTCGATCCCAACACGCTTTCGGCCGACGGCACGGTGGCGTTGTCTGGATTGGCGTTGTCGAAAGACGGCAACCTGCTGGCCTACGGCGTGTCGCGTTCGGGATCGGACTGGCAGGAGTGGCAGGTGCGCGACGTGAAGACGGGCAAGGATCTGGCGGACAAGATCGAGTGGGTGAAGTTCTCAGGGGCGTCGTGGCTGAAGGACGGCAGCGGCTTCTTCTACAGCCGCTATGACGCGCCGACGGAGGCGACGAAACTTTCCAAGGCGAATTACTTCCACAAACTCTACTTCCACAAGATCGGCACGCCGCAGTCGGAGGACCGTCTGGTGTTCGATCGGCCCGACCAGAAGGAGTGGAACTTCGGAGGCAGCGTGACGGACGACGGGAAGTATCTCGTCATTTCCCAGAACCAAGGAACCGACCGGAAGAACCGCGTCTTCCTCGTCGATCTGTCCAAACCCGCCTGGGACGTGGTGCCGTTGCTCAACGAGTTCGATGCCGACTACACGCCGCTCGACAACGACGGCACGACCTTCTGGTTCCGCACCGACCTCAATGCCCCGCGTGGTCGCATCATCGCCATCGACATCGCCAAACCCGCACGCTCGAACTGGAAGGTCCTCATCGCGCAAAACGAGGACAACCTTACCGGCGCGTCCGTCGTGGGTGATCGCTTCGTCGTGGATTATCTCAAGGACGCCCGCTCCGTCGTGAAGCTCTTCAAGCTCGACGGCACCTTCGACAAGGAGCTGCCGTTGCCGGGAATCGGTTCGGCCGGCGGCTTCGGCGGCGAACGCGGCGACAAGGAGACCTTCTTCAGCTTTACCGGCTTCACCGTGCCGGGCGCGATCTACCGCTACGATTTCACGACCGGCCAGGCCACGGTTTTCCGCCAGCCGAAGGTGGACTTCAATTCGGACGATTTTGAGACCAAGCAGGTCTTCTACACGAGCAAGGACGGCACGCGCGTGCCGATGTTCATCACGCACAAGAAGGGCCTGAAGCTCGATGGCTCCAACGCGGCCATCCTTTACGGCTACGGAGGGTTCAACATCAGCATCACGCCGTCGTTCTCCACCAGCATGGCCGCGTGGCTCGAACTCGGCGGCGTCTATGCCGTGGCCAATCTCCGCGGCGGCGGCGAATACGGCGAAGCCTGGCACAAGGCCGGAACGAAACTGCAAAAGCAGAACGTCTTCGACGATTGCATCGCCGCGGCCGAACATCTCGTCGCGCAGAAATACACCGCGCCCAAGAAGCTCGCGCTCATGGGCGGCAGCAATGGCGGCCTGCTCGTCGGCGCCGTCATCAACCAGCGCCCCGACCTCTTCGGCGCCGGACTTCCCGCCGTGGGTGTGATGGACATGCTGCGCTTCCACAAGTTCACCATTGGATGGGCCTGGACGAGCGACTACGGCACGCCCGAAGACAAGACCGAGTTCGCCTATCTCAAGGGCTATTCCCCGCTGCACAACCTGAAGCCCGGCACGAAGTATCCCGCCATCATGGTCACCACCGGCGACCACGACGACCGTGTGGTGCCGGCGCACAGCTTCAAGTATGCGGCGCGGTTGCAGGAAGTGCAGGCCGGCGAAGCGCCCGTGCTCATCCGCATCGAGACCAAGGCCGGCCACGGCGCGGGCAAACCGACGGCAAAGCTCATCGAGGAATCCGCCGACAAGTGGTCCTTCCTCTACGAGAACCTGGGGATGAGATCATCAGCCCCGAGGTAGGCCGGGCGTCCTCGCCCGGCCAGCGGGCTTTGAACGCCAGACCTTCGTGTCCTTCGTGGACAAACACCTTCTGGCCGGGCGCGGACGCCCGGCCTACCTGCAGAACAGTCGTTCGAAATTCGCGCCCACGTCCGCAGCCAACACCGCCACATCGTCTTCGAGAAACTCCGCCAAGCCGCGATACACGGCCGCGAGGTTCGCCGGATGGTTCCAAGAGTGTCCGGCGGAATCGCTGAAACGAAACGCCGGCCCGGGCAGCGGCTGATCCGGCGCGTCGGTTTCCACCAGCAGGCGATCCCTCGGCACGACACGGAACGCTTCGCGGCGCTTCTGCTTTCGCGGCGCAAGATGCGCGCCGGGAAATCCGAAGTAGCCGCCGAGTTTGGCGAAGGCCGGAACCATCTCGGCCGGTCCGCCATAGCTGTGCAGGAGAAATCCCTGACCCGGCCGCCAATGTTCCTGCAGCAGCTCCAGCAGCCGACCGAAGGCCTCAAGACAATGGATGCTGACCGGCAACCCCCGTTCCACCGCCAGCTTGAGCTGCCAGACGAAGACCGCTTCCTGATCCGGCATCGGCGTGGGTTCGCGCTCAGACCCGGTGGAGCCAGTCGCCGCGCCGAGGTAGGCCCGCCAGCGATCCGGATTCTCCAGCATCCACCGGTCGATCCCGATCTCGCCGATGACGGCACCGGGCGTTTCGTCGAGGCAACGCTCAAGAGTCGATTTCCAGT